>CAMDVX010000067.1 GCA_945877865.1 Bifidobacterium breve | reverse complement strand
CAACCGTATCCCCGCTGAGGTCAAGGCGCAGGTCGACGAGCGGTGGGCGTCGCTGGGCATTCCCCTGCCCGGCTTCGACGGCACCTTCAGACGCGCCTCCGAGGCTGCACCGGCAGGCTCGAAGGGTATGCTCGACAGGCTGCGCGGGCGATGAGCGACACGACTCAGGGAGGGAATGCTGCGATGGAGCGAACCGACGACGAGTGGCGGGCGATCCTCACGCCCGAGCAGTACGTGGTGCTGCGTCAGGCGGGGACCGAGCCGCCCTTCACCGGCGAGTACGTCGACCACCACGCGCCTGGCCTGTACCGCTGCGCGGGGTGTGGCACCGACCTCTTTGACGCCGACGACAAGTTCGACTCGGGCACGGGCTGGCCGAGCTTTACGCGGCCCGTCCTCGACGAGCACGTCGCGGCGCGCGAGGACGTCTCGCACGGCATGCGGCGGATCGAGGTCGTCTGCACCAGCTGCGGAGGCCACCTTGGCCACGTCTTTCCTGATGGTCCGGGCGAGTCGGGGCTGCGCTATTGCATCAACTCGTGCTCGCTGACGCACGTGTCAGCGGGCACCGCATGACGCGGCGGGGGATTGTGCGTTTCGTGGCGACTTTGACATTACACGGTCACCGCCCGCAAGATACTGCTGTGAATGGAGGGATTGACTGTGGCTGACCAGAATTCGGATCGTGCAGGTGCATCGTCGTACGGGGATCCCATGGACCCTCGTGCGATCATCAGCCGCAGCAAGTTCCTGACCGCGGCGACCGTCGGCCTAGGAGGCCTGATCGGCGTCGCTGTGGCGGTTCCCGTGCTCGGCTTCACGCTTGGGCCGTCCTTCACTGCGGAGGACTGGTACTGGACGAGCTTCGGTGCTGCTGACGACCCCAAGTTCGTCCAGGGCGACTACGTCTCCGTCGTGTTCGAGCGTGGCGAGAACGGCTCCCTTGACCGCCGCGTTGCCTACGTGCGCCGCGATGGAGCGGCGGAGTTCACCGTCATCTCGAACGTCTGCATGCATCTGGGCTGCCCGGTCCAGTTCAAGACCACGAACTTCGCCTGCCCGTGCCATGGCGGCCAGTACGACACCGAGGGCATCCGCACGGCCGGCCCGCCGGTTCGTCCGCTCAATCGCTTCGAGTACAAGGTCGAGGGCGGCAACCTGTACGTCGGTCGTCCGTTCGCGACGCAGGCGATCGACGGCAAGGTCGTCATGACCGACACCTTCAAGCTACCCGGAGCGCCCGTTGGCGGACTCCTTGGCTGGCTCTACCCGACCCCGTCCTGAGGCACCAGACTATGTCCACATTGCTGCCACCACCTGCTGAAATCGCGAAGATTCCCGTCGACTGGGTCGAGGAGCGCTCGGGCCTGATCTCGTTTGGCAAGTTCATGCTCTTTCGTAACGTGCCGAAGGACATCTCGTGGCTCCAGACCCTCGGCTCCGCGCTGATCACGGTCTTCATCCTGCAGGCCACGACAGGCATCGTGCTGGCGATGTACTACCAGCCCGATCCTGACACGGCCTGGAACACGATCAAGTTCATCACCGACGACGCCACGCTTGGCTGGCTCGTGCGCGGCATGCACAAGTGGGGCTCCTCCGTGATGGTGGTGCTGCTCTTCCTGCACATGGGCCGCACGTTCCTGTTCGGTGCCTACAAGTACCCGCGTGAGATGACGTGGATCACGGGTGCGATTATCTTCATCCTCGTGATGGGCATGTCGTTTACCGGCTACCTGCTGGTGTTTGACGAGCGCGCCTACTGGGCGACGGTTGTTGGTGTCAACATCAACGGCACCGCGCCGATCCTCGGCCCGACGCTGTCGTACATCCTGATGGTCGGCCCAGAGATCAGCACGCACACCCTGAGCCGCTTCTACGCGCTCCACATGCTCGTGCTGCCGAGCGCGATCGGCGGTCTCATCGCGCTGCACCTCTGGCTTGTGATCCGCCTTGGCGTCACGTCCCCGCCGTGGTCGCGTATGCAGTCGAACGAGGGAGACGTCTGATGCCCCGCCTGACAACACGTGAGCGCCGCGAGCGCTACGAACGGGAGTACAGCTTTCAGAAGCGGCACGGCAAGCCGTTCTTCCCGAACGCCGTCTTCCATGACACGATCGTCAGCCTCGTCGTGGTGGCGCTGATCATGGGCATGACGATCCTCTGGCACGCCCAGTTCGGTGGCGTCCCGGGCGAAGGCACGGCTGAGCGCATCGGCGGCCTGCTCGGGCCGGCGTACGAGGCGAAGGCCGATCCGGGCGTGCTGGGCTACGACCCGCGCCCAGACTGGTACTTCTTCTTCCTGTTCGAGCTGCTGCGGATCTTCAAGACGCCGGAGCTCCTGATCGTCGGCTCGATCATCATCCCGACGATCTGGATGGTGCTGCTGATCGGCTGGCCGTTCATCGATCGCAATCCGGATCGTCGGCTGTCGCGCCGGCCGATCGCGCTTGCGCTCGGCGTGACGGTGCCGATCGTGCTGCTGGCGCTCACGTTCTACGGTTCGAAGGCGCCAGGCGCAGCAGGTGCGGTCTCGAACGAGCCGGGAGCGGCGGCCTTCGCAGCCGGCTCCTGCTCGACGTGTCACACGCTCGCCAACGCTGGTACCGCCGGTAACGTCGGGCCGGTGCTCGACCAGGCCATGCCGGACTACGCGCGTGTGCTTGATCTCGTCACGAATGGACAGGGCGGCATGCCTGCCTTCAAGGCCACCTACAGCGAGGACGAGATCAAGTGTCTCGCCGGCTACGTCGCGACGTGGGCGGGGGCAACGGGGACCACGCCCGGGCCGAACGCTGCGTCGGCCAAGGACGTCTATCCGGCCGCGTGCGCGAAGGCGGGCGGATTGTTCGCGGGCACCGCCGCGAGTGCCGCGGGTCCGTGAGTCCTCTTCGCCACTAGGAACGTGCAGGGTCGGTCGGGTGGCAACACCCGGCCGATTCTCGTTCTGCGGCAGCCTCGGGCGGGTGATGGACGAGCCCAGCCAGCGCAGGGGTTCCGCCGAATCGCCATGCCCTGCGATAGAGCCAGCGAAGGGGTGCGCGTCCTACCGTATCCTCTAGGAGCACGTCTCGAACCTATGCGAGTCTTCCTCGGAATTACCGGCGCCTCGGGTGCCCCCTACGCAGCACGCGTCCTGGCGGGGCTGGCGGCCGCTGATGTTGAGGTTGGCGTCTGCGCGTCGGATGCTGCTGGGCAGGTGATCGCGTTGGAGGTGTTCCGCGATCGCTCAATTCCCGGGCCGACTGCCATCCAACGCCTCGTCAGCGAGTTCGGTGGGCCACGGGCGACGCTCTACGACGAGCTGGACTGGTTCTCGCCCTACGCGTCCGGCTCCGCGAAGGTTGATGCCTACGTCATCTGCCCCTGCTCGATGGCGACCTGCGGGACGATCGCCTCGACGAGCCAGGCGAACCTGATTCACCGCGCCGCCGGCGTTGCGCTGAAGGAGCAGCGGCGCTTGATCCTCGTGCCCCGCGAGTCGCCCCTCTCGCTGCTGCACCTGCGCACCCTGACCACCCTCGCCGAAGCGGGCGCGATCATCGCTCCCGCGATGCCGGCCTACTACACGCAGCCGAATACGATCGAGGACATGACCGGCTTCGTCGCTGCGCGCGTCCTTGACCTCTGCGGCGTCGACAACGCGCTGATGCCGCGCTGGGGAGAGACGACATGACGAGCAACCTACCGGTCCGGTACGGCGTTGAGGAGGGCACCTTGCCGCCTGAGCGAGTCCAGGCGATGTTCGATCGGATCGCTCGCCCGTACGACGTGATGAACCGCGTCATGACCGCGGGCCTCGACGTGCGTTGGCGCCGCCTCGCCGCCGAGGCCACGGAGGTCGGCGCTGGCGCGAGCGTGCTGGATTGCTGCTGCGGCACGGCGGATCTCACCGTCGAGCTTGCCAAGCGCGTCGGTCCCAGCGGCGAGGTGATTGGCCTCGACTTCGCCGAGCGCATGCTCGATCGCGGGCGGATCAAGCTGGCCAAGCGCGACCTCGATCACGCCACGCTGATCCATGGTGACGCGCTCGACCTGCCGTTCGAAGACGATCGCTTCGCTGCCGCGACGGTCGCGTTTGGCATCCGCAACGTGGCCGACCTCGGCCGCGGCTTTCGCGAGCTCGTGCGCGTGGTCCGACCGGGCGGCAAGGTCGTCTGCCTCGAGATCACGACTCCGGAGTCTGGCCCGGCCGCCGCCTTCCATCGGCTGTGGTTTGGTCGGCTCGTGCCGGGCTTCGGGCGCCTGGTCGACAAGCAGGACTCGGCCTACGTCTACCTGCCCGCCTCCGTCAAGCGCTTCCCCGGACCGACCAGGCTCGCCGAGGTGATGTACGAGGCTGGTCTCGAGGATGTGCGTTATCGCGCGCTCGGCGGCGGCATCGTCGCGCTGCACGTGGGCACTGTGCGGAGACAGGGCGAGTGAGCCCGCTGAGCTACCCGGACCTGCTGGCCCTGCCGGGGATCGGCGTCTACCTTGAGCGCGTCGAGGCCCGGCTCGCAGCAGACGTCGGCTGGGCCGGCGGTGCCACCTCCGCCACTGCGGCCGAGACCCTAGCTGCTGGCGGTAAGCGTCTGCGGCCGCTGCTCGTGCTGCTGTCCTCGCCGGTCGCGGGCCAAGAGCGTGAGGATCTCGTGCGGGCCGGGAGCGCCGTGGAGCTGGTCCACATGGCGACGCTCGTCCACGACGACGTCCTCGACCATGCGGCCATGCGGCGCGGCCACCCGACCGTGTGGGCGAAGCACGGCGATCGCATCGCGGGCGCGACAGGTGATTTTCTCTTTGCCCGCGCCTTCGCGGTGCTCGCCGAGACGGGCGATCTCGAGAGCCTCGTGCTGCTGTCGCAGGCGGCTCTCGGGCTGTCGGAGGGCGAGGCGCTGCAGATGCTCCAGACGCGCGAGCCGCTGACGACGACGGAGCAGTACTTCGAGCGCTGCACGCTGAAGACGGGCCGCCTGTTCGCAGCGGCGTGTGGCCTCGGCGGGCGGCTCGGAGGCCTCGCCGACGCGGATGCTGATGCCCTCGCCGACTACGGCCGGCTGCTCGGACTCGCGTTTCAGGTCGCCGACGACATTCTCGATTGCGATGGCTCGTCCGCGGCGACGGGCAAGACGCTCGGCACGGATCTGATCGGCGGGACGGCTACGCTGCCCCTCCTGCTCGCCGCCCGCGACGACGCGGAGGTCGCCGCGGCCCTGCGGAGCGAGCCCGCTCCGGGCGACGTGCTGGGCCTGCTCAACCGCGTGGTCGCGACCGGTGCGCTGGACGAGGCGCGCGACGCGGCTCGTAACCTCGTACGATCCGCTGAGGAGGCGCTCGACCGCATCCAGGGAGACCTCGACACCGCGCCTCTGCGTAGCGTCGTCCGCGGTGTCGTTGACCGCGATACATAGAACACCACCGATCGGGAACCCCATGGCCACAATCACCAGTCGCAGCACCGAGCTCCAGGAGATCCGCGAGAAGGTCGGGGCCGGCGAGCGTCTCGAGCTGGATGACGGCATCGCGCTGCTTGAGTCGCACGACGTGCTCGAGCTCGGTGCCCTCGCCGATCTGGCCCGGCGTCAGCGTGGCGGTACGGACGACGTCTACTTCGTCAACAACCTCTATCTCAACTACACGACGATCTGTCGCGTCAAGTGCAAGTTCTGCGCGTTTGCGCGCACCTCAAAGCAGGCCGATGCGGTCATGTGGGACATCGGTGACCTCGTGGCGCATGCGCAGGAGGTGCAGAAGACCCAGGACTTCACGGAGATCCACATGGTCGGCGGTGAGAATCCACACCTCGACTTCCAGTACTACGTCGATATCACGAAGGCGCTCAAGGAGGGCCTGCCCGGGGTCGACCTCAAGCTGTTTACGGCGTCCGAGATCCACCACATGACGCGCACGTCCGACCTCGACCACGAGCAGGTGCTGCGGGCCCTGATCGACGCGGGCCTCGACACGCTGCCAGGCGGCGGCGCGGAGATCTTCTCGCCGCGGGTCCGCAAGATCATTGCCCCGGGCAAGGAGCCCGGCGCCCAGTGGCTGGAGACCCACCGCATCGCCCACGGGCTCGGCCTGAAGACGCATTGCACGATGCTGTACAACCACGTGGAGACGTACGAGGAGCGCATCGAGCACCTGCTTGCGCTGCGCGACCTGCAGGACGAGACGGGCGGCTTCATGGCGTTCATTCCGCTGCCGTTTCACCCGCAGAACACCGTGTTCGAGCGACGTGGCTGGAAGTTCTCGACGGGCCAGGACGATCTCAAGATGCTCGCCGTGTCGCGGCTGATGCTCGACAACATCGAGCACGTCAAGGCGTACTGGATCATGATCTCCACGCCGGTCGCGCAGGTTGGCCTCTCCTTCGGAGCCAACGACATCCAAGGCACGGTGGTGGAGGAGAAGATCGCCCATGCGGCGGGCGCGGTTACCCCGACCGAGGAGAAGGTCGAGGCGCTCGTGCGCGTCATCCAGCAGGCGGGCAAGGTGCCCGTCCAGCGCGATACCTTCTACAACGAGCTGCGTCGATGGTGATCCCGCCGCTCCAAGTCGGCCGCGTTGACTTCATCAACACGTTCCCGCTCGCTTGGTCGCTTGAGCACCGCCTGTCGGCCGGCATGATCGAGGAGACGCTGGCCGTACCGACGGGGCTTAACGCGCTGCTCGCGGAGGGCCGGCTCGATGTCGCCAACGTCTCGAGCATCGCCTACGCGCGCAACGCCGAGGACTGGGTGCTGCTGCCGTCGATCTGCATCTCATCGGATGGCGCTGTCGACTCGGTCCAGCTCGTCACTGACGTCCCGCTGCCGGCGATCGCCTCCGTGGCCGTGACCAGCCAGAGCGCGGCCTCGGTCGCCCTCGTGCGCATCCTCTTTCCCGCCGCTGAGATTCGCGCCGAGGGCGCGTCTGCCGACGCCACGCTGCTGATTGGCGATGAGGCGCTGCGCTCCGCGCTCGATAGCGCTACGCCGCACCACGACCTCGGCGCCCTCTGGCGCGAGCGAACTGGCCTGCCGATGGTGTTCGCCGTCTGGGCCGCGCGGCGCAGCGTTGAGACGGAGCGACTGCTCGCGCTCGACCACGCCCTCGCGTCCGCCGTGGCGGATGCCTCGGAGCACGCCTCGCTGGTCGCGGAGGCCGCCGCTGCGCGCTACGGATTTCCGGCCGGCTACCTCGCCCGCTACTTCGAGAAGCTGCGCTACCGCTTCGGGGAGCGCGAGCGCGAGGGTTTGGCGCGATACTTCGAGCTGGCCGCAGCGGCCGACATCATCGATGCCGCCCCGGAGCTCGTGTTCGCCGGGGCCCAGCATCACGGAGCGGAGGCGTAATGGCGGTCGTCGAGAAAACCCGTACGGTGACCGAGATCCTCGCCCGCGTGCTCGATGGTGAGCGGCTTGAGGACGCAGCTGCGCTCACGCTGATGGAGTCGCCTGACCTCGTCGCCATCGGCGCTGCCGCCAACGAGATTCGCAACCGCAAGAGCAACCCCGACGAGATCACCTTCATCGTCGATCGCAACATCAACTACACGAACGTCTGCGTGACCGACTGCAACTTCTGCGCGTTCTACCGCAAGCCGGGCGACCTGCGCGAGGGCTACACGCTGCCGAAGCCGATCATCTTCGCGAAGATCGAGGAGACGATCGCGGTCGGCGGCACGGGTGCGCTGATGCAAGGCGGGCACAATCCGGAGCTCGGGATCGACTGGTACGAGGACATCTTCTCGTCGATCAAGGAGCGCTACCCCACCTTTCACCTGCATGCGCTCTCTCCGCCCGAGATCACGTACATCTCGCGTCGTGCCAACCTGCCGATCGCGACGACGCTGTCGCGCCTGCGTGACGCGGGGCTTGACACGCTGCCCGGCGGTGGCGGCGAGATCCTCGTCGATCGGGTCCGGAAGATCCTTGCCCCGAAGAAGACGAAGAGCGACGAGTGGCTCGAGGTGATGCGCCAGGCGCACCGCCAGGGCATGTCAACGTCGGCGACGATGATGTATGGCCACGTCGAAACGCTCGCCGAACGCGTCGAGCACATGCGGCGCCTGCGCGACCTGCAGGACGAGGTCGCGGGCTTCCGGGCCTTCATCTCGTGGACGTTTCAGCCTGACAACACCGTGCTCGGCGAGCAGGTCAAGGAGACGCCGACCTCGTTTGAGTACCTCAAGGTGCAGGCGATCTCGCGGCTCTACTTCGACAACATCCCGCACATCCAGTCGTCGTGGGTGACGCAGGGCATGAAGATCGGACAGATTGCCCTGCACTTCGGTGCCGACGACCTTGGCTCGGTGATGCTCGAGGAGAACGTCGTCTCGAGCGCTGGCACGACCTATCGCGCCACGAGCGAGGACTTCTGCCGGGTGATCCGCAACGCGGGCTACAAGCCAGTGCAGCGCGACACGTACTACCGCGTCGTCAACGACGACCTGTAGGTCCCAGCCAAGCGGAGGGTCAGCGCCCGCGCTGCCGACAGCCAGCGACGGCTCTGCCGCGCGCTGTGGGTGGTGTGGACGTTGGCTAGCGGACTGCGGGCAGTGCGGCGCGCCGCAGCAGCACGGCTCGGTGGGTGATTGCAGCCGCAAGCACCACGATCCCAAGCGCGGCCAGCACCGGTTGGAGCGGCGCAAACCACGCCAGCGCACCCGTCGTGCCGACGGCGAGCATCACGATCTGGTTGCAGGTCGGACAGCCGACGGCGAGGTAGGTGAGGGCGCCTCCCACGACCCCCACGCGCGTCGGCGGTCGACAGGAGGTCGGCTTGGGCAGCGCGATCAGGACGGCGACGAGCACGGCGGAGGCAATCGCCACCGGCCAGGCCCAGCCTGGCGCCGCGACCTGCCGCGTGAACACCGGATTGGAGATGAGGTCCGTCGGCAGCGCGATCGCCAGCAGGGTGAAGGCGCCGATCGTGACGGCGGCGAGGAGACGATTGGTCTGCATGCGCCGGCGGGCCTCAGGCCCGTCGGTCCTCGATCCGCAGAAACGGCGCGCTCTGATTGAGCGACAGGCTCACCTCGCCGCGAACGAGCCGCACGAGGTCGTCGCCCAGCAGGTCCTTGCGCCAGCCCTGACCGAGCGGCAGCGTGGAGAGGTCCTCA
>CAMDVX010000066.1 GCA_945877865.1 Bifidobacterium breve | reverse complement strand
GCCTTCGACACCGCGCTCGCCGCCTACCTGCTCGACCCGGGTCGCAGCGGGTACGCCCTCGATGATCTCCTGCGCGAGCACGCCATTCGCATTGACGCAGAGGGAGAGGGCGCCACCGCTGTACGCGAGGCCGTCGCGGTGCGGCAGCTGCGGCCACTGCTGACCACGCGGCTCGCTGATCGCCATCTGCTGGCCCTGCTCGCCGATCTCGAGCTGCCCCTGGTGCCCGTGCTGGCCGAGATGGAGCGCGTCGGCATCCGCATCGACGCGGACGTGCTCGACGAGATCGCCGAGCGCTGCAGCACAGAGCTAGGAGCGCTCGAGACGGAGGCGCACCGCCTGGCGGGCGGTCCGTTTGTGATTGGGTCGCCGAAGCAGCTCGGTGAGGTGCTCTTTGGGCGCCTTGGCCTGCCTAGCGAGAAGCAGGGCAAGACCGGTCCGTCCACGGACCGAAGCGTGCTCGCTCGGCTCCGACCGAAGCATCCGATCATCGCCGTGATTGAGCGGTGGCGCGAGCTCTCGAAGCTGCTATCGACCTACCTGCACGCCCTCCCCGATGCCGCGGCGGGCGACGGGCGCATCCACTCCACGTTCTCCCAGCACACAGCGGCCACCGGCCGGCTGTCGAGCACCAATCCGAACCTGCAGGCGATTCCCGTTCGCTCTGAGCTCGGCAGAGAGATCCGCGCCGCGTTCATCGCCGATCCCGGCAATGTGCTCATCTCCTGCGACTACTCGCAGGTCGAGCTGCGAATCCTCGCCCACCTGTCGCGCGAACCCGGTCTCATTGACGCATTTCGCCGGGGCGAGGACGTCCACCGGGCAACGGCCGCGGAGGTCCTTGGCAAGTCCGTCTCCGACGTCACCAAGGAGGAGCGCGACCGGGCGAAGGCCGTCAACTTCGGCATCATCTACGGCATCTCGGCCTACGGGCTCGCTGAGCAGCTTGAGATCGAGCGGGGTGAGGCGCAGAGCTACATTGATCGCTACCTCGGCCGCTACCCCAAGGTCCAAGAGTTCATCAGCACGACGATTGCCGAGACGACCGAGCGAGGCTACGCCCTCACGCTGCTTGGCAGGCAGCGACCAATTCCCGAGCTCCGTGCCCAGAATCGGCAGGTGCACCAGCTCGGCGAGCGGCTCGCCGTCAACTCGCTGATCCAGGGCAGCGCAGCGGACATCATCAAGGTGGCAATGATCGCCTGCGACCGCAGGCTGCGCGACGAGGGCCGCCCGGCAGCGCTCGTGCTGCAGGTTCACGATGAGCTCCTCCTTGAGTCTGCCGCGCACGAGGCCGAGGCGGTTCGTGACATCGTGGTGGAGGAGATGGTCAATGCCTACGCCCTCGACCCGCCGCTCGTCGCCGACGCTGGCATCGGCACCACGTGGGCCGCAGCTAAGGAGTAGGTCGGCGGTGTCTGAGGCCAAAAGCGACCTCGGCTGGTATCGTTCCGCCCGTTCTGAGCCACTTGGCTCCACAACCTGACAAGGACAGTCCTCTACCGATGCTGCAGACCACAGAAGAGATGATCGCCGCCGATCCGAGCGTATGGATCGAAGTTGATGGCGTGATGGTGCCGAACTACGACGCGACCATCGCTGAGTTCTCCGAGGGCGATGTCGTGACCGGCAAGGTCGTGCAGATCGACAAGGACGAGGTCCTTATCGACATCGGCTACAAGTCGGAGGGCGTCATCCCCGTCGCCGAGCTGTCGATCCGACGCAGCGTCGATCCGCATGACGAAGTTGAGCTGGGCGAGGAGGTCGACGCGCTCGTCATGACGAAGGAGGACGCGGACGGTCGCCTGATCCTCTCCAAGAAGCGCGCCCGCTTCGAGAAGGCCTGGAAGCGCATCGAGGCAGCAGCTGAGAGCGGCGAGCCCGTTGACGGCACCGTCATTGAGGTTGTCAAGGGCGGCCTGATCATCGACCTCGGCGTGCGCGGCTTCCTGCCCGCGTCGCTGGTCGACATCCGTCGCGTCCAAGACCTCGAGGAGTTCCGTGGTCAGGAGCTGCGGTGCAAGGTCATCGAGCTCAACCGCTCACGCAACAATGTCGTGCTCTCCCGTCGCGCCATGCTCGAGGAGGAGCGTCGTGAGGTGCGCCAGCGCATCCTCGACGACCTCGCGCCGGGCAAGACCGTGAAGGGCCTCGTCTCCAACATCGTCGACTTCGGCGCCTTCGTCGACCTCGACGGCATCGACGGCCTGATCCACATCTCCGAGCTGTCGTGGAGCCACGTCAACCATCCGTCCGAGCTGCTTGAGATCGGCCAAGAGGTCGAGGTCAAGGTGCTCGACGTCGATCGTGACCGCCAGCGCATCTCCCTCGGCCTCAAGCAGACGCAGGCCGATCCGTGGCAGCGAGTGCTCGACAGCTATCAGCAGGGCGATATCGTCCACGGACGGGCCACGAAGGTCGTCACGTTCGGTGCCTTCGTCGAAATCCTGCAGGGCGTCGAGGGCCTCGTGCACATCAGCGAGCTCGCCGAGCGTCACATCGAGAACCCCCGTGAGATCGTGTCGCAGGGAGACCACGTGCTCGTTCGCATCATTGAGATCGACGCTGAGCGCCGCCGCCTCTCGCTGTCCATGAAGCAGGTCCTGCCGGGCGATCCAATCCTCGCGCCGATCAGCCTGATCCCCGGCGGCGAGCCATTCATCGATCCGGACGAGCCGCTGGCTGAGCCGGGCGCTGCACCCGACCTCGAGCTCGACCACGTCGAGGAGGGCGAGTACGACCTTGAGGGTCTGCTCCCGCCGGGCATGGCTGCTGAGGTTGCTGCCGCAGTTGCTGCGGAGCACGCCGCCAAGCTCGCGGCCGCAGCCGCCGCAGCGGCCGAGGCGGCCGGAGAGGTCGCTGCTGAAGCCACACCCGCGGCCGAAGAGGCCGCTGCAGAGGAGACGGCTGCAGCAGAGCCTGACCCCGCTGCCGAGGAGCCCTCCACCGAGGCCCCCGCTGCCGAGGAGCCCTCGACCGAGGCCCCCGCTGCCGAGGAGCCCTCGACCGAGGCCCCCGCTGGCGAGGACGACCCGGAAGCAACCGAGCAGTAGCACGGGCCGGTGTCGGGCCGGCCGCCCTTGATTGGAGTGACGGGCGCCATCGGCGCCGGGAAGTCCGCCGTCCTCGCCGCCTTCGCGCGGCGAGGATGCGCGGTCCTCAGCGCGGACAGCATCGTCCATCGGCTCTACGAGCAGCCAGCTGTGCGAGACCAAGTGGTCGCCCGGTTAGGGCCGGAGGTGCTCACGACAGATCGCTCCATCGATCGTCGGGCGGTAGCCACGCGCGTGTTCGCCGAACCCGACGCGCTGACCTGGCTGGAGCAGCTCCTGCATCCGCTGGCAGAAGACGAGCTGGCGCAGTGGGTTGATGGGCTGCGTGCAGACCCTGATGGGCAGCCGCTGCTGGTGTACGAGTCTCCTCTGCTGTTCGAGTCGGGCCGGGCGGATCGCTTTGACCGCGTGCTCGTCGTCTCGGCCGACCCGAACACGCGAGCCGCCCGCGTGGCCGCTCGTGGGGGGCTCGCAGAGCTGGAGTCCCGATCGGCACGGCTGTGGCCAGACGAGCGCCGGAGAGCGGCGGCGGACGATGTGATCCGCAACGACGGCTCGACGGAGGAGCTTCAGCAGCAGATTGATGACTACATCGCACGGTACGCTGAGCGGTGATGCGACGCCTAACCTCGCTGCTGCTGCTCGTGGTGATCGCCGTCGCAGCCGTCGGGACGTATGCCGTCAAGGAGGAGCCAGGCTGGTACATCCGCCTCCGCTACCCGCTCAAGTACGAGGCGATCATCCGCGGCCATGCCAACACGTATGGGCTTCAGCCCGCGTACGTGGCCGCCGTGGTCTTTACCGAGTCGAAGTTCGAGCCAGGCGCGAAGTCGTCCGCGGGCGCGATTGGCTTGATGCAGCTGCTGCCGGGCACGGCTCAGGGTATCGCCGACCACACGGGCGGCCACGGATTCGTCGCCTCCGATCTCTACGTCCCTGAGATCAACGTTCGCTACGGCTGCTGGTATCTGCGGCAGCTGCAGACGAAGTATGCGGACCATCCGCAGGCTGAGGACCTAGCGTTGGCTGCCTACAACGCCGGTCAGGGCAACGTCGACCGCTGGGTTGCCGCGACCCCGGCCGGAGAGCCGGTTCGGATTCCCTTTGCAGAGACGCGCGCCTATATTGCACGGGTGCATGAACTCGAGCGACTCTATCGTCGCGGCTACGGGCTCTAGCCCGAATGCTGCTCACTCCGCACGAGCTCGACCGGCTCCTCATCTTTCAGGCTGCGTCGCTGGCGCGCTCCCGGCAGGCCCGCGGCCTGCTGCTGAATGCTCCTGAGGCCATCGCCATCATCGCCGACACCGCCTGCGAGGCCGCCCGCGACGGTCTCACTCTGCCCGAGGCGATTGAGCGAGCCACTCGGGTGCTCGACGCTCAGGACGTGCTCCCGGGCGTGACGAGCCTCGTGCCACACGTTGAGGTCGAGGCACTCTTCATGGATGGCATGCGTCTGCTGATGATCCCCGAGCCGCTCGGCCCGAGCCAAGCCGACGGACCAGGCGCAGTCTCCAGCGCACCGCTCCGACCAGCCGCGCCAGCAGACTGCGTTGACGTCGAGGTCACCAATACCGCTGCGGTGCCGATTGCCATCACGTCGCACTGGCACTTCTTCGAGGCGAACCGTCGGCTCAGCTTCGATCGGGCGGCGAGCTGGGGGCGACGGCTGAGCATCCCGACTGGCAGCACGATCCGCTGGGCTGCCGGTGAGTCGCACGTCGTTCGGCTCGTGCCATTTCGAGGGAGGCGCGTCGCCATGGGCTTTGCCGGTCTCGTCAACGGGCCGCTTGATGCTCCAACCGCATTGACCGACGCGCTGGAGCGGGCGCGAGCGCGCGGCTACCTGGGAGCGGGCGCGTGACGCTCACCCCCGACGCCTACGCGCGCGTCTACGGACCGACGGTGGGCGATCGCGTCCGCCTTGGCGATACCAGCCTTGTCGTCCAGGTCGAGGTGGACGATCAGGAGCGTGGCAACGAGGTGCTCGGTGGCTTCGCCAAGACCGCACGCGATGGGCTGATGGCGCGGTCGACGACTGACGCAGTGGAGATCGCCGTCACGCAGGTGCTCGTCGTCGACGCGGTGCTTGGCGTCCGCAAGACGGCAATTGGCATCACCGACGGCCGCATCGTCTCGATCGGTCGCGCGGGCAATCCCGACATCATGGATGCCGTCGACGTCGTGCTCGGAACGACCACGGCAATCGTGTCGGGCGAGGGCCTGATCGCCACCGCGGGCGCCATTGACCCGCACGTCCACCTGCTCTCGCCGAGGATCGTGGATCAGGCACTGGCAGCGGGCTTCACGACGCTCGTCATTCAGGACTATGGTCCGGTCTGGAACCTGGGGACGAATCCGGTCTGGGCCTTGCACCACGTCCATGCCGCGCTTGAGACAGCCCCGATCAATACGCTCATGCTCGCACGTGGCTCATCCAGCACGGCGGAGCCGCTGATTGAGCTGCTCGCCGCGGGCGCCGCGGGACTCAAGATCCATGAGGACGTCGGCGCGCACGCGACGGCTCTTGAGATGGCGCTGCGGGTGGCTGATGACCATGACGTTCAGGTCTGCGTGCACACGGATGGGCTGAACGAATGCCTCAGCGTTGAGGATACGCTCGCGCTGGTGGCGGGCAGGACTCTGCATGCGTACCACATCGAAGGTGCTGGTGGAGGGCACGCGCCCGACCTGCTGCGGCTGGCTGGCGAGCCAAACATCTTGACGTCGTCGACCAACCCAACGTTTCCCTTTGGCGTCAATGCCGTAGCCGAGCATGGTCCCATGATCGAGGCCGTTCACGTGCTGCAAGACGACTTACCCGGCGATCATCAGCTCGCCCGCGACCGCGTCCGCGCACGCACCATGGCAGCGGAGGACGTGCTGCACGACCTCGGCCTCATCCACATGACGTCCTCAGACAGCCAGGGGATGGGCCGGGTAGGGGAGACGCTGCGACGCACGCTGCAGCTCGCCTCCGTGATGCGCGACCGGCGCGGACCAACCGACGTCACAGGCCATGACAACGCACGGGTCTTGCAGTACCTCGCCAAGACGACCATCAATCCCGCTATCGCCCACGGCATCGCCGATCACGTGGGCTCGCTTGAGGTTGGCAAGCTGGCTGACATCGTGCTGTGGGATCCGGCCTGGTTCGCCGTCAAGCCGTACCTCGTCCTGAAGGCGGGCTTTCCCACGTGGGGCGCCTCCGGCGACCCGAACGCGGCCACAGCCTTGAGCCAGCCGACGCAGCTGGCTGCCCAGATCGGCGCGCTCGGCACGGCTCCGGCCCGCCTCAGCATCGCCTTCACCAGCGGCCTCGCCATGGTCAGCGGGCGCGCCAATCGCCTGCCGACGGCGAAGCAGCGCATCGCCGTCCACAGCACGCGTAGCCTTGGCGCCCGTGACATGGTTCGTAACTCGCGTCTGGCCGCCGTTCGAGTTGATCCCACAACTCACGTGGTAACCGTCGACGGCGAGCCGGTCGACACACCACCCGTCTCGACGGTTCCGCTCTCGTCGCTGTACCTCCTCGGATGACAGCGCCGGTCGCTCTCTGCGCGCCCGACAAGCTGCGTGGCGCGCTGGACGCTCACGAGGCGGCGCGAGCCCTCGCACAGGGCGCGCGCGACGCGGGCTGGGAAGCACTCGAGCATCCGCTGGCTGATGGGGGGGAGGGAACGTGCGACGCAATCGTCCGTGGTCGCAACGGCGAGCGACGCTCCGTCCGCACGCGCGACGCGCTCGGGCGGCCGCGGAACGCCCTGCTCGGCGTCCTGCCAGATGGAACCTGCATCGTTGAGGCGGCAGAGGCCATCGGACTCATGCACATCCCACGCGGACGCAGAGACGTCTTAGCGGCGTCAAGCGCTGGCATCGCGCCCCTAGTCCTCGCTGCGCTCGACCTTCGCGCTCCGAGAATCGTGATCGCCCTTGGCGGCTCCGCCACTGTCGATGGCGGGCTGGGTCTCCTGATCGGCCTCGGGCTGAAGGCGTATGACGCCAACGGCAACGTGCTGCGAGGCCGCGGGAGGGATGTGCCGCAGATCGCCCGGCTTGAGCTCGCTGGTATCGATCCGCGCCTCGCCGCGACGGAGCTCGTCGTGGCGCTTGATGTCGACAGCCCGCTCGCCGGACCACTCGGCGCAGCGCCTGTCTTCGGTCCGCAGAAGGGAGCCACGCCAGAGCAGGTCGAGCTCCTCGATGCCGGCCTCGCTCGCTTGGAAACGCTGCTTGGAGACCGGGCGCGACGTCCGGGCGCCGGCGCCGCGGGCGGGCTCGGGGCGGCCTGCTTTCTCCTGGGTGCCGAGCCAATCCCAGGGGCAGAGCTCGTGATGCGCGAGACGGGCTTCTACGATCGCCTGCGCTCGGCAACGCTCGTCTTGACGGCGGAGGGCGCCGTCGATGCCCAGAGTGCCGCGGGGAAGACCGTCGCCAGGGTCGCTGCAGCCAGCAAGGCAGCTGGTCTACCCTGCGTGGTCTTCGGCGGCCGCGTGGATGACGGAGCAAGCGCCCTCTACGACGTAGGCGCGACGGCGGTGCTTGGCATCGGCCGCGGCGTCAAGCCGATTCGCGATGCGTTGCGCTCGAGCGGGGACGACCTGCGTGCCGCAGCGCGAGCAGCGTGCACGCTTCGGGCTGCACCGTAGGGTCACTGCTCACGGCCGAACGACGGATCGGAGTGCTCCGTCCGCTCGGCCAGCAACGGTTCCGTCGCTAGCCTCAGCGATGGCGGGTGCCACCACCGCCATTACCACCACCGCCAGAGCCACCGCCGTTACCACCACCGCCAGAGCCACTACCGCCAGAGCCACCGCTGCTTGAGCCCCAGATCAGCGAACCTCCATTGACTCCGGCGGCCGTCGTGACCAGCTTACCGCCCTGCTTGAGGCGGATTGTGACGGAATAAGGAGCACTCTTCTTAAGCTTCGCCTTCGGGAAGACGAGGTTCAGCGAGCCATCGGCCGCCGAAACTCCACTCGCTATTTTTCTGGCCTTGCCCGAGACGGCCGTGCCCGTGGTGTACAACGTCGCCGTGCAGACACTCTTGCGACAGGCGCGGAGCGCGGTGACGGAGACGGACGTGCTGCTGCCTGTGGTCTTTACGGTGGTCTTCGCGGCCACCGACTTGCGCTTGACCTTGTAGGTTGGCGAACTGAAAGTGATGTCGGGGACGGTGATCAGCAGGCCGTCAGTGCCTTCGATGCCCGCGCTCCATACGCTGTAGCTCGGAGCGCCGTTCGTGCCGGTCGAGCCGGATCGGGTTGCGCTGAAGAACGTAGCGGCATCCGCGGGGAGCACGCCATAGACGTTAAGCAGCGTTTGGGCGGGCAGGACCGCCTTCATCTGACCGGTCTGGACCTGCCCGTCGGCCCTCAAGTGCGCTGCGGCCATCTGCAGGTCAAGCACCGGTGCCGACGCCGTCCCCGTCGGATTTACAAAGCCGAAGATCGCTCCCTGCGTTGCGAAGATGGCTCCGGTCAGGGCGGCGTTGACTGTGTCGTCGAGGCTGAAGGAGATGTTGGCGGAAAGCACCTGCAGGGCTGCCTGCTGGGGGTCGCATGCGAAGATCGGGGTCGCAGTGCAGCCGTTACCGGGTGGGAAGTCGGTCACGAACTGCGTGGCGACCGGGCGGAAGCGGATCCGTACCTGCGCATCGGCCGTGCCGAGCCCCGTCGCGCTCCAATAGAGCAGGTCGAGGTTTGCCCACGACCAGCGCAGAGATTGCCCCAGCGTGTTCATGCGCACGGTCATGTCGAAAATCGTTTCGACAGTCGCGGCGCCGGTCAGATCAGTATTGACGTTATCGGTCTGGGGAACGCCAAGGGCGAGCCCGACTCGATTTGGCGTGGCGTAGCATTGGCCCTGGGCTGGCGTCTGTCCTGCCTGGCAAAGATTGGTGGGAGAGATCACCACCGTCGGGATGCCTCCTGTCATGGGCGGCGGAGTCGTCGTACCACCGTCGATCAGCACGCTCTCCACGCCAGCGTTCGTCGCGGTCAGGCGCGTCACGTAGGGGCGTCCAGCGACGCCTCCCGCCATGGCACCCCAGCCTGCGCCCGTCGTCGAGCCGACGGTCGCGCCATCGGTCCATGCCTGTGTGGGGGTGCCTGCCCCCTGTGCACTAGCACCAGCGGGCAGAGCGACAGTAATGGCAAAG
>CAMDVX010000065.1 GCA_945877865.1 Bifidobacterium breve | reverse complement strand
TCTGCCACCCGGCAGGGCGTTCACCACCGCAAGGAGCACCATGGCCAGACCCACCGTCGGCGACGCAGCCCCCGACTTCACCCTGACCGGAACTGCCGGCCCCTTCCACCTCGCCGAGCACCGCGGCAGCATCGTCGCCCTGCTGTTCTATCCCGCGGATGACACGAAGGTCTGCACGAAGCAGCTGTGCGCCTACCGCGACGATGCCGCTGGCCTCGCCGCCACCGGTGCCACGATCGTCGGCATCTCCGCGAAGGACGTGGCCTCGAAGGAGTCGTTCGTCGCCAAGCACGGGCTGACGCTCCCGCTGCTCGCAGACCCAGACCGAGCGGTCGCCGCCCTCTACGGAGCAACGGCGCCGCTGCTCGGGACGAAGCGCAGCACGTTCGTGATCGACGCCGAGGGCGTGATCCGGTTTCGCCACGATGCGACGCTCGGCCTGTCGTTTCTGACCTCCGCGCAGCTCACCACCGCCATCACCGACCTGCAGGCGCGGCCTGCCGCCTGACGGGCTATCCTCGCAGAGCCGGATGGAGCCCGCCCCCCGCAACCCGGATCGGCCCCTCGCCTGCATCGTGATGGCCGGCGGCAAGGGCACGCGCATGCGCTCCGCCACGCCGAAGGTGCTGCATCCGATCTGGGGCCGGAGCCTGCTCGGCTGGGTGATCGCCGCCGTCCGCGAGGCCGGCGCGGACCGCATCGTCGTCGTCGTGCCGCCCGACGCCGCTGCGGCCGTCGCCGCCGCAGCGGATGGTGCCACCACCGTCGTCCAGCCCGACCAGCTCGGCACCGGCGACGCCGTGCGCTGCGCCATGCCAGCCCTCGCGGGCTTCGACGGCGACGTGCTGATCGTCTCCGGCGACACTCCGCTGCTGACGTCTGCGCTGCTGACGGACCTCGTGGGCGCCCACAGCGCCGCCGGCGCCGAGGGCACCGCCGCCAGCTTCCGCCTCGACGACCCGGGAGCGTATGGACGCGTCGTTCGCACGGACGGCGGCATTCGCATCGTCGAGGCGAAGGACGCGACGCCCGACGAGCTGGCAATCGACGAGGTCAACGCCGGGCTCTACGTCTTCAGCGCCAGCGCGCTCCGTCCCGCCCTCGCGGGCCTCAAGAACGACAACGCGCAAGGCGAGTACTACCTCCCCGACGTCGTGCCAGCAATCGCCGCCGCCGGTGGCGCAGTTCGCGCAGCCGAGGTCGCCGACGCCGCGCTGCTGCTTGGCATCAACACCCGCGTCGAGCTGGCAGAGGCCGCCAGCCTGCTCCGCGACCGCATCATCACCGCGCACCTGCTCAACGGCGCAGGCATCATTGATCCCGCCACGACCTACATTGACGCCGACGTGACGCTGGCGCCCGACTGCGTCGTCCACCCCTTCACGATCCTGCGTGGCTCGACCCGCCTCGCCACGGGCGCCACGGCGGGGCCACACAGCGTGCTCACCGACGCCGTCCTGCACGAAGGCGCCCAAGCCGGCCCCTTCGCCCACCTGCGCGCCGGCACGGTGCTGCACGCGGGAGCCCGCGTCGGCGCCTTCGTCGAGACGAAGAACGCTGCCGTTGGCGCCCGCAGCAAGATCCCCCACCTGTCCTACGTTGGCGACGCGCAGATCGGCGAAGACACCAACATCGGCGCCGGCAACATCACCGCAAACTACGACGGGCGCACCAAGCACCGGACCGTCATCGGCGACCGCGTCCGCACCGGCTCCGACACCGTGCTGGTGGCCCCGGTGGCGATCGGTGACGATGCCACCATCGGCGCCGGTTCGATCATCACCCACGATGTTCCGGCGGGAGCGCTCGGCATCGCCCGAGCCCGCCAGCACGTCATTGAGGACTACGCCAAGAGGAAGCGCGATGCCTGATTCGAAGCTGTTCGACGTGCCCGCCGAAGTCATGCTGCCGTCGTCGTGGTCCGATCAGCCGTCCTCAAAGCGGCTGATGATCTTCTCTGGACGCTCCAACGAGGACCTCGCGCAGCGCATCTCCGACCGGCTCGGCGTTGGGCTCGGGCAGGTCACGCTGAAGACGTTCGCCAACGGCGAGATCTACGCCCGCTTCGAGGAGTCGGTGCGCGGCGCCGACGTCTTCCTCGTCCAGAGCTGCGTCAACCCCGTGAACCGCAACCTGATGGAGCTGATGATCATGGCCGACGCCGCCATCCTCGGCTCTGCCAAGCGCGTCACCGCAGTCATTCCGTGGTACCCGTACGCCCGGCAGGACAAGAAGTCAGCCCCCCGCGAGCCCATCACGGCCCGCCTCGTCTCGACGCTCCTGCGCGCCTCCGGCGTCGACCGCGTGCTCACGATGGACCTCCACGCAGGACAGGTGCAGGGCTTCTTCGACGGCCCCGTCGACCACATGACGGCGCTCCCAATGTTCGCCCGCCACTTTCGCGACATGGGCTTCTACGGCGACGGCACCGTCGTCGTCTCCGCCGATGCCGGCCGCGCCAAGCTGGCCACCCGCTTCGCAGAGATGCTCGACGCCGACGTCGCCATCATCGCCAAGCTCCGCCCCGGGCACAATGAGGCGCGCGTCGCTGCGATCATCGGCGACGTCGCCGGCAAGAAGGCGATCATCTCCGACGACATCATCGACACGGCCGGCACGCTCTGCGCAGGCGCCGAGGCCGTGCACGCAGCGGGCGCCTCCCAGGTCGTCGCCTGCGCCACCCACGCGATCCTGTCCGAGCCCGCGCTCGAGCGCATCCGCGACTCGATCCTGCACGAGGTCGTCGTCTGCGACACCGTGCCGATCGATCCCCGCGCAGCAGCGAGCCGCATTCGCGTCCTCCCCGTCGACGCGATCCTCGCGCAGACGATCGAGGAGGTCTTCCGCGAGGGCTCCGTGTCGAACCTGTTCAACGGCGAGAACCAGCTCTTCTAGGACGCAGCCCGGCAGGTCGTCGCCTTCGCCGCCGCCACCACGGCCACCACGCCCCACGCAGACCACGCAGGCACGGCGCGCCGGGCGCCGCGCTCCCGTACACTCCCCGTCGCACCTCAACGGAGCCGAAACTGACATGTCCGATACCACGCTCACCATCACCAAGCGCGAACCCGCCTCGACCCGCGCGAACCAGCGGCTACGCAAGCTCGACGTGATCCCTGGCGTGCTGTACGGTCAGAGCCGCGAGCCGCTGCCGTTCCAGATCGAGCGCGTCAAGCTCCGCGCCGCCTTCCTCGGCGAGGCCGGCCGCAACGCCATTCTCTCGCTCGTCATCGACGGCGAGCAGGAGCCAGTCAACGCGATCCTGAAGGCGATGGAGATCGACCGCGTCCGCGATCGCGTCACCCACATCGACCTGCTCGCCATCTCGATGACGGAGACATTCAACTCCGCCGTGCCGATTCACCTCACCGGTGAGGCCGCAGGCGTGCGCCTCAGCGGCGGCATGGTCGAGCACTCCCTGCACGAGATCATGGTCACCGCGCTGCCAGGCTCGATGCCGACGGAGATCGTGGTCGACATCACCGAGCTGACGATCGGGCACTCGCTGCACATCCGCGACCTCGTCGCACCGCTTGGCGCCGAGTTCTCCGGCGATCCCGACGCAGTCGTCTGCGCCTGCGTCGCCACCCGCGCAGCCATGTCCGAGACGGGCGAGGCGGGCGACGAGGCAGCAGCAGCCGATGGTGGCGGAGCCGCTGCGGCAGCCGGCGACGAGTCCAGCGAGGCCGCCGAGTAGGCTCTGATGGCGTACGTCGATGCCCTGATCATCGGGCTCGGCAATCCGGGCAGCCGCTACGCACGCACGCGGCACAACATCGGCTGGATGGCCGCTGATCAGCTCGTCTCCGAGCACGCGGCAACGACGCGCAAGAAGTACAACGGGCGCTACGCCGAGCTGAGGCTCGGTGACGTCAGCGTCGGCGTGCTCACACCCGAGACGTTCATGAACGACAGCGGACGCTCGATCGGCGCCTGCGTCAGCGACCTGAAGGTGCCGATCGACGAGCTCGTCGTCATCTACGACGACATCGAGCTCGCGCCGGGCCTCGTCCGAGCACGCGACGGCGGCGGACTGAAGGGCCACAACGGCCTGCGCTCAATGGCCGAGGCGCTCGGCTCGCCCGACTTCCTCCGCGTCCGCTGCGGCGTCGGCCGGCCCGGCAAGGGCGATCGGCGCGACATTGCCGCCTACGTCCTGTCGGGCTTTGAGGCGGATGAGGATCCCGACGCGCTCGCGCGCGAGGCGGCCAGCTGCGCAGCGCTGCTCGTGGTCGAGGGCGTCGAGGCGGCGCTGCAACGCTGGCCGTAGCGGCTGCCGCGCGTTCCTCGGCCACGCAGCCCGCTAGCCACCGGCTCTCGTCGCCGAGCACCGCTCCTTGACGATGCGTGGCCGAGCAGCCGCCGACCTGCGCCACGCGATGGCGCTCGGCACCAACCCCCAGTAGGCTTCAGTCAAATCGGTTGCAGCGCGAGGGAGAGGTTTGACGAATGGCCGTTGTCGAGAGCAGGACGTTTAGGCGCCAGGATGGTAAGGACAAGGTCACCGGCCTCGGCCGGTACACCGCCGATCTTGAGCTGGCTGGCATGACGCACTGCAAGTTCCGGTACGCCGGCATCGCGTCTGGCCGCATCACGCGCCTCGATACGACGAAGGCCCGCGCCCTGCCCGGCGTCTTCGCCGTCGTCACGCACACGGACGTCCCCGATCTTCAGCACGGCCCGTACATCCAGGACCGCCGCCTGTTTGCGAAGGAGTTCGTCCGCTTCGAAGGCGAGATCATCGCCGCCGTCGCGGCCAGCACGCCCGAGATCGCTCAGGCCGCCTGCGACCTCATCGAGGTCGACATGGAGGTCCTTCCCGTCGTCAACGACATCGAAGCCGCGGCCGTTGGCGGCTCCCTCCTCGTGCACCGGGACTGGGAGTCGTACGGCAGCGACGACGCCATCGTTCGGGATCGCAACGACGCAGCACGCTCGACGCTCGTCTTCGGCGACGTTGAGGCGGGCATGGCCGAGGCCGACACGATCGTCCGTGGACGCTACGTCGCCGACATGCAGCACGCCGCCCCGATCGAGCCGCGCGCCGTCGTGGCCGAGTGGCACGGTGACCAGGTCACGATCTGGTCGTCGACGCAGGTTCCGTTCAATGCGCGCAGCGGCGTCGCCCACACCCTGCAGCTCGCGGAGAACCAGGTCCGCGTCATCGTCCCGCACCTCGGCGGCGGCTTCGGCGGCAAGTGCGAGTTTCACTTCGAGGCCCACGTCGCAGCGGTGGCACGCGCCGCCAAGCGCCCAACGAAGCTGGTCTTCTCGCGTCGCGAGGAGTTCATCGCTCCGGACCATCGCCGCGAGGGGATGGTCATCGACATCGAGACCGGCGTCAAGCAGGACGGGACGATCACGGCCCGTCGCGCCACGCTGCTGATCGACAACGGTGCCTACACCGCTGACGGTGGCTTCTTTCCGCAGCTCGCTGCGATGCACACCGCCGGCCCGTACCGCGTCCCGCACGCCGACATCGAGGCCCGCATCATCTACACCAACCACCAGCCGTCTGGCTCGGTGCGCGCCCCCACGGCGCCGCAGGCCAACTGGGCCCTCGAGCAGCACATGGATGAGATCGCCAGCACGATCGGCATGGATCCGGTGGAGCTACGACGACGCAACATCGTCCAAGACGGCGACAAGACGGTCTCGGGTCAGGTGCTCGACCCGCACGGTGCGCCCCAGTGCCTTGAGGAGGCAGTGCGTCTGTCGGGCTACGGCAAGGACCTGCCCGCGGACGAGGCAATCGGCCTCGCCATCGGCTGGTGGCCGTCCTTCGGTGCCTCGTCAGGCGCCTACGTCAAGCTCAACGCGGACGGCTCCGCCACGATCGTGACTGGTGCGCAGGAGTGCGGCTCGGGCGCCGTGATGGCGCTGCCGCGGCTCGCCGCGGACGTGCTGGGCATGCAGCCTGAGGACTTCTCGATCGTCTACCAAGACACCGAGGCGGGCCCGTGGGACATGGGCTCCTCTGGCTCGCAGACGACCTTCAACAACGGTCGCGCCGTCGTGGCGGCCGCCCACAGCATCAAGGACCAGCTGCTCGACCTCGCCGCCGATAAGCTCGAGGCTGCGAAGGTGGACCTTGAGCTCGCTGACGGCTTTGCGCGCGTCAAGGGTTCGCCTGACAAGTGCATCAGCATCCCCGACCTCGCCGCCGAGGCGAGCGGTGGCGCGCAGCTGCTGGCGACCGGCTCCGGCACGCCACCAGCAGCCCCCGAGGTTGACGGCTCTGCCTGCGTCGGGCGCATGGGGATGGAGTCGTGGGTGGCACCAACGTTCTTCTGCCACGCCGCGCACGTCAAGGTCGACCGTGAGACCGGCGTGGTCCGCGTGCTGAAGGTCTCGGCCGCGCACGACTCGGGCACGATCGTCAACCCGCTCGGCGCAGAGGGCCAGATTGAGGGTGGCGTCGTCATGGGCATCGGCCAGGCGCTGCTGGAGGGATCGAAGATCTCTGACCAGGGCCTGATTCTCAATCCGGGCCTGCTGGAGTATAAGCTCCAGACAGCCGCGGATGCCCCGGAGATCGAGATCTCGTTCGTCGGACCACCGGCCACCGATGGCGGCCCGAACGGCGCCAAGGGCATCGCCGAGCCGCCCTGCGTCCCGACGCTCGCGGCGATTGGCAACGCGATCGCCCAGGTCATTGGCACGCACGTCCGCGAGCTCCCGATGACGCCGAACCGCGTGTGGGAGACGACCCGCCGGTCATAGCGCCGGTGGGTCGCGCCAGCGCTCGACCTCCCGCTCCGCCTCGCCCTGCCCACCACGGCTGAGGGCGTTGGCGGGGCGGCTGGCGCGGCCGAGGACAACCACACGATCAGGGCACGTAGCCAGCGCTAGCCGGCCGTGTGCGCCCAGCGCGACGCTGCACCCGCAACACGGGAGCACCGGCGAGCAGAGGGTCGCAGCCGCGCGGACGCGACCGGCCCCCTACTCGCCCGTGACCTTCTTGATCCGCTCGCGGTTGCGCTTGGCCTTGGCGCGCCGGCGACGCATGATCTCCTTGCGTCGCTGGTCCTCCTTGGGCGAGGCGTTGATCACGAGGCGGCCGGTGACATCGCCGTAGAGGTTGCGAAAGACCAGAGCCGAGACGGGCCAGACGAGCAGGGCGGTGATGATGAACGCCACGCGCTTCTGCAGCTCGTCCTCAAGCGGCGACAGCAGGATCGTGAAGCCGAACCAAACGGAGACGGACACGATCGCGATGCCGAGCATGCACGCGTACGTGCGTCGGAACCAGCGCTTTGCCGTCGCTGCGCCCACGAGGATTGCTTGGAGCCCAGCTGCATCGCCGGAGGCCGCAGCGATCGGTGGAAAGACGATCAGCGGGTAGAACACCACCGCGATCACCGGATGGAAGGTGGCAAGCACCGCGCCCAGCAGCCCCGTCGCCGCACAGGTAACGATGAGGGGCCGCAGGCGATCGCGTGCACCCCCAGACACGAGGGCCGTCGTCAGCGCGATCAGGAGCACATTGCCGAGCGTGAACGCGAGGAAGAACACGAACAGCTCGAGCGACTCTGGCCACGCAACCGCGCTAACCCCAAGCGCGGCCCCAAGCGGCAGCAGCCCGCAGGCAGCGGTGTACAGCAGGTAGCCGCCGAAGTTGATGCCGAAGCGACGGAAGGCAGCCTCAAAGTACGCTCCGATGGGGTGCAGCGGACGCCCAGTCGGCCCGACCGGTCCCTCCACCTCGTCAGCCTCCGGCGTGGCAGCGTCAAGCTCGTCTGGATCGGGCTCGGAGCCGTCGGACACGAGCTCGTCAGCAGCCAGCTCGTCGGCAGCTGGACCAGCGGAGCCCTCTGCTGGGCGAGAGCGACGCAGAATGCCCATGATCAGGCAACCGCCTGAGCGGTCTCAACGGCGAACGCGATCGCACCAGCGGTCGCGTCAGCGACGACCCGGTCACCGTCGCCGATGTCGCCCTCCAGCAGCCGCAGCGCCAGCGGGTTCTCCAGCAGGCGCTGGATCGCGCGCTTGAGCGGGCGGGCTCCATAGGTCGGGTCGTAGCCCTCGTCTGCGAGCAGGTCGCGGGCAGCGTCCGTCACCACGAGCGTGACGCGACGATCCTCAACGCGACGCTCCAGGCGGCGCACCTGAAGGTCGACGATCTGACGAATCTCCTCCCGCGACAGCCGCTGGAAGATGACCGTCTCGTCGACGCGGTTGAGGAACTCTGGCCGAAACGTCTGCCGCAGCACTGCCTCGACCCGCTCGCGGATCTCACTGGTCGAAAGGTCACCGAGCACGAATTCAGAGCCTGCGTTGGAGGTCATGATCAGAACCGTATTCGTAAAGTCCACCGTACGTCCCTGACCATCGGTCAGGCGGCCGTCGTCGAGCACCTGCAGGAGGATGTTGAACACGTCACCATGCGCCTTCTCAACCTCGTCGAGCAGCACGACGGAGTACGGCCGGCGGCGAATCGCCTCCGTCAGCTGGCCCCCCTCGTCGTAGCCGACGTAGCCCGGCGGCGCACCGACGAGACGCGAGACCGAGTGGCGCTCCATGTACTCGGACATGTCGATGCGGATCATCGACTTCTCGTCGTCGAACAGGAGCTCGGCGAGCGTCTTGGCGAGCTCGGTCTTGCCGACGCCCGTCGGTCCGAGAAAGAGAAAGGAGCCGATCGGACGATCGGGGTCGCCGAGGCCCGCGCGCGAGCGACGAATGGCATCGGCGACGGCGGTGATCGCCTCGTTCTGCCCCACGAGGCGCTCGTGGAGGCGCTCCTCGAGCTGGACGAGCTTCTGCATCTCGCCCTCCATCAGCCGCGAGACGGGAATGCCCGTCCACGCGCCGACGACCTCGGCGACGTCCTCCTCGTCAACCTCCTCCTTCAGCACCGAGCCGTCCTTCTGAAACTCGTCGAGCGCAGCCGTCTCGGCCACGAGCTCGGCCTCGTAGGCCGGCAGGTCGCCGTACGTCAGCTTGGCGGCGCGCTGCAGGTCTGCCTCTCGCTCGGCGCGCTCGGCCTCAGCCTTGACATCCTCGATCATGCTCTTGAGGCGCCGGATCGAGTCGATGTGCCGCTTCTCAACCTCCCACCGGCCGCGCATGGCATCGGCATCAACCTGCAGCAGCACCCGCTCGGCGTCGAGCGCGTCGCGGCGCTCGGCGGAGACCGGGTCGGACTCCTTCGCGAGGGCGGCGTCCTCAATCTCAATGCGCATGATGCGGCGCTCGATCTCGTCGAGCTCGGTTGGGCTCGAGTCG
>CAMDVX010000064.1 GCA_945877865.1 Bifidobacterium breve | reverse complement strand
GGTCCGGCCGCCACGCCAGCGACTCCTGCCCCAGAGCTGATTCCATTACCGAACTCGACCATCGCACCGGTCGTGGAAACCCGCAGGAGGCTGCTACCACGTCCGGTGGGTCCATGCTCTGCAACCCAGAGCGCGCCATCCGATCCAGCAGTGATCGTCGTGGGTGCTTGATTGGGGCCGGCGATCGGCGCCTCCGTAACGGCTCCGTCAACGCTGGTCCTGCCAATGCGGCTCGCCGCCGTCTCGGTGAACCAGATGCTGCCGTCACGACTGACGGCGATGCCCGTCAGCCCCGCGCTGGGAGTGAGGGCCGCGATGGTCTGCAGAACGGCGCCGCTCGTGCTCAGCTGGACGATGCGGTTGCCCGTTCCCTCGACAAACCAGATGGTGCCGTCCAGTCCGCTCGCGATGCCAAGCGGCTGCGTGGCTGCACCGAGGTCGTAGACGAACTCCGTCACGACGCCACCCGGGGTGATCCTTCCAATCGCATTCTGCGTTGGACCAGACTCGGTAAACCAGAGGTTCCCGTCGGCACCGGCTGTGATGCCGTGGAGACCCGTGCCGTGAATGCCTGCGCTGAACTCCGTGACAACCCCGCTCGGGGTAATTCGCCCAACGCGGTTGCCTGCGAACTCTGTAAACCACACGTTTCCATCTGGGCCGCTGGTGATCCCGACTGGCTGCGCGCCAGCGCTGATGCCGATGCTGAACTCTGTCACGACGCCAGTGGGCGTCACTCGACCGATGCGGTCCGCCCCCGCTTCCGTAAACCAGAGGTTCCCGTCAGGTCCCGAGGTGATCGAGGTTGGCGCCGCCCCGGGGGCAATGTCACGCGCAAACTCGGTCGCGTCACCCGTGGCTGCAGTTGCCTCTGGCGGCACCGTCAGGATTGCCACCACAGCTAGGGCGAGAAGAACGAACCGACGACACGAGCGAATCCCTAGCGAGGCCATGCTTCGACGATACCAGCCGAGCGCAGGCCTACCCTCTGCCGACGCCGCCCAGCACAGCGACGTGCTCTGGCTGCCTCCACTGCTCAACGCGCCGAGCTCCGCGCACGCCTCGTCGCCCCGCCGCGCTGCTCCAAGCTGTCGCTAGCTAGGGCCTAGTGAGCATGCTGTGGCTGACCGAATGATTGCTGAAATTTTTGGCTCATGTGGCTATGCTTGCGGGGCGCGAATTCTTCGGCTCACGCTCCTCATCACCCTTGCTGCTGTCGCCCTCAGCGCGCTGCCGGCGACTGCTGGCGCGGCCACGCTGATCGATCGTAATCCGCTCCGCGGCGAGGTGACGCTGAAGGTAGATGAGAACGGAACGGCTCTGCTGCTCTACCGCAAAGGAGCGCTGCAGAAGCACGTGCTCGCGTGGGGCGCCGTGGACGCGAGCTCGTTGAAGTTCTCGCTCGACTTCTCTGGCGGGTGGGGGTCGCATCGTGCCAACTGGCGGAAGCTCAAGAACGTCTGCACGAGCCTCGATCCTGCCAGCGCAGAGGCAGGGCTCGGAAGCGCGGCAGAGCTTACGATCGCAGCGTGCACGGCACCCGACGGAACGAAGTGGGCTGTGCAGCTCTGGCGGCGCATGATTCCGAACTACGGCGGCACGCATGGCAAGGTTGAGATCTTTCTCAGCCACTGGACGACGACGACCGCCGACCTGCCCGTGCTGGGCGATTGGTCGCTCAACGGGCCAGATGCCTCGCCTTCCCTTCATTACCAGCACATGTTTGGACGCTTCTCCTTTCAGGGTGTACCCGTCGTGGTCGGTAAGGCTGACCCCCGCGGCAAGCCGCTCGACGGCATCGGACGCAACATCTACGTCGATTCTCTCAACAGCAATTATCCGAGCTCATCCGGCTGGGCTCGCGTCAACGGGTTCCTCGCCCAGCGACCGAACGGTGGCTTCTGCTATGTGTTTTCGGCGCGCGTGATTCCTGATAACAGCGTCCACCAGATCCAGCAGCCGTGGCTCAACAACGCTCGCAATCACTCAGGCGAGAGCGCGGACAATGCGTATCGCGCAACAGCATCTGGCCCCGGAGTAACGCCCGTCGTTCGCACCTACTGGACTGGCGCCGTGGCTCCCTACGACGCCGTCTGGCAGCAGACGATGGCAGAGCAGCAGGCGACCCTGCTCGGTGAGGGCGGATCCTGCGAGCCACAGTACCCGCGGCAGTAGGCGTTCTGCGCGACGGCCGAGCACCCGCGTCTCTGACTGGCCCTGCCTCGCTGTAGGAACGAGCGCTCTCGGCAGGAGCGAGCGCAGCGTGATCACTCAGGGCGACAGCGGCTGCCGGCAGGCAGAGCCACAGGCACGTAGGCGTCTCGGGGCCCAGCTCACGCTGCACCGGCACGTTGATCTGGGCCCGACGAACGATGAGGCGGCTGCCATCGCCTCGTCCGGCGGTGCGCGATCTGTGCCCACTACCGTCACCAAGGCACGCTTCTCTGGTAGGACGCGAACCCACCATCCTCCGGCGGAAACTCCGGTGTCGCCTTCGGTATTGTGGATCTCTGGGCGCACCTAAGCGTCCAAGAACTCTGTCCACCCAATCGGGGCAACTCCAGTTGTATCCGCGTGCGTGCTCGGTCCGGACCAGGAGCGCCGCGTTCGCGGAGACGAAGCGCGTCGTGGTGACGACGAACCGCACCCCGCGCGCCATGGTTGCGCTGGGTCTCGTAAAGCGCTCCTCGTCGGCGAGGACACTACCGCGAGCCACCGGAAGCCGAGCATCCGACCGACGAACCTCAGGCTCGACACGCCCTGATCCCGCGTCAACAGGCTGATGCGAAGAGATCTTTTGACGCGTGCTCGCGTCAGCGGATTCATTGCGCGCGCCCGTAGGATGCGGTAGATTCGCAGCATGCGTTGGCTCCCGTTGCTCGCCGTGGTGCTCGTGTTCGTCGTGATCGAGGGCGGCGCTGCGAGTGCGGCCGTGCCGCGGGACGGCACCTCGAAGACGTTCATGGTGGGCACGCCGGATCCGGCGACCGGGACCGTCACGGGATTCCTTTGCCCCTCGTCTGCGAGTCCGCTGACGTACACCGCGACGCCCAGCGCGCCCGCCAAAGGAACGGTCACCGTGAGCCCCGACGGCGCCTTCACCTACACGCCCACCGCAGCGGCCCGGCACGCGGCCGCCGCAGAGAGCGTCCCGAGCAGCGCGCGGAGCGACTCGTTCACGGTGACGGTCAGCGCGCGCCGAGGTGTCGTGACGCCGATCCGCGTGAGCGTGCCGATCTCCCCGGCCAACAGTCATCCCACGATCAAAGCGGTGAAGCTACGGTCCGTCTCGACGAAGACCGGCAAGGTGACCGGGATCCTCACGGGGAAGGACGCCGACGGGGATTCGCTCACGTTCACGCTGCCTAGGAAGACCGCTCCCAGCGGCGCGTTGCTGACCATGGATCCCACCTCCGGTGTCCTCACCTACACGCCCACCGCTGCGGCTCGGCAGGCGGCTGCGGCGAATTCGTCCACGGGCGCTGTCAGCTATGAGACGTTCGGGGTGGCGATGGCCGATGGGCATGGCGGCGTCGCGGTGGTTCCCGTGAGGGTGCCGATCCGCTGAGCGCCCGACGGTGCGCCGCGGTCTTCCGCGCAGCGACGCTCAGCTACGCGGACTTCCGCGGCGCCAAGCTCAAGGGGGTGCGATTCGGCCTGCTGCCCTTCGCAGAGCCGCGCTCGGTGGGCGGCGGCAGCAAACCGTCGTGCGCTCACGACTGCGAGGGCACCGATCTCGCCGGCGCAATCGCCTCCAGGATCAATCTCAACGGCGGGGACTTCGCCTCTGCGGACCTCTCCGGCGCGAGAAGCGACGCTACCGTAGGACGGCTGGTCTGGTATCCAGATTCAAGATTGTCTCGGCTGCCGCAGTCGTTGCGACAACGCGGATGCCTGAGCGAGCGCGGTAGGTTCGCAGACGTCAGCCCTCGTACCCTGCACGGACCGCCCACGTCTCACCGGCCGCACGAGCTCACCGCCACTGCTCACTAGCTGCGCACTCGCAAGCGCTCGATCACGCGAAAGTGGCTTGGATAGGAGCTCCTCGGGTAGGACTCGAACCTACAACCCTCCGATTAACAGTCGGATGCTCTGCCATTGAGCTACCGAGGAACGCGGTGCCAGTATAGCCGCGGGCCCGCAGTTGACTCCACCGGTTCCGGTAGCCCCAAGGCTGTGACCCAGCGGCCCGTCGGCTCAGACCGATCGGTCATACCGCTCGTGGCAGCGCTCAGCGCTCGGCGGTCGTCCCGCGCAGGGCAGCACGCAGCGACTCGGCACGCCGCTGCAGGTCTGCAAGCGCACGTAGCTCATCGCTGGTGGCCTCGCCCGATTCAACCCGAGCGCGCAGCGGAGCAATCGCATCGTCTGCGGCGCGGACCTGGACCTGCAGCACGAGCTCCTCCAGCGCGACCCCGGCGCCCTCGAGATCAGCGATCGCACCGCTCTCCGGATCGAAGCGAGCCGCGAGCGCGTAGAGCTCGGCCACGACGTCGTCTGCCCCGGGTGGCGGATCGGCCTGCTCGCCCGCCACCCGGGCACGCACCCACGGAACAAGCGCGAGATGAACCGGCTCGACGAGGTCGGTCTCGACCGCGGCGAGCGCGGCCGGAGCGGCCAAGGGCAAGGCGAGGCAGCCGGCGAGCAGCTCCCGCTCGACGCGGGTCCTCTGGTCCAGCCGGTGACGGGCACGCCTCTGCGAGCCGTCGCGCGCAACGGGGGCGCCGACGCGGGCACCTCGGGTCAGGCGCGACTCAAGCTCGGGGTCGAGGCGCAGCTGATCTGCGACGCGACGCACCTGCCGTGCACGATCGGGCGTTGGCGGCGCATTCGACAGGATCGATCGCACTGCCGCGTAGACGCTGTCAACGCCATCCTCGTCGCGCCGCTCTAACGCGCGACCGACGAGAAACGCCAGCACGGATACGCTCGCAGCAAACGCGGCATCAACGGCCGCCCGTCCCTCCCCAGCGATCTCCGCAGGATCACGACCGGCTGGCAGCGGAACGATCCGCACGTCGAAGCCCTTCTGCTCGGCGAGGCGCATGCCCCGCAGCGCAGCCTCCTGTCCCGCCTGATCTGCGTCAAACGCCAGCACGAGCGTGGCGCAGAGACGCCGCAGCTCCGTCAGCTGATCATCCGTGAGGCTCGTCCCCATCGAAGCCACGGCCTCCTCCACGCCAACAGCGTGCAGCGCAATCACGTCCGTGTAGCCCTCCACGATGACGGCCCGGCCGGCCTTGGCGATCGGGCCACGCGCTCGGTGGAGGCCGTAGAGGAGCCGCCCCTTGTGAAAGTACGGACCCTCAGGCGAGTTGATGTACTTCGGGCCCTCCTCGCCCGGCAGCACCCGCCCCGCGAAGCCGCGCACGCGGCCACGACCGTCGAACAACGGGAACACGATGCGTCCGCGCAATCGATCAATCGGTCCGCGCTTGCCCTCGCTCGCAATCCCCGACGACAGCAGCTCCTCTGGGCTGTAGCCCTTCTTGAGCGCACCACCGACCACACGCTCCCACGCGTCCGGCGCGAACCCGATCCGCCAGCAGTCGAGCTGCTCGGCAGTGAGCTCGCGGCCCGCAAGGTAGTCACGGGCCACGCCCGCCTCCGGGCCATCTCGCAGGACTCGCTCGTAGAAGCCACACGTCTCGTCCAGCAGGCGCTCCACGCGCTTCTCGCGATCCATCGCCTGCGCCTCGGTTGCCGAAAGCTCGTCGTACTCGAGCTGCACGCCGTAGCGCTCGGCCAACCGCTCCACGGCCTCGGGAAAGTCACAGGCCTCCAGCTCCATCACGAGCTTGAAGACGTCGCCGCTGACGCCGCAGCCAAAGCAGTGGTAGAGCTTCTGCGCTGGCTCAATCGAGAAGCTCGCGGTCTTCTCATCGTGAAACGGACAGCGCGCCATCGCCCGCGGCCCGACGAGGCGGACCTGCCCCGTCCGGGCGGCGACCAGCTCGACTAGATCGGCACGCTCACGCACACGCTCCACCGTGCCTCGGCTAATGCGACCCGCCATCCCCGCCTCCTAGAAGCGCCAGGCGTCCGGCTCGAAGCGATCTCTGTACGCCCGCAGCGCGTAGCGGTCCGTCATGCCCGCCACGTGGTCGACGGCACGCACCTCAAACGGGTCGTCGCCAGGCGGCACCTCCTCTGGGTGCTCGAGGAGCCAGACGAACAGCGACTGGACGACGTTGCGGATGCGGCCACGCTCCGTCTCCGTCGCCGGTCGCAGGTAGACCTCGGCATACATGAACGAACGCAGCTCAAGCAGCGCCTCCGCGTACGGACCGGTCTGCTCGATATCGCGCACGACGGCAGACTGCTCCACGAGGTCGTGCACGAGCGCATCGATGCGCCGCGCCGCCGTCGAGCCAAGCAGCGCAGTGGGCCGCGCTGGGAGCCGCGCCGGATCAAGGACGCCGGCACGCACGGCATCGTCGATATCGTGGTTGATGTAGCCGAAGCGGTCGACCAGCTTGACGATGCGTGCCTCTGGCGTCCGTGGAGCGATCGGGCCCGTGTGGTTGAGGATGCCGTCACGGACCTCATCCGTCAGGTTGAGACCACGGCCGCCACGTTCGAGATGCTCGACGACCCGCAGCGAGTGCTCGTTGTGGTGAAAGCGACGCCCCGTGCGCTCTTCGAGGATGTCCGACAGCGCCTCCTCACCCGTGTGGCCAAACGGCGGGTGTCCAAGGTCGTGACCGAGCGCGATCGCCTCCGTCAGGTCCTCGTTGAGGCCGAGCGCGCGCGCCACGGCGCGAGCGATGCCCGTGACCTCCAACGTGTGCGTCAGGCGCGTACGAAAGTGATCGCCCTCCGGCGCAATGAAGACCTGCGTCTTGTGCTTGAGCCGCCGAAACGCCTTGGCGTGAACGATGCGGTCACGGTCGCGCTGAAACGGTGTGCGCAGACGGCAGAGCTCCTCACCATGGGCGCGTCCACGCGAGTCGGCCGAGCGCGTGGCCCACGGCACGAGGCGAGCATCCTCCTCCCGCAGCATGCGCTCTGCAAAGCCCTCTGCGACCGTCCCGGGCGCTGCTTCCTCACGCGGGTGGTTGGCTGGCTGATGCACACGGGCAGGGTACTCCACCTGCTGGTGTCGTCGCCGGGGCTCAGATGATTACGGGCACGGTCCCGCCGTCAACGCCCCACGCAGAGCCCGTCACATAGGACGAGCGGGCGGAGCAGAGCACGGCGATCACGTTGGCGATCTCCTGCGGCTCCGCCATTCGACCGATCGGCCGGCCCGCCCCGGCCTTCTGCAGGGCGGCCTCGCGGGTGCCTTCGCCGCGATTCTGGTCGGCGAGGCCGCCGTCGGCGAGCCAAGCCGGCGTCGCCGTCGGCCCGGGGCACACGGCGTTGACGAGCACACCATGCTTGGCCTCAAGATCCGACACCAGCTTGGCGTACGACAGCAGCGCAGCCTTCATCACGCTGTAGTCAGGCATGCCACCCGACGGACGCTTGCCTGCCGTGGAAGACACCAGCACTGCGCGCGCCTGGTTGCTCAGCCGCAGATGCGGCAATGCTGCACGCACGGCGCGGATATGCGCCATCAGGTTCAGCTGGAAAGACTCCTCCCACTCCGCATCCGTGACCTCCTCAAGCCTGCGCGCCTTCGCGAAGCCAACGTTGGCCACAAGGATGTCGAGCGCACCAAAGTGCGCCACCGTCTCCGCTACCGCGCGCGCCGGCTCGTCAGGCAAGGCGAGGTCCGCGCGGATCATCAGCGCATCAACGGCACCGAGACCCTTCAGCGCCAGCTCCGTTGCTGCGAGCCCCTCCTCGCCTCGCGCAGCGACCGCCACGCGAGCCCCCTCGCGCACCAGCGTTTCGGCGAGCGACCGACCAATCCCGGCGCTGCCGCCAGTGATCAGCGCCACCCGTCCTGTCAGTCCAAGGTCCATGGCGGCAGCGTACCGGGTGGTCGCGAGACCGGTGGACGTACGCTTAGCGTATGGCGCGCATCATTCTGATTCGTCACGGCGAGACGGACTGGAGCCGCGACGCCCGCTGGCAGGGCCACAGCGATGTTCCACTCAACGCCCACGGCTTCGCCCAAGCCGAGGCGCTGGCTGCGCCGCTCGCGAAGCAAGGCCCAACGCACCTCGTTGCCTCCGATCTCGCTCGCACCCGGCAGACGCTCCAACCTCTCGCCGACCTCCTCGGACTCCCGATCGTGCAAGATCCCGACCTTCGCGAGATCGACGTCGGTAGCTGGTCCGGCCTCTCACACGACGAGGCCGTCGCGCGTGATCCGATTGGTGCGGCGCGCCACGACGCCGGTGGCACCGGCTGGAGCGACGGCGAGACCTACGAGCAGGTGGCCGACCGCGGGGTCCGCGCGCTCTACCGCCACACTGATGCGCTGTCCGCCTCGTCCCTGGTGATCGTGGTTGCCCATGGCGGTCTGATTGGCGCAGTCACGGGCCGTCTGCTGGGGCTCACATCCAAGGCGCAGCGCCAGCAGCTCGGCCGAGTCAGCCACGCACACGCCACCTACCTGCGTCGACACGAGCTTGACGGCGAGACGATTTGGCGGATGCTCGCGTACAACACGCCTCTGCTCGAGGGTGCCGGACCGCCAATCGAGCTGACGATCCACTAGCCCGCCCGTCATCAACCCACAGCCGCACGCTGCTAGCGTCGTCTGCGCTTTGCAGACCTTCGGGCGTGCGGATGCTCCGCAGCATCGTCCGCGTCGATTTATCCACCTCGCTCGCAGCCCATCCGCCAGCCAGTCGGCCGGCCGGCGTTGCAACCATGGAAAGCGCGAGCCCACAAGACGTAGCCGAGTCGTTGATGCCGCCCCCCCACGCCGTCGAACAGGCGGAGCGGCACCGCTTGCGACACGCTTTTAACAGCTGACAGAGGGTCGCCGCCCAAGGCAGCCCAACCCGCGCCAAGCCAGCAGGCGATGATTCGTCGCCCACCAGTCGTCTGCCATGCTGCAAGACATGGCTGAGCGACCGCTAGGTACGGCGGCAAGCAGCCCGCTCGCAGGTCGACTGCCGTTGCTCGTCGGGCTGTTCCTCGCGGCTCTGACGTACCGCCCCCAGGTCGTCGGCCTCGGTCCACTAATTCCCGACATCCAGCGGTCGCTTGATGTGTCGCACGCGGCCGTTGGCCTGCTCGTGACCATTCCCGTGCTGTGCCTCGGCATCTTCTCGCCCGTCGCGCCGATCCTCGCCGGGCGCATTGGCGCGCTGCACGCCGTGTCGCTCTCG
>CAMDVX010000063.1 GCA_945877865.1 Bifidobacterium breve | reverse complement strand
AGGTGATTGAACACCGCTGATGCCCCCGACGTCCGACACCGGCGAACAGCTGCTCTGCTCGTTCTGCGGTAAGGCGCAGCGGCAGGTTCGCAAGCTGATCGCCGGCCCGGGCGTCTACATCTGTGATGAGTGCATCGATCTCTGCAACGAGATTATCGACGAGGAGCTCAAGGCCCCTACCTCGCTAGAGGGCTCAGCGCTGCCGACGCCGAGAGATATCTGCAGCGTCCTCGACGACTACGTGATCGGTCAGACCGAGGCCAAGCGAACGCTTGCCGTGGCCGTCTACAACCATTACAAGCGCGTGCGGATGGCGACCGAGACCGACCCGGACGTCGAGCTCGGCAAGTCGAACATCCTGCTGCTCGGACCCACGGGCTGTGGGAAGACGCTGCTGGCCCAGACGCTCGCTCGCATCCTCGACGTGCCATTTGCCATCGCGGACGCGACAGCCCTGACTGAGGCCGGCTACGTCGGCGAAGACGTCGAGAACATCCTGCTCAAGCTGATCCAGGCTGCGGACTTCGACATCAAGAAGGCCGAGACGGGAATCATCTACATCGACGAGGTCGACAAGGTTGCTCGCAAGTCGGAGAACCCGTCGATCACCCGGGACGTCTCGGGCGAGGGCGTGCAACAGGCGCTGCTGAAGATTCTCGAGGGCACGGTTGCCTCGGTGCCACCGCAGGGCGGACGTAAGCATCCCCACCAAGAGTTCCTCTCGATCGACACCGCCAACATCCTCTTCATCTGCGGCGGTGCCTTCGCCGGGCTGGATCGCATTGTCGAGCGGCGCGTCGGGAGCGGTGGCATGGGCTTCGGGGCCGAGCTGAGCAGCCAGCGTCAGGTCGACCGCAGCGAGCTGTATCAAGACGTGCTGCCGGAGGACCTCGTGGCCTTTGGGCTCATCCCAGAGTTCGTCGGGCGCATGCCAATCATCAGCGCCGTCCATCAGCTGGGACGAGATGACCTTGTGGAGATCATGGTTGAGCCGAAGAACGCCCTCGTCAAGCAGTACCAGCGCTTCTTCGCCTTCGATAATGCCGAGCTCGTCTTCCAAGACGAGGCGCTGTGGGCGATCGCCGACAAGGCGCTCGCGCGCGAGACCGGCGCCCGCGGGCTGCGGTCGATCATTGAGCACGCCCTCACAGACGTGATGTTTGAGCTGCCGTCGCGCACCGACATCGCACGCTGCGTCGTGACGCGCGACACGATCGAGCGCGGCACTCGGCCGACGTTGGTCACCATCGGCGGAAACGCGTCAGTCGACGCGCCCGCTGAAGAGTCTGCGTAGGCCGCGCCGATGGCGGCTGCGGTGCGCATCAATCGGTATCTCGCCGCGGCCGGCCTCGGCACCCGGCGCGAGGTCGAGGGGCTGCTGCGCACGGGCCGAGTGACGCTCAACGGTCGCCCCTGCTCGGACCCGTCGCTCCGGGTCGAGGACGGCGACAAGGTGCAGCTTGATGGCCGATCAATCATGGTGACCCGCAACGTCGGCGTGGCGCTCCATCGGGTTGCGGGCACCGGCATCGAGATCGTGCACCCTGCGCCGCTCGTTCCCGTGCTCCCGCTCCCCGAAGGACGGAGTGGCATCGAGCTTCTGCTGACCGACGCCGCGCTGGCAAAGCGGCTTGGCGATTCGCGCTTTCCGCTCTCGTCCCGCACCGACGCCATGGGTCGACGCACCCGACTCGGCGGAATCGACCTCGAAGAGCTTCCGGCCGGCGATTGGCGGCCGCTGTCGCCGAAGGAGCTCGCCGCACTGCGCCGTGGTGCCCGGCTTCCTCCGTCGTCGGGGTAGCCTACGACTATGCGTTCCTTTGAGCCCCAGCCAACGCAGCGTCGCGCTGCGGCGACCATCAGCGTGGCAGCCGCATGAAGCGCGGGGGGAAGGAGCGGGGACGACGCATCGACGGCCTGCTTCGCGAGGTGATCTCCGAGCGACTCGGCCGACTTTCGGACCCGCGGCTGCGAGGCGTGACCGTCGTTGAGGTCCGGGCCTCAAAAGACACCGCAGTCGCCGACGTGTTCGTTCACCTCCACGGTGCCAGCCGTGCCCAGCAGAAGGCGCTAGAGGGGCTAGAGGCGGCACGGCCGGTGCTACAGGGCACGATCAACGCCGAGCTTTCGCTGCGCAACACGCCCGTGCTGCGCTTCATCAACGACCAGTCGATCGACCGCGCGACGAGGATCGAATCGCTGCTGCGCGAGCACGGTCCAGCCGATCTGGACGAGGCGACGTGACGCCCGTCGCCGACCTCGCCGCCGCGGCCAACGAGCTTCGACAGCGCCCCCGTGTGCTCGTCGCCTGCCACGAGGCACCCGATGGAGATGCGCTCGGCTCGCTCGTCGGTGCGGGCTTGGCGCTCCGCGCGGGTGGATGGGATGTCGTCCTGTGGGCACCGGGCGAGGCTCCGCTGCCGGCTGACTACGCCTGGCTCGGCTACGACGAGATTGTGCGGACTGCTCCCGACGATGCCGGTCAGCGGCTGCTGCTCGCCCTCGACTGCGGCTCAGCCGCTCGCCTCGGCAGCACAGGTGACGCCGTCATCAGCCGAGCGGAGGCGGTCATCAACCTTGACCATCACGCGGATAACACACGGTTTGGCACCATCAACGCCGTCGACTCGGCCTCGCCATGCGCCACGATCCTCGTGCTGAGGCTCCTGCGCCTGTTGGACCTGCCGATCGCGCTTGAGGTCGCGACGGCGCTGTACGTCGGGATCGTCACCGACACGGGTGGCTTCATGTACGGCAACACGAGCTCCGCAGCCCACCACGAGGCGGCCGCCCTGATCGACCTTGGAGTCCAGCCCGACGCCATCTTCCGACTGCTGTACGAGGGCAAGCCCGTCGCCCGCACGCGCCTGCTGGCGCGAGCGCTGTCGAGCCTTCAGCTCCGACTCGACGGTCGCCTTGCAGTCGCGTCGGTCACCATCGCCGACCTCGACGCGACCGGGGCGGAGGAGGCCGATTCCGAGGGCACCATCAACCACCTACGGTCGCTGGTCGGCGTCGAGGTGGCAGCCGTGGTGCGAGAGCCTCGGGCGGGCGAGGGACGCATTCGAAAGGTCTCGCTGCGCAGCGCAAGCCCGTCGATTGATGTGGCGGCGATCGCGCACACCGGTGGTGGTGGCGGCCACGCGATGGCGGCGGGCTTTAGCTCCGAGGCCGACCTCGATGCGATCATCGCCTTGATCGAAGCGGGGATGCGTCATGCGTGACGTCATCGAGCCGGGCATGCTGCTCGTCGATAAGCCAGCGGGAATCTCGTCCTTTGCGGCGCTGAGCCGCCTGCGGCCGGGCTTCGGTCGGAAGCTCGGCCACGCCGGCACGCTCGACCCGTTCGCAACAGGCCTGCTCGTCGTGCTGACTGGGCGCGCCACGCGCCTTGCTTCGCTGCTCGTCGGAGCAGACAAGACGTATGACGCCACGATTCGCTTCGGATTCCGCTCAACCACCGACGACCCGGAGGGAGCGCTCGTAGCCACCGACCTGACAACCGGTACCTCCGAGATCGAAGCGGCCCTACCGTCGTTGACGGGGGCGATCCAGCAGGTTCCGCCAGCCGCTAGCGCCATCCACATCGATGGTGAGCGCGCGTACCGGCGGTTTCGGCGCGGCGAAGACGTTACCGTGCCTGCGCGTGCTGTCATGGTCCACTCGTTCTCCCTGCTGCGCTTTGATCCAACCACGCAGACTGCTGAGGTGCGCATCTCGTGTGGCAGCGGGACCTACATCCGTAGCCTTGCCCGCGACCTCGGCGACCTGCTCGGATGCGGCGCCTACCTGACTGCGCTCCGTCGGACCACAGTGGGGCGCTTCTCGCTGCAGGCTGCTGCGCCGCTGCAGGCAATCGTCGACGCGCCAGCAGGCACCGTGGCCTGGAGCTCGGCCGCGACAGCCGTCGGACACCTCCCGCAGCGGCTGCTCGATCCCAACGAATGCACCATCGTGGGCCACGGCGGCCGGGTCGCCGCCGCAGCTGAGCAGCAGGGACCAATCGTGCTCGTCAATGCGGAGGGGCGCTTGATCGCCATCGGTGACGCTGATGGCACCGTCGTCTCACCGCGGATAGTGTTGGAGGCCTGCTGATGCTGAAGCTTTTCCAGAGCATGACCGAGGTACCTGCCGGTCGCCGGGCCATCGCGCTTGGCACGTTCGACGGCGTGCACCTCGGGCACCGAGCGGTGATCGCGGCGGCGCGTCGCAGCGGCGAGCGACTGGCTGCCGTCACCTGCGCTGCGACGTTCCACCCTCGACCCGCAACCTTGCTCAATCCCGACGTCTATCCCGCGACCCTCGCCGGCGTGACCCAACGGGTGCGGCTGCTCGGCGAGGCTGGGGCGGAGGAGGTCGTGCTGCTGCGCTTCAACCGCGCACTGGCCGACCTGACCGCGGAGGCGTTCGTCGAGCAGGTCATCGTCGAGCAGCTCGGAGCGATCGCCGTGACGGTCGGCTCGGATTTCCGCTTTGGCCGTGATCGCAGCGGAGACGTAGCGCTGCTTGGTGAGCTCTGCGCTCGCCACGGGGTCGAGGTTGAGGCGATCGCCATCGTCGATGCACACGGCGCCAAGATCTCGTCATCACGCATCCGCGATCTGATCGACACGGGCGACGTCGCAGACGCTGCCACGCTGCTCGGTCGCTTGCCATCCGTCGAGGGAGCCGTCATGCACGGCGACCACCGAGGCAGGGAGATCGGCTTTCCGACCGCGAACCTCTCTCTCGTGCCCGGTCAGCAGGTCCCCGCCGAGGGCGTCTATGCGGGCTGGGGCGTCCTGCCACCTGGCGAGCAGCGGTTCGCCGCGGCGATCAGCGTGGGACGAAACCCGCACTTCGGTGACGTCCACGAGCTCCGCGTCGAAGCACACCTGCTCGGCTACGAGGGACCAGACGTCTACGGTCTCCCCATGCGCATCGAGTTTGCCCACCGCCTCCGTGCTCAGGAAACCTACGACACGCTGGCTGCACTCACAGCCCAGATCGGTCGGGACGTCACGGCAGTCGCAGCACGGTTGAGCGCCTGAGAGAGCAGCGATCAGGTGTCGAACCGCATCCTCATCCTGCTGATCGCCCTGCTTGCAGGCGCGAGTGGCGGCGCGGCAGCTGCTCAGGCGCAGACGGCCCGCATCATCGGCGGCGACCCGGCCGACGCTGCTCAGTGGGACTTCACCGTTGCCCTCGAAACCACCACGGGAGGCCAGTTCTGTGGTGGCTCGCTCGTAGCGCCCCGCTGGGTGCTGACCGCCGGACACTGCCGGATCTTCGAGGCGGCGGCGATGAGGGTGGTCGTCGGTACCAACGACCTCAATGCCGCTGATGTCACGCTCATTGGCGTCACCCGTCTGGTCCGTCACCCGCGCTATCGCCAGCCCGTTGCTGGCGCACCGCGCGACGACCTCATGCTGGTTCGACTGGCGCAGCCCGTGACGAGCCTCGCTCCCGTCGCCATCGCCAGCGCCGGCAGCGAACCGAGTGTGGGGACGCTGCTCTACGTCGCCGGCTGGGGCTCCACGCGGTACTTCCCGTCCGATGATGCCTACGGTCCTGGCGCGGACGTCCTGCGGCACGCCGCCGTTCGTGTACGCAGCGACCAGCGCTGCATGAGCGCCTACGGGGCGCGGGTCTTCATACCCAACCAGTTCATCTGCGCGAGCCTCCCGGGCCACGACGCCTGCGCTGGGGATAGCGGTGGCCCGCTGGTCCAGCAGACCGATGGCGGGACGCTCCTCGTCGGCGTTGTCTCGTGGGGCACCGGTTGCGCCCTCGCCCGCTACCCCGGGGTCTACGCCTCAGTGGAGTACAACCGTTGCTGGCTTAGCTCGCTGATCAATGCCCCGGCTGCGCCGTCCGTGGTCACAGCTGCAGCCGATGGTGGGACGATCACGCTGGATTGGGCGTGGAGCCCGCCGTGCACCATCGCCCGACTGCCGAGCGGCTTCCGCGTCACGGTGGAGGAGACAGGGCAGGTCGTTGAGGTGGAGGCCGGCGAGCGCAGAACCGTCCTCAGCGGATTGACCAGGGACGTCTCGCTCACGCTCTCCATTAGCGCCTTCAACGAGAACGGCGAGAGCGCGCCCGTCCGCGTAGCGGCCACCACTGCGTCCGCTCTCGCGACCGTGGTCGACGCTGAGTGGAGCGCCTTCCACGAGGCGACGATGCAGGTCGCAATTCCGGCGCACGCGGCGGCGCTGCGTTGGCGCATCGAGACCGGACGCAACCTCGTGTTCGCTGCTCAGCCGTGGCAGGAGGCCCCGCCGACGGCGACGGCGACCATCATCGCCGTCCCTGTCCCCGACCTCTCGATCACCGCCTCAACGCAGCTGCGCATCGTTGCTGAGAGCGATACCGGCAGCTCGACATCGACGCCATTGACGCTTGAGCCCCCGCTGCAGCCGGCCTCGCTTCGCAAGCCCTACCTCATCGGACGCGCTCGGGTGGGGCGGCTCGTCAAGTGCGCGCTTGGTCGCTGGAGCGGAACTCGACCATTTACTGTCACGAGAGTCTGGCGAAGCAACGGCCGGACGATCGCTGGCGCCGGCCTGTCGCAGTATCAGGTGCAACCGCAAGACCTTGGCTCCCAGCTCTCGTGCCTGGTCATCGTCGCGGCTCCCGCTGGCATCGTGCGCAGCGCAACCGACGCCATGATCGTCAGCTAACCCTCGGTGCCGTTGGGACTGACTCGGCGATCGGCCAGCGCGCCATCCCTTGCCGAGAGAGCGACGCTTGCACACCACCCTCGTTGACGAGGCGACCGTCAGCCGCTGGTAGCTAGCGACTGGCGAGGCCGTGATCCGTCGTCACTCCCCGGCGCGCGACCCCATCAGCGACGGCAGCAGCCGAGACCGCAGCGGCGACCAGCTCAACGATCCGCCGATTGAAGACGCTCGGCACGATGTACTCTGCCGCTACCTCGTTGAGCGCAATGACATCGGCAATGGCATTCGCAGCCGCCAGCTTCATGCCGGGGGTGATGCTGCGAGCACGCACATCAAGCGCCCCGCGGAAGATTCCAGGAAAGGCCAGCACGTTGTTGATCTGGTTAGGATAGTCGCTGCGACCAGTGGCCATAACGGCGACGAGGCCCGCGACCTCCTCGGGCATGATCTCAGGCGTCGGGTTAGCCATCGCGAAGACGATGGGGTCGGGTGCCATGGTGCGCACCATCTCGAGCGTCAGCGAACCAGGCCGCGACAGACCGATCACGACATCGGCACCGCGAACCGCATCCGCCGCGGTACCAGACAGCCCGAGCGGATTCGTGCGCTCGGCGTACGCAACCAGGGCCGCATCGAGGCCGGGACGGTCACGATGCACGATGCCGTCGACGTCGCAGCCGACGATGTGCATCGCACCCGCGGTCAGCAGCATGTCCGTCACAGCCGTGCCAGCCGCGCCGGTGCCGATGATGGCGATGCGCACGTCACCGATATCTTTCGCGACCACGCGAAGCGCGTTACGTAGCGCAGCGAGGACCGTCACGGCGGTGCCGTGCTGGTCGTCGTGGAAGACTGGGATGTCGAGCAGCTCCTGCAGCCGACGCTCGATCTCAAAGCAGCGCGGAGCCGAGATGTCCTCAAGGTTGATGCCGCCGAAGCCCGGCGCCAGCGCCGCGACGCACTGCACGATCGCGTCGACATCGGTCGTTGCCAGCGCGATTGGCCACGCATCGACGCCGGCGAACTCCTTGAAGAGCATGGCCTTGCCCTCCATCACCGGCAGGGCGGCCTCCGGCCCGATGTCGCCGAGCCCAAGCACCGCGGTGCCATCCGTGACGACAGCGACGGTGTTGCCCTTGGCAGTCAGGTTCCAGACCCGCTCAGGATCCTCGACGATCGCCTGACAGACCCGGGCTACTCCCGGCGTGTACGCCATGGAGAGGTCGTCGCGCGTTCGCACCGGGACCTTGGCCTGCATCTCGATCTTGCCGCCCTTGTGCATCAGGAAGGTGCGGTCCGACACGCTGACGACGCGAATCCCGTTGATCCCACGGATCGCATCAACAACCCGTCGTCCGTGATCTTCGTCGGCACAGAGCACGCTGATATCCCTGACCACGCTGCTGGCATCGATGCGGACGAGGTCGATCGCGCCCAGCACGGCATCAGCAGCACCAATCGCTGCCGCGACGCGCGCAAACTGCCCAGGCTGATGAGGAATCACCGCTCGAATCGTCAGGCTGTACGACGCAGAGTGGTGGGTTGCCATCGGCTACAGCGTAGCGTGAAAAGCTTTGCGTCTAGTCTCCCCTCATGCCCAAGAAGGCCTCCGAGCTCGATCTCAACGACGCACCCGCCCGCGCCAGCCGTCTCTTCCTCGTTGACGGCAACTCGCTCGTCTATCGCGCGTACTACGCGCTGCCCGAGGATTTCGCGACCAGCCAGGGCTTTCCAACCGGCGCCCTGTTCGGCTTCTCCAGCATGCTGCTCAAGCTGCTGCACGACTACCGGCCCGCCGGCGTGGTGGTGGCTTGGGATGAGAAGCCGACGGAGCGGCTCGCTCTCCACGAGGGGTACAAGGCGTCCCGCAAGCCCACCCCAGAGCTCCTCAAGGAGCAGCGGCCGTTCTTTCCCGAGCTCGTCGAAGCCTTCGGCTACCGCAACCTCAGCGTGCTGGGCCGCGAGGCGGACGATGTGATCGGAACCCTCACGCGCATTGCCGATGAGGCGGGCGTACCGACGTGCGTCGTCTCGACCGACCGTGACGCATTTCAGCTGGTGTCCGACAACGTCTGCCTGATGATGACGCCGCGCGGCATGACCGATGTCCTCGTGTACACCCCGGACCGAGTAGCCGAGCGGCTCGGCGTTCCGCACACGTCCGTGCCGGATCTGATTGGACTCAAGGGCGACACCTCCGACGACATCCCCGGCGTGCCGGGCATCGGAGAGAAGACGGCCGCGGAGCTCCTCCAACGCTTCGGAAACCTCGAGGGCGTCTACGAGCATCTGACGGAGATCACTGGCCCGAAGCGCAGGCAATCGCTCGAGGAGAACCGCGAAGAGGCTTTTCGCTCCCGTGAGCTCGGCACGATCGTGCGCGATTTGCCTGAGCTAAACGATTACGACCCCGCGCACGAGCTTGGACACCCACCCGACCGCTCGCGCCTTGCCGAGCTGTTCCGCGGCTGGGAGATGCACGCGCTGCTGCGACGACTCGACGAGCTCGACGTCTCCTTGCCGGCGCTCACGCTTGACGCGCCAGCGCCAGCCGGGCCGGCCATCCGCGGCAAGGCGATCGCCGACAGTGCGCTCGCCCTGACGCTCGACGATGCCCCTGAGGCCGGAGTTGCCGCTGCTGAAGGCGTGCTCGCAGTCGCGGCCGACGCTGGCACGTGGATCGTGCCGCTGCCTGCGTCGCTGCTCGGCACGGCGCTCGACGGGCCCGCGCTGATCGGCCACGACATCAAGCGAACGCTCCGTGCCGCTGGCGCCGAGCGGCTGGCTCCCGCCTTCGACACCGCGCT
>CAMDVX010000062.1 GCA_945877865.1 Bifidobacterium breve | reverse complement strand
CGCGGGGTTAATCGGAGCCTCGAATGGATTTGGCGGGTCGGTTCGCGGGGCCGATCTGAACCCGCGGGGTTGATCGGAGCCTCGAATGGATTTGGCGGGTCGGTTCGCGGGGCCGATCTGAAGCAGCGGGTTTGATCGGAGCCTCGAATGGATTTGGCGGGTCGGTTCGCGGGGCCGATCTGAAGCAGCGGGTTTGATCGGAGTCTCGAATAGTTTGATCGGAGTTCGGAATGGATCTGGCGGGTCGGTTCGCACGACCGACCTGACCCCGCGGGCTTAACCTCAGGCTCGCGCTGATCTGGGCGGTCAGCTGCCGACCATGACCTGATCCCACCGCTTCAACCCCGACGGGTGCTTACGAGCGAAACTGGCGGGAGGCCGCGGCGGCCTTCTGCCGGAGGCGAGCGCGGGCCGCGGCCGTGGCCTCGGTGGACATCATCGCCGCGTCGACTACGAGGTCCGGATCGAGCGGGCCAAGCAGCTGCTCGATTGGGCGGGCCTCCAGGTCGTCGATTCGCGACCGGAGCTGCTGCCGCAGCGCCGCGTTGGCCTCCTCGGCGAAGGCCGAATCCGGGTCACCGGGCGGCACGCCGTCAGACGCGACACCACCCACGTCTCCAAACCCACCTCCACCCACGTCTCCAAACCCACCTCCACCCCCGTCTCCAAACCCGCTGCTCGGCACGCCAGCAGAACCGCCATGCCGTGCGTCACGAGACCCGCCGCTCGGCACGCCGCCGGACACGCCGCCGGACGCGCCAGCAGGCCCCTGGTCCGGGGCGGAGCCGAGGAGGCAGCGCCAGGCGCGAGGTGCGACCGATGCGCCGGCGGCCAGCAGGACTGCGATGCTGGCGAATGCTCCGGAGACGATTGTGCGCTGTCGCATCGGTTCAGAGTAGCGCCACGGCGCGCATACTCGCTGACGCTGCTATCTTCCTCCTCGCGGCACTCCGCCGTGCGATGCCGCGTTAGACCGAAGTAAAGGACCCGACGAAGAGTGAGCGCCTACGAGTTCATGCTGATCCTCGACCCAGAAGTGGACGAGGCACGCCAGGAGGAGATCGTGCACCGCGTGCGCGACATCATCCTCGGTGGTGGCGGCACGTGGGACGCCATCGACCCGTGGGGGCGACGGAAGCTGCAGTTCCCGATCAAGAAGCGCGAGGAGGGCGACTACTGGGTGATTCGCTTCACCTCGTCGCCGGTCGTGCTTGATGAGGCCCAGCGCGTCCTCTCCATCATGGATGAGGTTCTGCGGCACAAGGCCGTCCATCAGGCGCATCCCTCGCGGAAGTCGGAGGCTGTGGCGGAAGCCTGACGCGGATCCGGTCATCCCGTGCGCGCTTCCGTAAGGAAGTCGTCGTCACCGGTGACTGAGGATCTGGGCTCGGAATACGTCTCAGAAAGGGCACTCCAATGGCGAATATCAATCGAGTAGTTCTCGTCGGCAACCTCACGAAGGATCCCGAGATGCGCGCGACCGCGGGCGGGCTCGCCGTCTGCACGATCCGCATCGCCGTCAACAATCGCCGCAAGAAGGGCGATACGGGCGAGTGGGTCGAGGAGCCGAACTACTTCAACGTCGTCAGCTTTGGCGCTCAGGCCGAGAACGTGGCGCGCTTCCTCGCCAAGGGTCGGCAGGTCGCGGTTGACGGCCGCCTCTCGTGGAGCGAGTGGGAGGCGAAGGACGGCGGCGGCAAGCGCGAGAGCGTTGAGGTCATCGCCGACTCAGTGCAGTTTATCGGTCCGCGCGAGGGTGGCGGTGGTGGCGGCGGCGAGTACTCCGCGCCAGCGCCGAGCCAGCCCCCGACCCAGAACGCTGGTTCCGACATCCCCGACGCGTGGTCCGGTGGCACTGCCACGGCCGACGACGACATTCCCTTCTGAGGCACAAGGACTAATCGATGGCACGTTCCGGTACACGTAAAGCGATCCTCCTCGACGACGTCGAGCACCTCGGCCACCGCGGCGACATTGTCGCGGTCGCTCGCGGCTACCTCCGCAACTACCTCGTGCCGCGCAAGCTTGCCGAGCAGGCGACGCCCGCCCGCATCGCCGAGGTTGAGAACCTCGCCGCGTCGCGCGCCGCACAGGAGGCTCGCACGGCGGAGCAGGCGCAGACGATCGCCGCGCTGCTGACGAAGACGGTGCTCACGATTCCCGCCCGGTCCGGCCCCGATGGACGCCTCTACGGCTCCGTCACTGCCGCCGACCTCGCAGACGAGATTTGGCGCGCCCGCAAGGTGCGCGTCGACCGTCGCAAGATCCGCCTTGAGGAGCCGATCAAGGCGCTCGGGTCGTACCTCGTGGAGATCGACGTGTTCCATGAGGTCCGCGCCTCCGTCAAGACGCAGGTTGTGCAGGCCGAGGGCTTCGACATGGAGGAGGCTGCCGCCGTGGAGCCCCCCGCCGAAGAGCCAGTAGGCGACGCGACGGCCGAGCCGGCCGAGTAGCGAGCGGGCGGGATGCCCCCCGCGCCAGAGGGCGCACACCTCCCGCCGCAGGACCTTGATGCCGAGGAGGCTGTGCTCGGTGCGATGATGATCAACGAGCAGGCCGTGATTACGGTCTCTGAGGTCATCACCAATCCGGGCGATTTCTACCGGCAGGCCCACGGCACGATCTTCCGAGCGATCCTCGCCCTGCTCAATCGCAGCGAGCCGATCGATGCCGTTACGGTGTCGGACGAGCTGGAGCGCATGGGTAGCCTTGAGGACGTCGGCGGTCGCGGCTTCGTGTTCGGGCTGTCCTCCAGCGTCACCGTCGCGGCGAACGCGCGCAGCCACGCGCAGATCGTGCGCGACGTCGCACTGATGCGACGCGTTGCCGCCGCGGGGCACCTGATCGCCGAGCTCGGCTATCAGCGGCAAGGCAACGTCCGCGAGATCCTCGACCAGGCCGAGTCGGCCATCTTCGAGGTGGCGCAGTCGCGCGCGACGAGCGAGCTCGTGCCGATCGCCGACCTGCTGCCCGACGAGGTCGACCGCATGACGGCAGCCAGTGAGACGCGTGGACTGACCGGCGTGCCCTCCGGGCTCAAGTCGCTCGACCAGATCACCTCGGGCTTCCAGAACTCGAACCTGATCATCCTCGCCGCGCGCCCCGCGATGGGCAAGACCTCGCTCGCCCTCGGCATCGCCCGGCACCTCGGCGTGGTGGCCAAGGTGCCCGTGGTGATCTTTAGCCTGGAGATGGCGCGTAACGAGATCGCGCAGCGCTTTATCTCGTCCGAGTCGAAGGTCGATTCGATGCGGATGCGGCGCGGCGACCTGCGCGACGACGACTGGCATCGCGTCACCGATGCCTGCAACCGGCTGACGCCAGCACCGATCTTCGTCGACGATACGGCCGGCATCAACCTGATGGAGATTCGCTCCAAGGCGCGCCGGCTGAAGATGCGCCACCCGGATCTCGGGCTCGTCATGGTCGACTACCTGCAGCTGATGAGCGCGAACGACACGGCCGAGTCGCGCGTGCAGGAGATCAGCCAGATCTCCCGCTCGCTGAAGGTGCTCGCCCGCGAGCTCGACGTCCCCGTGCTGGCGCTGTCTCAGCTGTCCCGCGCGGTCGAGTCGCGCACCGACAAGCACCCGCTGCTCTCGGACCTGCGCGAGTCGGGGTGCCTGACGGCTGAGTCGCGCGTGCTCTTGCCCGACACGGGCGAGCGCGTTCCGATCGGCGAGATGCCCGCGCGCATTGGCCAGCGCGTGCTCGCGATCAATCCCGCCACGTCGCTGCTAGAGCCGCGCGTCGTCACCAATGCCTTCTCGACTGGCATTAAGCAGGTGCAGCGCATTACGCTCGAGTCGGGACGCCAGCTGCGGGCAACCGCTAACCATCGCTTCCGGCTGCGCGACGACTGGCAGCGCCTCGATGCGCTGCGCGTCGGCGACCGGCTCGCCGTGCCCGGAGAGCTACCGGCAGGAGCCCCGGCAGGCGCTGCGACGGGCGTTGCGGTTGGGTGGGATGCCGTCCGCAGCATCGAGCCCGCTGGTCGGGCCGAGGTCTTCGACCTCACCGTCGCTGGGCTCCACAGCTTCGTCGCTGAGGACATCGTCGTCCACAACTCGATCGAGCAGGATGCGGACGTCGTCATGTTCATCTACCGTGACGACTACTACAACAAAGAATCGGAGAAGCCCGGCATCGCCGAGCTGATCGTGGCGAAGCACCGAAACGGCGCTGTCGGCAGCGTCGACCTAGCGTTCGTGCCGCACCTCACCACGTTCTCCGACTTGGCACGAGGAGAGTTCTAGATGAGCGGAACGGTCGTCGTTGGTGCCCAGTGGGGCGATGAGGGCAAAGGCAAGATCGTCGATCTGCTGGCCGAGCGATTCGAGATCGTGGCCCGCTATCAGGGCGGCAACAACGCCGGCCACACCGTCGTCCACGGCGACGAGACCTTCAAGTTTCACCTCCTCCCGAGCGGGATCCTCGAGCCAGGCAAGCTCTGCATCCTCGGCAACGGCGTCGTCATCGACCCGGAGGTCCTCTGCGGCGAGCTTGATGGGCTCGAGGCGCGTGGCCGCTCCGTCGAGGGCCTGCGGATCTCCATGAACGCGCACGTGATCATGCCGTGGCACCGCCTGATCGACCAGCAGTCCGAGGTGAGCCTCGGCGCGCTGCAGATTGGCACGACTCGCCGCGGCATCGGCCCGGCCTACGCCGACAAGGCGTCGCGGGTTGGCATTCGCGTCCAAGACCTGTTCGACCCCGGCATCCTCCAGAAGAAGGTCGCCGCGGCGCTGGCGATCCGCAACCGCGAGATCCTGCGCGGTCGCGACCAGGGCCCGCTCTATCCCAACGCGATCTGCGACGAGCTCGCCGGCTATGCCGAGCGGCTCAAGCCGTACGCCGCGGATACGTCGCTGCTGATCGACCAGGCGCTGCGTGCGGGCCGCAGCGTCCTCTTCGAGGGCGCCCAGGGCACGCTGCTCGACCTCGACAACGGCACCTACCCGTTCGTGACGTCGTCGAACCCGATCGCCGGTGGCGCCTGCACGGGCTGCGGCGTCGGCCCGACGCGCATCGACAGCGTCCTCGGCATTGCGAAGGCGTACCTGACGCGCGTTGGTGCGGGTCCGTTTCCGAGCGAGGCCGACGAGGAGCGAGGCGCGAAGATTCGCGAGATCGGCGCCGAGTTCGGCACGACGACGGGTCGCGAGCGGCGCTGCGGCTGGCTCGATCTGGTGGGCCTGCGGTTCGCGGTGCGCCTCAATGGCCTGACCGAGCTGGTGCTGACGAAGCTCGATGTCCTGTCGATGTTCGAGTCGATCCCCGTCTGCACGGCCTACCGCCTGCCGGACGGCACCGTGACGGAGGAGTTTCCAGGGCACCAGTCCGACTTTCACCACGCCGAGCCCGTCTTCGTCGAGCGCCCCGGCTGGGGCGTCGACATCTCTGACGTGACGGAGTGGGACGACCTGCCCGCGGCCGCCCGCGACTACGTCACGTGGGTCGGGGAGCAGCTTGGCATTCCCGTCACCCTCGTTGGCGTCGGCGTGCGACGCGATCAGGTGCTGGCGCCCCACGGCATGGAAGCGGTCGCGCGGAGCGTGCGTTGAGGGTACTGGTCGTCGGCTCTGGCGGGCGCGAGCACGCGCTCACCTCGCTGATCGCCGCCAGCCCGCTGTGCCTTGAGGTCCATGCCGCGCCCGGCAACCCGGGCATCGCGCTGATCGCCACCTGCCATCCCGTCCGGGCCGACGACGTGGAGGGCCTCGTTGCGCTCGCCCACGACCTCAACGTCGATCTCGTGGTGATTGGCCCTGAGGTGCCGCTCGTGCTCGGCCTCGCCGACGAGCTGCGCAGCATGGGCATCGCGACGTTCGGGCCGAGCGCCGCGGCTGCGCGCCTCGAGGGCTCGAAGGCCTTTGCTAAGGAGGTGCTCGTGGCAGCGGGCGTGGATACCGCGCAGTCTCGGGTGGCGACAGATCTCGCGGAGGCTCGGCAGGCGATCGCCGACCTCGGTGGTCGCGTCGTCGTCAAGGCTGATGGTCTTGCTGCGGGCAAGGGCGTGCTCGTCTGCGATGACGCGGACGGGGCGGAGGCCGCCGCGGCCGACCTGCTGGCCGGTGGGCTTGGCGAGGCCGGCGCCACGCTCCTGATCGAGGAGCGCATGGAGGGCCCTGAGGTGTCGGTCCTCGCGCTCTGCGACGGCGAGGTGGCGGTGCCGCTGCCCTCGGCCCGCGACTACAAGCGCATCGGCGAGGGTGGCACAGGGCCAAACACGGGTGGCATGGGAGCCGTCTCGCCAGCGCCCGGCGTCAGCGACGAGGCTGCGCGCCGAATCGTCGAGACGGTCCACGTGCCCGTCCTGCGCGAGCTGCGTCGCCGGGGCATCGGCTTTAGCGGCTGCCTCTACGCGGGGCTGATGCTGACGCCAACCGGCCCGCGCGTGCTCGAGTTCAACGTCCGCTTCGGCGATCCCGAGACGCAGGCGGTGCTGCCACGGCTCGCTGAGGATCTGCTGCCGTGGCTCCTGCGCTGCGCGACTGGCACGCTTGAGGCTGGCGCGCTGCGCGTGAGCGCTGGTGCAGCCGTCGCCGTCGTGCTCGCCGCCCGCGGCTATCCGGGCGTGCCCGAGACCGGCGTGCCGATCCACGGCCTTGGCGAGGCGGCGCGCCACCGCGACACCGCCGTGTTCCACGCGGGCACTGCCTACACTGACGGTCAGATCGTCACCGCAGGTGGCCGCGTCCTGACCGTGACCGCCCGCGGGTCTGACGGTGCAGCCGCGGGAGCCGCGGCCTACGCAGCGGCCGACCTGATTGCCTTCGACGGCCTTCAGCGCCGCGCAGACATCGGCTCCGACGCGCAGGGCTAGCCGGGGCCGACGCTAGCCGTTCTCGCTCGCGCCGCCTGCGGCCGGCCGGGCAAAACCGACGCTACGGCTGGGCGCCTTCGCGTGCCTTCGCGTTTGCCGCGTGAAGGTTGACGTACGCCCGGTACAGGCCGAGCGTGATGAGCGGCAGCGTGATGGCGTTGACGACGACGCCTGCGGCCGCATCGAGCACGGCGCGGATGGCACCGGCGGGGGCGCCGAGGACGGCGGCAGAGAAGACCAGCCCGACGGCGAGGCTAATCAGACCAAGCAGGCTGACGACGCCGAGGACGCCCCAGAAGCGGCCGCGGGTCAGCTGCGCCGAGCCGCGCAGAGCGCGGGCGAAGCGGGCATCGCCGGTGGCGACGAGGATGGTGGCGATGGAGAGGCGGATGCCGTTGAGGATCGCCGAGGCCAGCAGCGTGCCGGCGCCGACCGCGACGAGCAGCTGCGAGTTGCCCGTGTACCCGGCGAGCAGCAGAACCCCAGGGAGGAACGCAATCACCAGCAGGGTGAGGAGCTGCGTGCCGACGTAGGACGGCAGCAGCGTGAAGGCCTCGCCGAGCGTGGGTCGGACGGACGGCGCGTCGCCGCGATCGGCCGCGATGCCGCAGCGGATCGACACGATCGACGCGAGCGGCGCAAACAGCAGCAGCGACCCCGCAGCGTCGAGGATGGCGAGGCTCTGCTGCGTGCTCGTGGTCTCGGGAACGAGCAGGGTCAGCACCAGCAGCACCAGCGCATACGGCAGAAAGATCAGCGCCGTCGTCGGGATCAGCTGTCGCCACAGCCTGCGGTAGAGGCCGAACGCCTCGCGGATGACGGTGCGCACCATTGCGTGGAAGGCTACGGGGTCTGCCCGTCAGCCGGAGCGGACCCTGCCCACGAAAGACCTAGTGCAGCCACAGAGTCATGTATCGGCTGTAACGTCCTTGCGGCTTTCCGTCGTCGCACGTACCCTTTCAACGCGCGCGGCTTCGCTGCGTCTCACTTTCGGAGGTTTCTCGTGATTCGACACGACGTAGTGGTTCTCGGAGCCGGCCTCGCCGGCATGCGTGCGGCGATTGAGGCCAAGCGCGCTGGGGTCGACGTCGCCGTCATCTCGAAGCTCCACCCGACCCGCTCGCACTCGGGTGCGGCCGAGGGCGGCATCAACGCCGCGCTGGGCAACGCCACGGAGGACTCGCCGGAGAGCCATGCCTTCGACACCGTCAAGGGCTCTGACTACCTCGGCGACCAGGACGCGATCGAGATCATGTGCCGCGAGGCGCCGGACGACATCTACGAGCTGGAGCACATGGGAGCGATCTTCACGCGCTCCGCCGACGGCAAGCTTGCGCAGCGCCCCTTCGGTGCGGCGGGTGCGCCACGCACGATCTACTCGGCCGACATCACCGGCCACGTGCTGATCCACGTGCTCTACGAGCAGCTCATCAAGTACGACATCAAGGTCTACGAGGAGTTCTTCGCCACGAAGCTCGTCATCGACGAGGGCCAGTGCGCCGGGCTGATCGCCTGGGACACGCAGAAGGGCGGCCTCCATGCGATCGAGGCGAACCACGTCATCCTCGCCACGGGTGGAGTTGGCCGGATGTACTACGGCACCACCAACGCGTACGCGTGCACGGGCGACGGCATGTCCCTCGCGTGGAACGCTGGCGTGCCGCTGAAGGACATGGAGTTCATGCAGTTCCACCCGACCACGCTCAAGTCGAATGGCGTGCTGATCACAGAGGGCTGCCGCGGCGAGGGTGGCTACCTGCGCAACAAGGATGGCGAGCGCTTCATGAAGCACGATGCGCCGAACGCGATGGAGCTGGCCTCCCGCGACGTCGTCTCGCGTGCCGAGTGGAGGGAGATCGCCGATGGTCGCGGCGTCGACGGCTGCGTCCTGCTCGACCTGACGCACCTCGGGTGGAAGAAGATCAAGTCGCGGCTGCCCGGCTCGCGCGAGCTCGCGATGGATTACGCGGGCGTCGATCCCATTGAGCAGCCGATCCCGGTGCGACCGGGCGCGCACTACCACATGGGTGGCGTCGACTGCGACGTCTGGGGCGAGACGATCGTGCCGGGCCTGTGGGCCGCCGGCGAGGTCGCCTGCGTCTCCGTCCACGGCGCTAATCGCCTCGGCGGCAACTCGCTGATGGAGACGATCGTGTTCGGTCGTCGCGCCGGCCAGGCCGCCGCCGAGCGCGTCCACGCGCAGGGAGACACCGGCGCCCGCATCGAGCCGGCCGCGCTGGCTGATGAGGATCGTCGCATCGCGGGCATCCTCAACAACAGCGAGGGTGAGCGCCCGGGAGTGATCCGCGAGGAGCTCGCGAAGACGATGTACGACAAGGCGGGCGTCTACCGCACCGGGGACGTCCTCACGGAGTGCCAGGACAAGGTCCACGAGCTGCGCGAGCGCGCCCGCAACCTGCGCATCGACGATCATGGCTCCGTCTTCAACACCGATCTCACCACCGCGCTCGAGCTGCACTCGCTGCTTGAGTGCGCAGACTGCCTCGTGACCAGCGCGATTCCACGCACGGAGAGCCGTGGCGCCCACTCGCGCCTCGACTACACCGTGCGCGACGACGACCACTGGCTCAAGCACACGCTCAACTGGAACGATGGCGGGCAGGTTCGGCTCGACTATCGTCCCGTCACCATCACCAAACACCAGCCGCTGGCCCGGAGCTACTGACGTGAGCGCAATCCCGAACAGCCACTTCACCACCCTCAAGGGTGCCTACGACACGGAGAAGATGGAGGCCACCCTCA
>CAMDVX010000061.1 GCA_945877865.1 Bifidobacterium breve | reverse complement strand
ACCGACGCCGGCGTACTGGACAGCCACCGCATCGCCCCAACCGAACGCACCCGTCGTCGTCTCGACGCGAACGAGCAGCGCCCGCGACGGACTCCGCACCGCAAGATGGCCTGGCGTGATCGGCTCGCCGCGATAAGCAAAGCCATCATGCGTGGCTCCTGCGCGGATCGCCATCAGGTCGTCGGCATAGAACGCGGCCTCGCCCGGCACCGCGTCGATTCGCGCGAGAGTCGGCATGCCTCAGCCTGCGAGCGCGAGCTCGAGCATCCGCTCCATCTCGTCGAGGCCCTTCGACCACGTCGCCGCGTCAGCAAGGTCAATCCCGAACGCGGCCAGCTGCTCGCCCGGCGACATCGACCCGCCGGTGGCGAGGAACTCGAGGTACGGGCCGACGAACGCGTCGCCATCCTCCCGATAGAGCGCGTAGAGCGTGAGGCTCGCAAGGTGCGCGAACGCGTATGCGTAGGTGTAGAAGCGCGTGTTGATGAAGTGTGGGATGTAGCTCCAGCCACGGCGATAGCCGTCGGGCAGCTCCATCGAATCGCCATAGTAGGCACGATTGCGACTCAACCAGAACTCCGCCAGACGATCCTTGGTGAGCGCCTGCCCGGCGGCACGCGCCGCGTAGGCATCCTGCTCGTAGCGGACCATCATCGTCTGCCGAAAGACCGTCGCGAAGCCGGACTCGAGCTCCTGACGAATCAGCGCCATCCGCGTGGCCGCATCGGGCTCCTGCTGCAGCATTCGATCGAAGACGAGCAGCTCCGCAAACGTGCTCGGCACCTCGCAGAGGGCCAGCGGCGCGTGCATTGACAGGGCAGTCTGATCGCGGCTGGAGAGAGCGAAGTGCATCCCGTGTCCGAGCTCGTGTGCGACCGTCATCAGGTCGCGCAGCGTGTCGGTGTGGTTGAGCAGAATGAACGGCTGCGCGTCTTGGGCAACCGAGGCACAGAAGGCCCCGCCGCGCTTGCCCTGCCGCGGCTCGGCATCGACGCGTCGATCCGCGAAGACGCTATCGGAGACCGCACGGATTGCGGGCGAAAACTCGCCGAAGGCGTCGGAGACGATGAGCAGCGCCTCCTCGTAGGGCATCGCACGACCTTTGCCCAGCGGTGCGTACTGATCTGCAAGGTGGAGCTGCTCAAGACCCATCAGCTCGGCCTTCTTGCGAAACCAGCGCTGCGCCATGCCGTAGCGCGCCTCGATCGCCTCCATCATCGCGTCAACCCATGCCGGCTCCAGCTCGTTGGAGAGGTGCCGCGGTGCAATCGGCGAGTCGTAGCCGCGCAGGCGATCCATCGTGAGTCGGTCGGCAACGATGCTGTCGTAGCAGGCAGAGAGCACGTCACCGTGGGGCTCGAGCGCCACGTAGAGCGTCTCCAACGCGGCGAGCCGCACCGCGCGATCCGGCGTGTGGACGTAGGCCAGCAGCTCGTCGACGGTGCGCTCTGCTGAGCCAGTGCCATCGTCGAACGGCGCGCGGATGTTCGCGACCGTCTGCGCGAACAGGTTCTGCCAAGCGGAAACCACGGGCTCCCGCTCCGCCAGCATGCGCTCCTGGTCGTCCGGGAGCACGTGCGGTCGGAAGCGCCGCTCCGACGCGAGGTGATGACGATTCGCGGCGTTCTCCGGCGCGTCAATCAGCGGCTGGGCGACGGCATCGTCCAGTGCAATCCACTCGAGGTCGAAAAAGCGCAGCGCGTTCTGCGCTCGCACCATCCCCTGATCTACAACGGTCTCAAAATCGCGCGCCTCGTCGTCGTTGACGTCGACGCTGCGGCGCAGGCCGACGTACGAGCCGACCCGGTGCAGCGCATTCGAGATCCGCGCCAGCTCCGCAAGCGCCTCGGCGAGGTCGGCAGCATCGAGCGCCGCGACGTGGCCCCGGTAGCGGGAGTCAAACGCCTCCGCCGTCGCGATCGTCCCAGTCAGCAGCTCACGTGCCGCGACGACGGACGTGCAGATTGCGGTCAGATCCCAGTGGACGCCCGCAGCGCGCGGGCCTGTCGGCGTGATGGCGGTCATGCCCGGATTGTCACCGATCGCCGCCTCCGAGCCGGCGCTCGGCAAGCAGCAACGCGAGCGAGGTAGACGCAGCAAGGATCTCGGTACCGATCAGGGCGATCGCTCCAGCCAGCGGCATCGCCACCGGCTCCGTGGGCTCATGCTGACGCGCCGTGGGGTCGGGTCGGCAGTCACGTGCCAGAAACATGAACCCGCGCTCGTCCATCCGCCCGGGGCTCGTGCAGAACTCGCCGAGCGGCTCGAGCACATCGCAGGTCAGCAGCGCCTCCTCGCCAAGCTCGCGCTGGGCGCACGCGAGCGGCGTCTCTCCCGGGTCGATGGCTCCTGCCGGGAGCTCAAGCGTCGTCATGCCCACGGCATACCGATACTGGCGAACCAGCACGACCTCACCGCTCGGAAGCAACGGCACCACCTTAGCGAACCCGGGTGATCGGATGACCGGAAAGACGTAGCGTCGACCCTCGGGCGTCTCGACGTCATGCTCCTCAATCTGGACGACGTCGTCGTGCAGGATCCTGACCGCGTGCGTCGTCCAGCCGGCTCCATTCGTCTTTGCCACGCTAGAACAATAGGGGCGGGAGAGACGTTGTACTCTTCGCCTGTGCGATTGACTCCCGCCACAGCGATTCTCGGCGTGCTCGTCGCCGTCGTAGTTGGTGGCTCGGTGTTTCTCCACAAGGATCAACCGATGAGCTCGTCGGCCACCGACAGCGCGGGTGCTGCGGTGGATGCCGGCACCGCGGGTGATGGAGCGGCGGTCGCTGGCGCCGCGCCCGACACGGCAGCTGGCCAAGGTGCCGAGCTGGTCCTGCCCGACCCGCTTCCCAAGCGCACCATCAAGGTGCCGATCCTGATGTACCACCGAATTGCTGTGCTCACCGGCGACGAGCCGGCCGTCACGCGCGGGCTCACCGTCGATCCTCAGGAGTTCGCGTTGGAGATGCAGTGGCTGAAGGACCAGTCCTACACCACGATCACGCAGCAGCAGCTCTACGACGCTCTGATCAACGGTGCCGACCTGCCCAAGAAGCCGATCATGATCACCTTCGACGACGGCTACCGAAGCATCGCCACCAAGGCCGCTCCGATCATGTCGAAGTTTGGCTTCTTTGGGACTGCCTACATCATCACGGACCGCATTGCCAAGGATCGTAAGGCCGCGCCGGAGTGGATGACGTGGAACCACCTCGACATCCTCGAGCAGCGTGGCTGGGATATCGGCAGCCACACCGTCTCCCATAAGGAGATTCCATCGCTTAAGCCGGAGCAGGCCATGAAGCAGCTGAAGGAGTCCAAGAAGACGCTGGAGACCCACCTCGGTCATCTCGTGCAGTGGTTCTGCTACCCGGTCGGGCGCGTCGATCCGAAGGCAGTCACCGAGGTCAAGGAGGCCGGTTACGTGCTGGCGACGACGACTGCCCCGGGCATTGAGCACTCGGCGGCCCACCCGCTTGAGCTGTCACGCGTGCGGGTCAGCGACACGACTGGCGTGCGCGGGCTTGCCAGCGCGCTGAGGGGCTAGTGCCCACCCGTCAGTGCATCAGCCGTCGGCACGCCGACGCGCGAGGCTCCCGCAGCCAGCAGCTCCTCCACCTCCACCTGGCTTCGTGCCCCACGAACGGCCTTGACGAGGAGGTCGGCGCCGACCTCCTCGCGCATCAGCGCGATGTCAAGCAGACCATCCGCCTCGGGCGCGAGCCCAGACGAGGTCACCAGCATGTCGACCTCGGCCGCGAGCACGGCGCGTGCCAGCAGCCGCAGATGGCGGTCATCGAACGTCCCGGTCTCGATCACCGCCCGCACGAGCGCCTCGGCGTTAACCTCGCGGGCTCCCGCCAAACAGCGACGCAGCTCCTCCCTGATGTGCCCTGGGTACCCCGAGGCGAACGCCGCGAGGTCTACGACCACCTCTACCTCCTGCGCGCCTGCCGCGATGGCCTCACGGCAGGCCTGGGCCTTGACTGCCGGGGTATCGGCTCCGAACGGATGGGAGATCAGCGCAACCACCTTGACGTCCGAGCCGTGCAGCCCCTCCACCGCACCGACGACGTGCGTCGGTGGAACGCACACAGCTGCCACGTGGTGCTCGAGCGCCACCGCGCAGAAGTCACGGCAGACGCCAGCTGCAGCTCGCGGCCGCAGGAACATCAATTCGATGGACTTGGACGGGTTAGCGATGCGACGGACCACGCTCGGAGCCTACCGGCTCGTGGTGGGTCAGGACGCCCCAAATCGCCGCTGGATCGGCTACTATTGGCAACCAACTACCCATGACTGAATTTCGTGACCACTCGCTCGAGGATTTTCGCGACCAGCGACGCTACGACGCGCATCAAGAGGCGCTGCGCAACTCCCGCCGGGCGAAGCAGCGGATCGCCGCCCGCTCGAAGCAGCGCAAGCGTCGGCTAACCGCAGCCTTGCTCCTGCTCGCACCGGTAGCGGTAGCCGCCTTCGCCTTCACGTGGAGCCGAGATCAGACGGTGATTCCAAAGGCCAGCAAGACCAAGGCCGCCTCGACCAAGCAATCTGCGGCAGCGACCGCCGTCGGTGGCCACATTGCCATGCCGGATCACATCCGTGGCGTCCACGTCACCAGCTACGGCGTCGCTACGCCCAGCCTGATGGACCCGATCATGGCCCTCGCCGATCCGAAGGTCGGCATGAACGCCATTCAGATCGACATCAAGGACGAGCGTGGCGAGATCTCCTTCACCACGCCCATCCCGAGCGCCCGAAGGTCCGGCGCGCACATGAACATCTACGATCCGGTGGCCGTGCTCCGTCGAGCCCACGACGCGGGCCTCTACGTGATCGGCCGCATCGTCACGTTCCAAGACGGCTATGCCCCCACCCAACGGCCTGCGCTCGCCGTCCATAAACGGGGGGGCGGCATCTGGAAGAACGATATCGGGATTCCATGGATGGACCCCACCAATGAGAAGGCATGGGACTACCCAATTCAGCTCGCGGTCTACTCGGCTGAGCTCGGCTTCGACGAGATCATGTTCGATTACGTCCGCTATCCGACCGATGGCGACTCCAGTTCTATGGTCTTCCACGACCCACGGCGCAGCCGCGACGACACCATCACCTCGTTTCTGAAGAAGGCTGCCGCGCAGCTGAAGCCACGCGGCGTGCGCATCTCAGCTGCCATGTTTGGACTCGCCGCCACCGACGATCTTGGCATTGGCCAGCGCCCGGGCAAGCTTCGCACCACCCTTGATGCCGTCTATCCCATGATCTATCCCTCGCACTTCTCTGACGGGCAGTTTGGTATCGACAAGCCAGGCGACACGCCTGGACCAACGATTGCCGCAGCGCTTGCCGACTGGCGTCGCCGGACGAACGGAGGCACGATGGAGATCCGACCATGGCTGCAGGATTTCACGATGGGTGGCATTCCCTACGGTCTGCCTCAGGTCCAACAGCAGATCGATGCCTCCGACCGTACGGGTGCCGATGGCTGGCTGCTGTGGAACGCCACCTGCGTCTACACGCCAGGCGTCTTCCAGAGACCAACGAGCTAGCTCCGATTGGTCTAAAGGTGGGGTGTGCGCCACCCCGCGCCACGCAGCCTCTGCCGGCGAGACCTCTGAGGAGGACTAGGGACCGAGGCGGTCGAGCAGGCTTGGATCATCGCGCCAGCCGCGCTGCGCCTTAACCCGCAGCTGCAGCATCACCTTGGAGCCGATGATCCGCTCAATACCGGGCCGCGCCGACGAGCCGATCTCCCGAATCATCGACCCGCCTGCGCCGATCACGATCCCCTGCTGCGACGCCGACTCCACGTAGATCGACGCCTCGACGCGTGCCGCCCGCTTTTTCGTTGGCGCATCGTACTGCTCGACCACTACCGTCATGGCGTGCGGAACCTCGTCGCGGAGGCGACGCAGCGCCTGCTCGCGGATCAGCTCCGAGATCTGGAGCCGCACCGGGTCGGACGAGCTCGCCTCCGGCGGAAACAGCGCGGGGCCAACGGGTGCGAGGCGCACGAGGTCCTTGATCAACGCGTCTACCCCCTCACCGGTCTTGGCCGAGACGGGGTGAATATCCTCAAACGGCCCCAGCTCCGAGACCTGCTGCATCACCGCACCAATCCGCTCGGGCTTGAGATGATCAACCTTGTTGACAGCAATCACCACGGGGGCACCGCAGGCAAAGGCCGCCTCCGCGCTTGCCCGGTCGCCGCCACCGATCGCCTGCGAAGCGTCGACCACGAGCAGGACGACGTCGACGTCAGCAAGCGTCTCGCGCACGCTAGCGGCCATCCGAGCCGTCAAGCCGTCGCGTGGAATCTGGATCCCCGGCAGGTCCGCGAGCACGAGCTGCCACTCATCGCCATGGGCGACGCCAGCGATCCGACGCCGCGTCGTCTGCGGCCGATCCGAGGTGATCGTGACGTGCTGCCCCACGATGGCATTGACGAGCGTGCTCTTTCCCACGTTAGGCCGGCCAGCCAAACCAATCAGTGCGCAGCGAAACTCCATGCGGTCAGGTTACGTCACCTCTCGTCAGCGGCCAGCCGCCCACCCAACCTTCCGGTACCCTGCAACCCAACGAACATGAACGGTGACACCACCCCCATCGCCCGTGACGGCGTCTTTGCACCGTTGCTCGTCGAGGGTGCGGTCGAGCGGATCGTCCGCCGGCTCGGCGAGGCAATCGGCACCGGCATCCTTCGTCCAGGAGAGCGACTGCCACCCGAGCGCGAGCTCGCCGAGCGGCTTGAGGTCGCACCAATGACCCTGCGGCAGGCGTTGGCAATCCTCCGAGACGCCGGCTACGTCGAGACGCGCCGCGGTCGAGGTGCTGGCTCATTCGTCGTCGACGACGTGACCGCCCCCCTCGCCCACGCTGGTCGCGTCCCGACGCAAAGCGAGCTGCTTGATCTGATCGACTGGCGACGGGCAATTGGAACGGAGGCGGCCGCGCTTGCCGCAGCACGGGCAGACGCGCCGCTGCTGCAGCGGGTCACAGCCGCAGCCGGCTTGGCGGAGGCTTCAGCGTCGCGTCCCTTCGCCGACTATCGCCTCGCCGACTGCGGGTTCCACATTGCGATCGCTGAGGCTAGCGGTAGCCGACGCCTCGTGGTGGCTGAGACCGCGCTCCAGGCCGAGCTCGGAGAGATCCTCGGCGCGCTGCCAGGCAGCGGCTCGATCGAGGCTGTCCGCGCCTCGACGCTTGGACATGCCCCCATTCTCCAGGCAATTCTGGCCGCGGACGGGCCACTGGCACGGAGCGCGATCACCGCGCACATCGATGCGACCTACGACTGGATCGTCGGGCTGCACCTCGGTCGTCTCGCGGCTGCGCTTGACGATTGAAACCTACCCAGTAGAGTTCTGAGCATGGCTCTACCACTGTCGCCGATCGACGCTCCGGACCTCCCGTTCTTTGACGTCAGCAACCCCGCTTTCTCGGTGCGCTCTGAGCTCGTCCGCGCAGCACGCGAGTCGGGCCCCTACGCGCGCACCCCGTATGGGCTCGCCGTCCTGCGCCATCAGGAGGTCAGCCGACTCGTCAACGACAAGCGCCTGATTCAGGGGAGTGCAGCGTGGTCGCGACATAACGGCATCACCGGTCCATGGGCGCGCTGGTGGGGCAACATCGTGCTCAACAAGGAGGGCGCCGACCACGTCCGTATGCGCAAGCTGGTCAACCCGGCCTTCTCCTCGCGGCACGTGGAGGGACTCGTGCCGAAGTTCCAAGACCTCGCCAACGAGCTGATTGACTCCTTCGTCGACGACGGTCACTGCGAGTTCATGCACCAGTTCTCGGAGCCATACTCCACGCGCGTCATCTGCAAGCTGCTCGGCGTCGACGACTCGGACTGGGAGACGCTCGCCCTGTGGGCCGAGCAGATCAGCCTCGCCCTCTCCATCGCCGCACGCGACCGTCTCGACGAGGTTGAGGAGGGGCTGGCCGCAATGGGAGCCTATGCGGACGGGCTGATCGCCGAGCGCCGCTCCCACCCGAAGGACGACTTCCTGCAGACGCTCGTTGACGCCAACGTTGACGCCGATCGGCTGGATGACGAGGAGCTGCGCGACACGGTGATCCTGCTCTTCCAGGGCGGCATCGATACGACGCGCAACCAGCTCGGCCTCGGCATCGACCTCTTCGTGCGGCACCCGGAGCAGTGGACGCTGCTGGGGCAGCAGCCCGACCTAGCGGCGAACGCCGTCGAGGAGATCATGCGCAGCCGTCCGACCACCACGTGGGTCACCCGCGAGGCGATCGACGACTGCGAGATCGACGGGATCTTCATACCCCAAGGAACCACGATCCACCTGTTTACCGAGTCCAGCGGCACCGACGATCGCGTCTTTAACCCGCCGACCTTTGACATCACGCAGGGAGACCGCCCGAAGCACTTCGGCTTCGGAGGTGGACGGCACTACTGCCTCGGCCACTTCATCGCACGCGGTGACATGACTGAGGCCTTCGCGCTGCTCGCGAGCCGCCTGCCGAACCTGCGCTACGCCGCTGAGCCGTCGTTCCTGCCGGACTCGGGCAACACCGGCCCGGTGCGGCAGCCAATCGCCTTCGGGTCAGCCGGGTGAGCGATGCACTGACCGCCCATCGGGAGGCCAATGCGCGCGCCTCGGACGACCTAGCCAAGCGCGTTGCCGAGGCTGGCGTGGAGTTTATCTACTACCAGTTCATCACGATCAACGGGCGCGTGCTGGCGAAGGTCGTGCCAGCCCGCCATCTCCATCGCAGCCTTGACCGTGGCGTCCAGTTCCACGGGTCGGCGATTGCCGACGTCGCCGTCGACCGCGCCGGCGAGCTGTTCGGCGGTGGCATCGCCGCGGAGGAGTTCGTTGTGATGCCCGATCCCGACACCTTCCAAGTGCTGCCTTGGGAGCCATCGATCGGGCGCTTTCTCTGCCGCCTCTACCGGCGTGACGACAGCCACCGTGCACCGGGTGCCATGCTGAGCACCGATGTGCGCGGTCTCCTGCAGACGCGTCTGCGCGATTTTGAGGCGAGCACGGGATACGAGCTGCGTAGCGGCTGCGAGCCCGAGGTGTCCTGGTCCGGACCGGGCTACGACCCCGTTGCTCGCCCCGGGGCCAGCACCGCGTACCACGCGGGCACCCTCGAGCTGACGCGCGAGATTTATCAGCGCACGATCCGCTACGCCCAGGCGATGGATATCGACATGATTGAGGGCGACTACGAGGACGCCGGCCAGATCGAGCTGAACTTCATGTACGACCGCGCTGACCGCACCGCGGACCGCCTGATCACGTATCGGCAAATCTGCGTTCAGGTCGCCCGCGAGCTCGGCATCGAGGTGACGTTCATGCCAAAGCCCGCAGTCGGCACGATGGGGAATGGCTGCCACCATAACCTCTCGCTGTGGCGCGCTGGCGTCAATGCGTTTCAGGAGCCAGGCCGCCGCGACCTCCACATCTCTGACACCGCACGGGCCGCGCTCGGAGGCCTGCTCAAGCACGCGGCCGAATCGATGGCGGTCTACGCGAGCACCGTCAACTCGTACAAGCGCTACTGGGATGCAGGTCAGTTTGCCCCGTCTCGCGTCGACTGGGGCCTCGACGACCG
>CAMDVX010000060.1 GCA_945877865.1 Bifidobacterium breve | reverse complement strand
GCCTTCCGCTCGAAGCGGCACGGGCTGTCGCCAGTGCTCGAGCCCCGCCAATCCGACGATGAGGTGAAAACGTTGACTCATCGCTGCGTTAGCGTACCAGCCGGCTGGGTGCCGCATCGGCTCGCGGAGGTCTTGCATTGCAGGCAGCGCAGGGTCTAGGATCGGCTCGGGACCACTGAGGTCTCAGCACGACCAAACGGGGAGCCACCCATGGCCTGGGATGAGAATGCACTGCGCGCCGCAGTGAAGGACTACTTTGCTGCTGTCGATGCGAAGGACGTCGAGGCTACCCTCGTCTACTTCGCAGACGACGCCACGATGACCATTCAGACGGCGAACGTCACGCACACGGGCAGGGACGGCATCCGCCGCATGCTGACGGACTTCTATGACCACTCGGTCTTCATCAAGCATGAGGTCCTCAACGTGGTGACTGAGGTTGCCAAGGGCAAGGTCGCCACCGAGCAGCGCTTCCTCAGCGAGTCGCCCGATGGCACGAAGATCGACATGCACAACTGCAGCTTCTACGACTTCAACGAGCAGGGCCAGTTCCAGCGCGTGATCATCTGGATGGCTGGCACGAGCCCGCTGGTCTAGAGCCGTAACGACCCGTAGGCGCGGTCTGGCATGCCTTGCCGAGACCAGGGTGGGCGTTGAGGATGTGCACGGGGCGTGAGCGGCGCTGATCGCCCGCACTGCCCCGTGTGCAGCCTCACGCGCTCAGGACCCGAGCCTCAGGAGCCGGCGACGAGACCGAAGCCGATGAAGGCGACTGCGACGATCAGGGCCGCGAGCCCCGCGAGCAGGAGGGGACGGGACTGCACGTCAGCCGCCGGCAAGCCGGATCAGGAAGTCTGAGATCGGGGTGCTGACCGCGCTGACGAGGTCGAGCACGGGGCGAAAGAAGAAGATCATCGCCATCAGGATGATCATGCCGTACTGGTCGAGGCGCGACCACGCAGCGTGCATCTCGCCGGGCATGAAGGCACCGACGACGCGGCTGCCGTCGAGCGGCGGGATGGGCAGCATGTTGAAGACGGCGAGCCAGATGTTCAGCACGAATGCTAACTGGATGACGGTCGCGATCAGGTCGGACGACACCGAGATGTGGACGCCGACGAGGGCGATGACGAACGCAATCAGGATGTTCGTGATGGGTCCGGCGATCGCGACGATGGCCATGCCGCGCTGCGGGTGGCTGAAGAAGCGTGGCTGCACCGGGATCGGCTTGGCCCAGCCGAAGAGGAACGTGCCGCCCGACGCGATCCAGGAGACGGCGAACATCACGGAGCCCAGCGGGTCGACGTGGCGGACCGGATTTGGTGACAGGCGGCCGAGCATCTTCGCCGTCGGGTCGCCGAGCCGGTAGGCGATATAGCCGTGCGCCATCTCGTGCAGCACCATCGAGATGACGAGGACGGGGATGAGCAGCGCGAGCTGCTCGAGTTTCTGCGACGTGAGCGCCGAGTCGATTCCGCTAAGCATCGGCGGCAGTCTACCCTGACCCGCCGCGATACGCTCACCCTGTGTCGCTGACGTGGGATCACTTCGCCGCTTTTCCGCTGCTGCGCTGGCAGGGGCCGGAGGGGATCGTGGCGGCCTTCACTGGTCGCGAGGGCGGCGTCTCCACGGGGCCGTTCGCCTCGCTCAACCTGGGCCTGACGACCGACGACGACCGCGCAGCAGTGGCCGAGAATCGCCGGCGACTCTGTGCCGCCGTGGGCGCCGATCCTGCGCGGACCGCCCAGAACCACCAGGTGCACGGCAAGGCGGTCCGCGTCGCAGAGCCGCTACCGGGCGGCTACCTCGCGCCAGCGGGTGACCTGCCGCAAGCCGACGCGCTGATCACGCAGGAGCCCGACCTCGCGCTCGTCGCGCTGTCTGCGGACTGCGTACCGATCGTGATCGCGGCGCTCGACGGGTCGGCGGTCGCGGTCGTCCACGCCGGCTGGAAGGGCCTCGTGGGGGGCGTCGTGGAGGCGACCCTCGCGGCGCTTGGCGCGGGTGCGTACGCGGCGGCCGTCGGTCCGTGTGCGGGCCCACGGGCGTACGAGGTCGGTGAGGACGTTGCCGGGCCACTGCGCGAGCGGTTCGGTGCGGGCGCGGCGTACGGCGGCACCGCGGACCTCGCAGCCTGCGCCGGGGTCGCGCTGCTCCACGCTGGCGTTGCACCGGACCAGATCGACATCGCCGGGCTCTGCACCATTAGCGACGCTGACGCCTTCTTCTCGTATCGGCGCGACGGCGCGACGACGGGTCGGCAGGGCGTGATCGCGTACCGTGAGAGGCCTGATGCCGAGGAATCCTGATGACGTGCTGGCGGGCGTTGCACGCACCCGCGAGCGGATCGCCGAGGCGGCCGCGCGTGCAGGGCGCTCGGCTGCCGAGGTCGAGCTCGTCGCCGCGGTCAAGTATCTCGAGGCTGAGGACCTGCCGCTGCTGCACGCGGCCGGCATCACCCGCGTCGGCGAGAACCGCACCGACCAGCTCGTTGCCAAGCAGGCCGCGTACGGCGACCTGTTTACCTGGGACTTCATCGGCCACCTCCAGAGCCGCAAGGTCAAGGAGATCGCGGGCCACGTCAGTCTGATCCACTCGCTCTTTACCGAGTCGACTGCGGCGCAGCTCGAGCGTCGCTCACCAGCGCCGCAGGACGTGTTGATCGAGGTGAATGCCGCCGGCGATCCGGACAAGGACGGCGTTGCGCCGGCTGAGCTGGATGCGCTGCTCGAGCTGCTCGCGCCGCTCACCAACATCAGGGTCAGAGGCCTGATGACGATGCCGGCGTTTGCGGCGCGGCCCGAAGCTTCGCGGGCGGCCTTCGCTGCGCTGCGTGAGCTCGCCGAGCAGGCGGCAGAGCGGTGGATCGGCGTTCACACGTTCGGCGACCTGTCGATGGGTACCAGCCAGGATTTTGAGGTTGCCGTCGAGGAGGGTGCCACGCTCGTGCGAGCCGGATCCGTCCTGCTCGTGCCGGATGACGCATCCCGGTAGCCGCAGCGGTTACAATCGGGCCATGTCCGGCGGCAGTATCTGGCACCGAACCCTCGTCTACTTTGGCCTCGCCGAGGATGAGAGTCTCTACGACGATCACTCTCCCGTGCAGGAGGAGGTCGAGCGTGCGCCGCGCATGCCGAGCGTCCGGCGGATCGATCGCCGCCGTGGACGCGCCTCAGCCGACGAGTACGACGACCTCTTCTCTGCTGAGGAGACCTCGCCGGGACGCCCGCGTCGCGACGATGACACGGGCGTAGGTCTCGGTGGCAGCAGTGGCCTCGGCGCCAGCGGCGGGTTTGGTGCCGGTAGCGGTAGCGGTGGTGGCAGCGGTGGCTATGACCGTGACAGCCGCGGTGGCGACCTTGGAGCCTTGGCCGGGGTTGAGACGAGCATCCTGCGCTCGGCGCCACCACGCAGCGCCTCGCCACCCCCGCCGGCCCCGACGCTGCCAACGCCCGCGCGCAGCAGCATCAGCGCGCAGCGCGTGCACGTCATCGCGCCCCGCTCGTACAACGATGCGCAGCAGATCGCCGACCGCTTTAAGAACGGTGTTCCGGTCATCATGAACCTGCAGACGTCCGAGGCCGACCTCTCCCGTCGGCTGATCGATTTCGGCTCGGGCATGACCTACGGCCTCGACGGGGCCATTCAGCGCATCGCTGAGAAGGTCTTCCTGCTGACGCCGAAGAACGTCGAGGTGTCGGCGGAGGATCGCCAGCGGCTCGTCGATCAGGGCTTCTTTAGCCCGCCCTCGTAGGTGGCTGTGCGCGGCGTTCCACAGCAGGAAGCGCTGGCACGGGCGTGACCTTCGACGAGCTGAGCCACGCCGTCGCCTGCGGCGAGATCGATACGGTCGTGCTGGCGATGACCGATATGCAGGGCCGCCTGCAGGGCAAGCGGATCGATGCCGAGGCCTTCGTCGCAGAGATCGCCCACCGCGGTGCTGAGGCGTGCGCCTACCTGCTCGCCGTGGACATCGAGATGGCGACGCTGCCTGGCTTTGCGCTGACCAGCTGGGACGCAGGCTACGGAGACTTCGTGCTGCGGCCCGATCTGTCCACGATCCGACGGGCCACCTGGCTTGACGGCACCGCCTTGTGCCTCGCCGACGTTGAGCACCACGATGGAACGCCCGTCGTCGAGTCGCCCCGTCAGATCCTGCGTGCGCAGCTGGCCCGCCTCACCGAGCGCGGTTGGACGGCGAAGATCGGCTCCGAGCTCGAGTTTCTGCTCTACCGCGAGACGTACGAGTCGGCACGGGAGAAGGGGTATCGCGGGCTACGGCTGGCCAATGCGTACAACGTGGACTACTCGATTCTCGGCACCACCATGGTCGAGGACGTCGTGCGCCCGATCCGCCTCGCCATGAAGGCGGCTGGGCTCAAGCTTGAGGACTCCAAGGGTGAGTGCAACCTCGGCCAGCATGAGATCAACTTCCGCTATCAGGATGCGCTGCGGATGGCAGACGACCACGTCATCTACAAGCTCGCGGCGCGCGAGATCGCCTTCCAGCACGGCGTAGCGATCACCTTCATGGCAAAGCCCAATCAGGCCGAAGGCAACTCCTGTCATATCCACTGCTCGTTCTGGGCGGAGGAGACGCCGCTGTTCCCTGACGAGGGCGCGACTGGTCGATCCGAGCTCTACGAGCGCTACGTCGCCGGTCAGGTGGCTGGCACCCGCGAGCTATCGCTGCTGTTCGCCCCCAACATCAACTCGTACAAGCGCTACGCCCTCGGCTCGTTTGCGCCGACGACCCTCGTCTGGGGCGAGGACAACCGCACGTGCGCCTTTCGCTCCGTCGGGCACGGCCCGTCGCTGCGGCTCGAGAGCCGGATTGCCGGCGGCGACGCCAACCCGTACCTCGCCTTCGCGGCCACCATCGCGGCAGGCCTCGACGGCATCGATCGGCAGCTGCCGCTTGGCCCGCCGCTGGCTGGCAACGCGTACGAGGCGGACGCGCCGAAGCTGCCGACCTCGCTCGCGCAGGCCGTCGAGCTCTTCGACGCCAGCGCGCTTGCTCGCGCGGCGCTTGGCGACCGCGTCGTCGACCACTACGTGACGTCGGGGCGGCACGAGGTCTCCGCCTTCGAGTCTGCGGTGACGGACTGGGAGCTCGTGCGTTCGTTCGAGCGCTCGTAGGGTTGGAGCCGTCGGTCCTGAGGCGGCGGCGCTAGTCTGCCCCCATGCGACCGCGCATTGGCATCACCGCCTACTGGCGCGACGCGTCATGGGGGCCATGGACGAGCCTGCCGGCCTGCCTCGCACCACAGGCCTACGTGACTTCGATCGTGGCGGCTGGGGGCTTTCCGCTGCTGATTCCGCCGCTGCCGGACGTGGCTGGGTTCGCGGACGAGGCGCTTGCCTCGCTTGACGGCCTCGTCCTCGTGGGCGGCGACGATGTCGATCCGTCGGCGTACGGCGCAACGCCGCACGAGCGGACGGACCCTCCCAACCTGCGTCGCGACGCGGCCGAGCTTGCGCTGCTGCGCGGAGCGGTCGACCGCGACCTGCCGCTGCTTGGCATCTGCCGCGGCTTTCAGCTGCTGAACATCGCGTTCGGTGGCACGCTCGACCAGCACCTCGATGATCGCGTCGATGGCCTCGTCCATCGGGTCGAGCTCGGTGAATGGTCGAACCATCCGGTCGCGGTGGTCGGTGGTCGGCTGCAGGCGCTCGTCCCGACCGGCACCATGATCCACTCGCATCACCATCAAGGCATTGAGTCGGTCGGCGAGGGGCTTGCGGTCACCGCGCTCGCTCCTGACGGCACCGTCGAGGGGCTTGAGGATCCGTCCCGCGCATTCTGCGTCGGCGTGCTCTGGCACCCCGAGGAGGCCGGCGAAGGCAGCGGCGCTCCGGTCTTCAGCGCGCTCGTCGCTGAGGCAGCAGCGTACGCGGCGCGGCGAACGTAGACGTCGACGCCTGCGGTACCAGGCTCGGGCTGGATTTGGCAGCAGCCGAGCGGCGGTGGTACCTTCCGCTGATGCGAATCAGCCGCCTCATCCCCACCCTGCTTGTTGCGCTCACCGCCGCCGTGCTCGCCGCCGGCTGCGGGAGCCTGCTCAGCGTCGGCACCAACGTTTCGTGCGTCATCGATAACGCCGGCACGCCGTACTGCTTCGGCGATAACGCCGCGGGCCAGGCCGGACACGCGGCCGGCACGACCCCGGTTGCGGCGGGGCCAGTGGTATTGCCGAAGGGGCAGCGGGCTGCGGACATCGCGGTGGGCCTCGGTGACCCCGGCGGCAACGCGAGCGTCTGCGCGCTGATTAGTCGTAGTGGCGTGAGCGGCGCCTCCCTGCGCTGCTGGGGAGCGGATGATCATGGACAGCTCGGTCGCGGCTCCGCCGGGGCAGCCGCGGCGGCCCCGATCCCAGTGGAGCTGCCAGGCATCGCCGTCTCGGAGGTCGGCGTGGGCGCGTGGTCCACGTGCGCGATTGGCGAGTTCGCGAGCGGAGGAACCGCGCAGAGCACGAGCGTGTACTGCTGGGGCGACAACACCTATGGCCAGCTCGGTCGGTCGGCCGCGGGCATCAGCGGCCCAATGGCTGTGCCTGGCACCTCCTCCTTCCGTGCCAAGGCCGGCGACAGCACCACGCCGTCGCTCCTCGCCGTCGGTGGCTTCCACGCCTGCGCCGGCATCGCGACCGAGCTTCGCTGCTGGGGGCATGGCACCTCGGGCGAGCTCGGCAACGGAGCGAGCGTCGACAGCACAGCACCCGTCACGGTCAAGCTGCCGAGGCAGATCGGAACGGTCAACGCCATCACCGCGGGAGTCGCCTTCACGTGTGCCCTGGCGAATGATCGCACGGGCAGCAAGACGCAGCGCGTGTGGTGCTGGGGCGCGAATGGCAGCGGCCAGCTTGGCAACGGCTCCACCGCTGCGAGCGCCGTGCCCGTCAAGGCGCCGCTCGGCGAAGACGCCGCACCCGCCTCCAGCGTGAGCGCCGGCGGCAGCCACGCCTGTGCGATCGCCGAGGATTCGACGGTCTGGTGCTGGGGCGCAAACGATCATGGCCAGCTTGGCAACGGCTCCACCACGGCCTCCTCCACGTCGGTGCAGGTCAGCGGGCTCAAGGCCACGACCATTAGCGCCGGCGGCGACCAGACGTGCGCCAGCACGACGACCGGCCACCTCGTCTGCTGGGGCGGCAACGCCCACGGCCAGCTCGGAAACGTCGCGTCGGGCGATCAGCTCGTGCCCAGCGACCTCACGGGGATCGCAGGGCTGACGAGCCCCAAGGCCCGCACGGTGCAGGTCAAGGGCACCGCCAGCGTCGGGCGAACGCTCTCGGTGGCGACGATGCCGTGGGCCAATGCGGTCACCTACAGCTACCAGTGGGAGCAGCGCGGGGCCGATGGTCAGTGGGCCTCGATCGAGGGCGCGAGCACCCGGTCGCGGCTTAAGCTGTCGTCGGCGCTCGCCGGTCAGCTCATCCGCGTCACGGTCACCGGTACGAACGTCTGGACCGAGACCGGCATCGCGTCGTCTGCGTCTGGCACGTCGCGTGGGGTACGCATCGCGGGCTAGCGAGTGGACGGTTCCGCGGGGAAGTGGGTGCCGTGGGGCAGAGGAGGAGCGAGATCGCCTAGGTCGCGGTGCCCGAGCCGGTGGTTGGGAGCCCGTCGGGGAGCTCCCAGTCGGCGCGCGCGTCCCACCAGATGTGGCTCGCCGAGCGCAGGCCCGACGGCTCATCGACGGTGCCGGCCGCAATCGAGATGGATGGGCCCCCCGGGGTGCGCCAGAAGAGGCTCGAGCCGCAGCGGGCGCAGAACGCTCGCTCGGCCTGCGTCGTGCTGGCTGGGCTCGCGATCCACGTCAGTCCAGCCTCCGCGATGAGCTCGAGGTCGTCAGCAGGGCAGGCCGTGTAGGGCGCTGCCCCGCCGTGGGCGCGTCGGCACTCGCCGCAGTGGCAGGTGATCACGTCTCGCAGCTGGCCCGTGACGCGGTAGCGCACGCCACCGCAGAGGCAGCCGCCGGTCGGGTGTGGCGACGTAGGCATCGGTGGATTCTGACACGCGCCCGCGTGCGGCTGCAGACTCTCGTACACTGCCGGCATGGAACCTGTGCTCGGACTGATTGGCGCTGGTCGCCTTGCCAGCGCGCTTGTCGCCGGCTGGGTGCGGGCCGACCCCGCCTGCGCCGCGCGCATCATTGCCACGGATCGGGTGGATGGCGTGGCGGAGGCCGTGGCAGCAGCCTTCGGCATCGGCGTCCGCGCTACGCCGGCGGCCGTCGCCGCGGAGGCCGACCTCGTGCTGATCCTCGTCAAGCCGCAGGATGTGCCGACCGCTGCGGCTGAGGTGGCGACGACGCTGCGCACGGGCGCTGCCGTCGCCTCTGCGGCCGCGGGCGTCGAGCTGGCGACGATCCGCGCTGCGCTGCATGCGGACACGCCGCTCGCGCGCTTCATGCCGAACATTCCCGTCGCAGTCGGTGGCGGCGTCTCGGCCGTCTGTGGTGATGCGGCCGCAGTGGCGCGGCTCACGCCATGGCTGGAGGCGGTTGGCACGGCAGTGGCGATCGCTGAGCCGATGTTTGACGCGGCGACGGCCATCTCGGGCTCGGGCCCGGGCATGCTCGCCTTCGTCGTCGAGGCATTCGCCGAGTCGGCCCGCGCAGTCGGGTTCGTCCCTGCGGACGCCGATCGCCTCGCCGTGGCAACGTTTGCCGGCACCGGGCTCTACCTCGCGGAGACGGGCGAGTCGGCGACCGCGCTGCGCGAGCGCGTCACCTCGCCGGGTGGCACGACCGCTGCGGGCATCGCCGCGCTCGAGCGAGCCGGGGTCCGCGAGGCGCTGACGGCAGCGGCGATCGCGGCACGCGACCGCGGCACCGAGCTGCGGAGCGCGTCATGACGCTCGACCGCGAGCTGCTCGCGACGTTCGTCGGGTCTCTGACGACCGTCTACACGATCATGATCGTGATCTACGTGCTGCAGTCGTTCGTCCCGCTCGGCTACTCGTCAGTGGTGATGATGCTGCGACGCTTCCTCGACGAGACGGTGGCGCCGTTCCTGATGCTCTTCCGGCGCTTCATCCCTCCGATCGGCCCGCTCGACCTGTCGGCCATGGCTGCGCTCTTCGTGCTTTGGATCGGCTCCGGCATGGTGCAGCGCCTCATCCTCGCCTAGCGCGCAGGAGATGTGCGGCCGGCGTCACCTCGTGGGAAGGAGTCTCCGTTTGGACGGCGTACACGGACGCATGGCCGTCACCCCCGCAGAGGTTCGACACACCCCGCTTCGCCGCTCGCTTGGAGGCTATCGCTGCCGCGAGGTCGATGAGATGCTCGACCAGCTCGCCGACGCGTACCAAGAGGTCTGGCAGGAGCGCGTGGACCTTCGCGATCGGATCGAGCAGCTGGAGGCCGAGGTGACGCGCTACCGCGAGGGCGAGAACCTCCTGCGACGCACCATGGTCAGCGCAGAGAAGAGCGCCGCCGACCAGAAGGAGGCGGCACGCCAGGAGGCTCAGCGGATCGTTCGTGAGGCCGAGCAGGAGGCCCGCGAGGTCGTCGGTGAGGCGCACCTGGCACGAGCCGCCGTCTGGCGCGAGGTGCAGGAGCTCGATCAGCGCAGCCGTGAGGTGAAGATTCGCTTCCGTAGCTTTCTGGCGCGGGCCGAGTCGGTCCTCATCGAGATCGCTGAGGAGGAGGAGCACACGGATGAGCGCAGGCCGCTCGCAGTCCACGTGTCGCAGCCCTTCGTCGAGCAAATCCGCCAGCCGCTGATCGAGCAGATCATCGAGCCTTCGCTTGAGCCGCTTGGCGAGGCGTTCGGTGAGCACACGGCGGAGCAGGCACGTGAGCACACAGCGGACCCGTTTGCTGGGCTGGAGGGCGAGCCGCCGGAGCACACGGAGGAGCGCACTCCGGAGCCCAAGGCGGAGAAGTTCACGCT
>CAMDVX010000059.1 GCA_945877865.1 Bifidobacterium breve | reverse complement strand
CGACTCCAGCTCGCTGCGATCCTCCTGAAACGACTGGCGCACGAAGATCGCGCCCGCATTGACCACGAAGGTGCCCGCAAAGACGGCGGGGCTCAGCCCCGCGAGCGCAGGCTCCGTAAACACGCGCCCCGGCTGCTCTCGCACCCGTGCCTCCAGCCGAGCTGGCAGATCGACAGCCACCGACTGATCACCGGCGGACCCACTGCTGGTGACGATGTACGAGCCGGACGGCGTGACGGTCGCCCCACCGGGCAGACGCAGCCGGGCGATCGACGCGGCGATGCGGACCTGCCGAGCCGCGGTCTCGCGGGCGCGGTCGACGCGCTCCGTCGCGCTCCGCTCGTAGACGGCGATGCTGATGCCGCCAGCCACGAGCGCGCTGACGACAGCGATCGCTAGCGCGAGGCGAATGCGAAGGCTCATGCCACCGCGCTCGGGCGGACCAGCTTGTACCCCACGCCACGCACCGTCTGCACCAGCTCGGGCGAGGCGGGATCCTCCTCGATCTTGGCCCGCAGGCGTTGGATGTGGACATCGACGAGACGAGTATCACCAGCCCAGCCGTACCCCCAGACGCGCTCAAGCAGCGCGGCACGCTCGAGCGCCATCCCGACGTTGTCGATCAGCTCAACGAGCAGCCGGTACTCGGTCGGCGTCAGCGCCAGCGGCTCACCATCCCGCGTGACCTGATACCCCTCGCGATCGAGGACCAGCGAGCCGACCTGCTCGACCAGCGCCCGGTCCGGATCGGGCGGCGTCGCCCGACGCATCGCTGCCCGCAGCCGAGCCGTCAGCACCGCAGGCTCGAACGGCTTCGTCACGTAGTCGTCCGCTCCCGCCTCCAGGCCGAGCACAACGTCAATCGGATCAGAGCGCGCAGACAGCAGGATGATGGGAATCTGCGACTCGGCGCGAATCGCGCGGCACAGCGCCACGCCATCAAGGCCTGGCAGCATCACATCGAGCAGCGCCAGCACTGGCTCGGTCTCGCGCCACGCCACGAGGCCAGCATCACCGTCCTCGGCCAGCACCACGTCGAAGCCGTTGCGAAGCAGATAGTCGCCGGTCGCCTGGCGAATGACTGGATCGTCCTCAACGAAGAGCATGCGTGGCAGCCTCGCGTCCGTCATGCGCACAGCCTAGAGCGGGTACCTGGGCGCTGCCCACCCACGAGAGCGGCTTAGACCTGCAGGAAGCGGCGCATCGTCAGGCCCGAGCCGAGCGCTCCGATGCCAAGCCCCGCAAAGATGAGCAGGACGACGAGGAGCGGAAACGGCAGCGAGCCAGGCGAGCCGCCACCAGACATCGTGGAGTTGATGCGATCTGCCAGCAGCGTCTGGTAGCTGATGGCAAGCAGGATCGCCGCGAGCGCCGCACCGGTGACCCCGCAGATCATCCCCTCGATCATGAACGGCAGCCGGACGAACCAGTTGGTCGCCCCCACCAGCTTCATTACCTCAACCTCGCGACGACGGGCGAAGATCGAGAGACGGATGGTGTTGCCGATCAGCAGGACGGCAGCGATGGCGAGCACCACGCCCATCGCGGCCATCACGATGGTGATCGTGCCCGCGGTCTTGAGCACGCGATCTGCCTTGCCGGCACCATAGTCGGGGTTCGGGAGACCCGACTGCGGCGGCTCGAGCCCTGGCAGACCCGCCACGGCCTTGGCGACGGCCGCGGTCTGGTCGGGGTCGACCGCCTTAAACTCGAAGGACGCCGGCAGCGGGTTGCCGAGGGTGAGCTTGAGCAGCTCGGAGTCCTCGCCAAGCTGCTTCTTCAGCCGCAGGATCGCATCGTCCTTGGAGATGAACTGCAGCGAGTTCGGTGCCACGCCCGGCGTCGAGGTGATCGTGCGCTGGATCGTCGCCAGCTGCTTCGGCGTCGCCGAGTCCTCCAGGTACGCCCGGATCGTGACGTCGTCGCGGATCTTGTTGGAGTAGTTGTAGACGTAGGAGCCAAGGGCCATGCCGATGCCAGCGATGAACATCACGACGAGGACCGTGACGACTGCGGCCATGGTCGTGGCGAAGTTACCTCGAAGCGACTTAATCGCCTCGAGGAAGAAGAACTTCCAGCGCGTCTCCACTAGAGCCCCGTCTCGTCGGCATAGCCACCACGACGATCGTCGCGCGCGAGCCGCCCTGCCTCAAGCGCAATCACGCGGCGGCGCATCTTGTCGACCATCTCGCGGTCGTGGGTGGCCATCAGGATCGTGGTGCCGGCCCGGTTGATGCGGTACAGGAGCTGCATGATGCCGATCGACGTCTCGGGGTCGAGGTTTCCGGTCGGCTCGTCGCAGATGAGCAGCGGGGGATGGTTGACGAACGCCCGCGCGATCGAGACGCGCTGCTGCTGCCCACCAGATAGCTCGTGCGGAAGCTTGTCGATCTTGTCGGCCAAACCAACGAGCCCAATGATCTCCGGCACCTTCCGCTCGATCAGCTCGCGACGCTGCCCCTGCACCTCAAGGGCGTAGGCGACGTTCTCGTAGACCGAGCGGGTCGGCAGCAGCTTGAAGTCTTGGAACACGCAGCCGATGTTGCGGCGCAGCTTCGGCACCTGCGAGCGCTTGAGCGTACGCAGCGAGCGGCCACCGACCTGCAAGTTGCCGCTGGTGGCGTCGATCTCCTTCAGCAGCAGCTTGATGAACGTGGACTTGCCAGAGCCGGACGGCCCAACGAGGAAGACCCACTCGCCCTTGTCAATCTGCAGCGTGACGTCATCGAGCCCAACGACGGCGCCAGGGTAGACCTTCGTGACGTTCTCGAGCAGGATCATCGCCTCGTTGCTCGGCGCAAACGGGCGACGAATCTCATTGGTCTCGCCTGCCAGCTCGGACAGCGCCTCAGCGCGGCGGCGACGACGCTCCTCTGACTCGCGCTCAAGCTGCGCCTCACCCCGCGTCATCGGCGGGTCTGGCTGCGCGGCCGGCACGGGTGCGACGGACGGTGCGGGGGCAGCGGACGGCGCCACGCCACCCGCCGGTCGCCGCCGTGGCGCTGCCGCAGGCGACCGCTCCTCTACGTCAAGCGGCCGACGAGGGGCACTGGGATCAGATTCACGTTTCAGCATGGTGCCTGCCTACGCAATCTACCACCCGCGGCCCGCGCTGCACGATCACGATTCTGCAACGGTGCCCGCCGTGCGTCGCAAGAGGTACTCGCGAATGAACGGATCGAGGTCGCCATCGAGCACGCTCTGGATGTCGCCATCCTTACGATTCGTCCGGTGATCGTTGACCATCGTGTAGGGGTGGAGGACGTACGAGCGGATCTGGCTCCCGAAGGAGTTCTCCTGGCTCGTGCCCCGCACCTTCGCGAGCTCCTCCTCGCGCTTCTTCAGCTCAAGCTCGACGAGGCGGCTCTTGAGGACACGCATTGCCGTCTGCTTGTTCGAGGTCTGCGAGCGCTCGTTCTGGCACTGCACGACGATGCCGGTTGGCAGGTGCGTAATGCGCACGGCCGAGTCGGTCTTATTGACGTGCTGTCCACCCGCACCCGAGGCGCGGTAGGTGTCGATACGCAGATCACCCTCGTCGATCTCGACCGCGACATCGTCGTCGACCCACGGCGTCACCTCGACGCGGGCGAAGGCCGTGTGTCGCCGATGCGCAGAATCAAACGGCGACAGGCGGACCAGGCGGTGCACGCCCTTCTCCGCGCCCATCACGCCGTAGGCGTTCTCACCCTCAACGAGCACCGCGACGGACTTGAGCCCTGCCTCATCACCAGGCGACGCCTCCAGCAGCTTCGCCGCGAATCCGCGTCGCTCAGCCCACCGCAGGTACATGCGCAGCAGCATCTCCACCCAGTCCATCGCATCAGTCCCGCCCGCGCCCGCGCTAATCGTGATGACCGCGGGGCCGCCGTCGTACTCACCGGAGAACAGCGCGCCCTCCTCGAGCTCGTCGATGCGGGCGCCCAGCGATGCGACCGACTGCGCCACCTCGTCAACCAGCCCGGGGTCGTCGTCGAGCAGCTGCACGAGATCTGCCGCATCGGCAACCTCCGCAGCAAGGCCTGCGTAGAGATCAAGCTTGCGCGCATCGCGTGAGCGCTGCGCAGTGACCTTGACGGCCTGCTCCTGGTCGTCCCAGAAGCCGGGCTCGCCAATCAGTGCATCTAGCTCATCGATCCGCGTCTGCAGCTGAGCGGGGTCAAAGATAATCACGGACCCACACCAGGCGGGCCCTCAGCTCGTCAACCGCAGTGGACAGATCGTCCGCGGTGAGCACTCCTGGCGTATCAGCCACGTCGCTTCTTCTTGACCGTCTTCTTGCGCCGACCGGCGGCTCCGGGGGCTTCGCCGCGCATCGTGTTAGACGACCGATCCTCACCGGCGTCACCATCGAGGGCGGCGGTCGAGCTGCCAACCCAATTCGAGGTCCGGCTCCAGTCGCTATCGTCCGACGGCTGCTGCGCAGCAGCGGCCGCGGGCGGCATCCCCGGCTCCTCAAAGGCGCTGACATCCTCGTGACGGAGCACTAGGTCATCCAAGCTCTCGTCGATCGTGAAGGGGTCGATCACAGAGCGACCATCAGGGCCATCGACCTCAATGACGAACTGGAAGAGCCCCTTGACGACCTCCTCCTGCACCTCCGCCATCATCTCGCCGAACATCGCGTGGCCCTCAGTGCGGTACTCAACGACCGGGTCCTTCTGCGCGAGACCACGCAGGTGGATGCCATCGCGCAGATAGTCCATGTTGTCGAGGTGCTCGCGCCAGCGCGTGTCGATCGTCTGCAGCAGGTAGAAGCGCTCGGCTCGTCGCATCAGCTCGGGATCGATCTTGCCGATCACGCGCTCCTTGCGCTCGTAGGCGGTCGCTGCGTCGGCGACGACACGATCCATCAGCTCGTCCGCAACGATCGTCTCGGGCGAGCCGAGCTCGGCAGCGCCGAGCGATACCGGATAGATCGAGCGCAGCCCCACGAGCAGGCTGTCGACGTCCCACTCCCCAGGCGCGTCGGCCTGGACGTGCTGCTCCACCACCGATTCGACGGTCTCGTCGATCCACTCGCGGACGAGCTCTGAGATGTCGGCGCCTTCCAGCACCTCACGCCGCTGGTCGTAGACGACCTCACGCTGCTTGTTGAGCACGTCGTCGTACTTGAGGACGTTCTTACGGATCTCGAAGTTATGCTCCTCGACCCGCTTCTGCGCCGTCTCGATCTGACGCGACAGCAGCTTGTGCTCGATCGGCTCGCCCTCGGGCGGGCCAAGTCGATCGAGGATCTTGTAGATGCGGTCGCCGGCAAAGAGGCGCACGACCTCGTCCTCTGCGGACAGGTAGAAGCGCGTCTCACCAGGGTCGCCCTGTCGGCCGGAGCGGCCACGCAGCTGGTTGTCGATCCGACGCGACTCGTGGCGCTCGGTGCCGAGCACGTACAGCCCACCGAGGTCGGCAACGCCCTCGCCGAGCTTGATGTCAACTCCGCGGCCAGCCATGTTGGTGGCGATGACGACGGCGCCGTTTTGGCCGGCGTTGACGATGATCTCGGCCTCGCGCTCATGCTGCTTGGCGTTGAGCACCTCGTGGCGGATGCCGCGCCTCTTGAGCAGCCCGCTCAGCCGCTCGGACGTCTCGATGTCAATCGTGCCGACGAGCACGGGCTGTCCGGACGCATGCCGCGCCTCAATATCGTTTGCGACGGCATCGAACTTCTCGACCTTCGTCTTGAAGATCAGGTCCTCACGGTCGCTGCGGATCATCTCTCGGTGCGTCGGAATGGTCACGACGTCGAGGTGATAGATCTCCGCGAACTCGTTGGCCTCGGTGGCGGCGGTGCCCGTCATGCCAGCCAGCTTGTCGTACATGCGGAAGTAGTTCTGGATCGTCACCGTCGCGACCGTAATGTTCTCGGCCTCGATCTTGACGCCCTCCCTGGCCTCCACCGCCTGATGCAGCCCCTCGCTCCAGCGGCGGCCCTCCATGATGCGCCCGGTAAACTCGTCGACGATCTTGACTTCGCCGTCGATCACGACGTAGTCGACATCCTTGCGGTAGAGCGACTCGGCCTTGAGCGACTGCACGAGGTGGTTGACCATCTGGCCGTTGCCAGGCGCGTACAGGTTGTCGACGCCGAGCGCCTTCTCGACCTTGTGGACCCCGTCCTCCGTCGGTGCGACCGTCTTGCGCTTCTCATCGACTTCGTAGTCGTCGGGCACACGGAGCGACTTGGCAATCTTGGCAAACGCGTAGTAGGTCTCAGGCGCATCCTCGGGCTGTCCCGAGATGATCAGCGGCGTCCGCGCCTCGTCGATCAGGATCGAATCGACCTCGTCAACGACGGCGAAGGAGTGGCCACGCTGGACGGTGTGCTCAAGCTCGACCGCGAGGTTATCCCGCAGGTAGTCGAACCCGAACTCAGAGTTGGTGCCATACGTGACGTCGCAGGCGTAGGCGGCGCGGCGCTCGTCGGAATCCATCCCGGACTGGATCACGCCAACGGTCACGCCGAGCAGCTCGTAGAGCGGCAGCATCCACTGCGCATCGCGACGCGCAAGGTAGTCGTTGACGGTGACGAGGTGCATGCCGCGGCCCGCCAGCGCATTGAGGCAGACGGGCAGCGTGGCCATCAGCGTCTTACCCTCGCCGGTGCGCATCTCCGCGATCCAGCCGCGGTGCAGGCACGCTCCGCCAATGAGCTGCACGTCGAAGTGGCGCATGCCCAGCGCTCGCGAGCTGGCCTCCCGCGTCAGCGCATAGGTCTCAGCCTCCACGCCCTCCAGCACCGACCGAATGTCCTCGGTGGTTGCGTCGTCGCCGAGCTGGTCGGCGACGACGGCCCGCAGCTCGACGTAGCGGCCGCGCAGGTCGTCGTCGGACAGCGCCGCCGCCGCATCCGAGTGAGTGCCCGACGCATCAGCGATGCGCTGCAGCTCCTTGAGGCGCTTACCCGCGCCGACGCTCAACAGTCGATTAAACAGGTCCGCCATGCGCCGAAGACTACCAGTCGCATCCTGAACGCCGCCTAAGAGAGGGACGCCCACTACCGTTCATGAGGTGTCCCGGCCTCCCCAACCGGCGTTCTCGACCGCTCCCCTCACCTGCCTGCTGACGGCATGGCTGGCAGGCGACGTCACCACGCTCGAGACTGGGCGACGAATCGACCGTCGCTATCGCGAGCTCGACGAGGAGGCAGGCGACGCGTACGGTGCCCTCGCCCGGCTGTTTCCGTCGTACCCAGCCCCCGACCCAGACCGGGCCGTGGTGCGGCTGCTGATGCAGGCGCTCACGCTGCCGAACCCGGTTGGCGACGCCCTCACGGCAATTGCGGTCCGGCGGGCGCTGCTCGAGGCAGTGGTCGAGCTCGAGCCCGGTGAGGCCGTGGTCGACGTGATCCTGCGTCCCGGCGAGCGCATCCTGCTCGGCACGACCGGCGGCCGTGGAGCCCTCGGCGCCATCCTCCACGACGACGCCGAGCCCTTCGTGCGCTGGCTCGACCGCACGGTGCTCGACCCCGACGCCTTCGCAAGCACCACGAGCGACGTTCCGCTGCACGACCTCGGCAACCTTGAGGAGCTGATCGAGCGGCTCGGCAGCGCCACGGAGGCACTGGCCCCAGGGCCTGCCCGCGTCATGGTCGCTGATGAGTGGGTCGCCGAGGCGACCGTTGCCGCGCTGACCGACGATGTGCCATTCGCCGACGTGGCCCGCACGATCGGCGAGACCCTGCTGCGACGGACCGCGCCGATCCTGCTCTGGCATGCCGCCCACGAGCTCGCGCTCGTCGCCGAGGACGACCCGGACCTGCAGTCGGCCGTGCTCGAACGCTGCCTAACCGTCGGCGTCTGCGAGGCCGGGCGCTGTCCCGCTGAGGCCGCCGCGCCGCTGCTCGGCGAGCTCGGCGTGCAGTCCGCCGTTCGGACCCTTGACACGCTCGCGCCCCGGCTCTCCCCCTCCGCTTGGGAGGCCATCAGCAAAGGCTTCCTGCGCCGCGAGCTCGCCACGCAGTGGCACGACTGGCGCGACGACGTCCGGCGCTGGTCCACGGAGGACGATGCTGACCGCGCGCTGGCCGCTCTGGACGCCCTCGTTCGCGCTCCCGCGCCCGAGCCGGGAGCAATCGCCTGGTTCACAGACTCGGCCTGCCAGCCGGTTCGCGAGGCCAGCCGGCGACGTCTCGGCGTCTCGCCAGCCGCCGCCGCCAGCCTGTAGCGCCAGCGGTTACTCGGTGGCACCGAGCGGGCTGCTCGGCACCACCGTCGTCCTGCTATTCGTCTTGAGCACACGATGCGGGTGCGAGCGGCGCCGATCGTGCAGGTCGGAGGCCTCCTGCTGGACGCTACGGACGGCATGAATAATGGCCTCGCGAAACGCGGCCTCGGCGACCTTTGCCCGCAGCACCCGGCCCCGGGCGTGGATCGTGATCTCGGCGATTGCCTTCCGCGCGATCCGCGGATTGCGCTCCTCCGAGAACTCAACGTCGGCGGTCGCGTCGGGTGGCAGCAGCCGCCCAACGGCTTGGAGCTTCTGCTCCGCGAGCGCCCTGACCTCAGGCGAAACGTCAACGTGTCGTGCGTGCACCCTAATTTCCATTGGGACACCTCCTCGTCAGACTTTCGTCTCACTCTACTCCCTGTGGCGCCTCGCGGCGAGCGCATTTGCCTACGCTCCGGTCACCACGCGTGCCAGCGTGAGCGCGTGGACCTGCTCGGCACCCGCCGCCTGCAGCTGACGCGCACAGGCTCCGAGCGTCGCGCCCGTCGTCATCACATCGTCGACCAGCAACGCTCGGCCCGTGATCCTGCCGGCCATGGCAAATGATGCGCCTGCGTTGCGCCGCCGGGCTGGTGCCCGCAGCCCCCGCTGCGGACGCTCCGCGATGCGGATGAGGACATCGTCGCGGACCGGAAGCGACCAGCTGCGACCAAGCGCACGGGCCAGATCACGAGGGCCGTCAATGCCGCGCCATGCAGCACGACCCGGAGCCGCCGGGACCGCGACGATGACGTCGACCGCTGGACGCGTAACGACCGCAAGCAGGCACGTTGCCGCGAGCTCGGCAACCGGCGCACGGGCGGCGTCCTTCCACGCGTGCAGCAGCGCTCGCCCGCTGCCCTCGAGCCGCAGCGCGGAGCGCACGCAATCGAGGCGACGCCCGAGCCGCTCGCAGACGGGACAGGCGATGCGCTCCTGCTGCGCCGGCTCGCCGCAGCGGTGGCAGAGCGGACCAGCCAGCCACGGCAGCGCGCGCCGGCAGGGCCGGCAGAGCAGCATCCCCCGCGCCGCGCAGACGACGCAGCGCTCGTCGGCGAGGAGACGGAGGACATCCACGCCACCAGCCTGCCTCAGCGCACCGCGCCAGACGCGCGCGGTCCGCTACGCCCGGAAGGTGAACGGTGGCCGAACGACGCCGTCCTCCGTGACGATCGCGTCGATCAGTGCCGCGGGCGTCACGTCGAAGGCCGGATTAACGATGGGGCTGCCGACCGGGACCACCTGCTGCGAGCCGGCGCGTGCGACCTCGTCGCGCGAGCGCTCCTCGATTGGAATGCCGCCGCCGTCCGGCGTGGCTGGATCGATCGTGGTGCGCGGGGCAGCCACGTAGAACGGAATGCCGTGGTGACGGGCGAGCACGGCGAGGCTGTACGTGCCGACCTTGTTTGCCGTATCACCGTTGGCCGCAATGCGATCTGCACCGACGACGACGCCATCGACCAGCCCCAGCGCGAGCCTGCTCCCGATCGCTCCATCCGGGATCACGCTGTGCGCGATGCCCTGCTCCGCCAGCTCCCAGGCAGTCAGACGCGCCCCTTGCAGCAGCGGTCGCGTCTCGGGAACCCACACGAACGGGTTCGCGCCAGACTCGTGGAGGTAGCGAATGACGCCGAGCGCCGTGCCGTAGCCGCCGGTGGCAAGCGCGCCCGCGTTGCAGATCGTGCAGATGCGGGCGCCCGCTGCGAACAGGCTTGCGCCATGCCGTCCGATCTGGCGGCAGCGTTCGACCTCGTCCGCGTGAAACTGCTCCGCCGCCACGGTGATCGCCCGCCGCGCCGCCGGCGGAGCCCCCCAGTGGTCGGCGGCCGCCGCGAGGGCGAGCTCGACGCCGACGGCGAGGTTGACGGCGGTCGGTCGGGCCGCCGCGAGCGCTGCTGCTGCCTCGACGACGGTGC
>CAMDVX010000058.1 GCA_945877865.1 Bifidobacterium breve | reverse complement strand
CCGATGTCAAGGGTTGATTACCCACGTGTTACTCACCCGTTCGCCGCTCGAGTACCCCCGAAGGGGCCTTTCCGCTCGACTTGCATGTGTTAAGCACGCCGCCAGCGTTCGTCCTGAGCCAGGATCAAACTCTCCGTGAAAGCCTTTCGGAATATCCGACACCCGAGGGCGTCGGCTTCCTGGCTGTTTAGAGTGCGCGATAGGGCCATCCGTCATGAAGACGGCAGGCGACTACCGCGCGTGCGTCCAGCAGGTATTGCTACCTGCTGCCGCTGGCATAAAACTCGTCAGACGACCACGCTCTACCCGAAGGCTTTGCATGATCGTTCCATTGCTCGGTTTTCAAAGACCGCACGCTAAAGGCGCAGTTGCGAAACATAGCAGAGGAAGCGAGTTCCGTGCCATAGGTCTCAACGATCAGCGGTTTAGGAGCACCAGCGAACCGGTGTTCCTGACCCGACGTGCCGTAGGTTACAGGAAGCTCCCGCGAGCGTGCGCCGGTAGAGCGATGACGGCCTCGCCGCGTCGTCGAACCGGGTTGCGCGTGCGAGGGCGACTGCAGCGGCCGTTGGGTGGGCGCCTCCTTCCCAGCTGGCGCTGGGTGGATGAACGCGGTCACCGTAGCCAGGTGGCTGCAGCGGCGAGAGCTGCTGCTGAGGCCACCGTTCCTCCTCAGCACCACGGCACGAGGCAAGGCAACCGGAACGGCGTGGCACGCGCGTAGATGGCGTGGAGCCGAACGCCTACGAGGCGACGAGCCGCACGAAGTCGCGGCGACCACGCTGGAGCACCCGACCAACGAGCGCGTCGCGCGAAAGATCCAGTTCGTCCACGGTAGCGCCGTCGAGCCGCACTGCACCGCCGCTGATGAGGCGTCGAGCTTCGCCACGCGAGGCCACCCCAAGGTGCGCTACGAGCAGGGCAGGCAGATGAACCATCGGCTCAGGGCCAAGCACTGCCGTCGGAATCTCGTCAGGCACCCGATGCTCTGCGAACTGCTGACGGAACTGATCGGCGGCCTGCTCGGCAGCGGCCTCGTCATGAAAGCGCGCTGTAATGGCGAAGGCGAGCTCGCGCTTGGCGATCACTGGCTCCACCTCGCCGGCAGCCAACGCAGCGACTCGCTCCTCCGTCGCGTCTTCCGGCAGCCCGGCAGCCAAGCGGTACCACGAAGGCATCGCCGCGTCCGGAATCGACATCGTCTTTCCGTACATGTCCGCCGGGAGGTCATCAAGCCCAACGTAGTTGCCAAGCGACTGGCTCATCTTCTGCGTCCCGTCGGTGCCGACCAAGAGCGCGTGGGTCATGATCGACTGCTGCGGCTGTCCCCACTGGTCCTGCAGGTCGCGGCCCACGAGGAGATTGAACGTCTGGTCCGTACCACCGAGCTCGACGTCGGCCTGAACCGCAACGGAGTCATACCCCTGCAGCAGCGGGTACATCAGCTCCTGCAACGAGATCGGCGTACCGCTCGCATGCCGCTTGCTGAAGTCGTCGCGCTCCAGGATCTGCGCCAGCGTCGCCCGTGAAGCGAGATCGAGCATGCCGCCAGCGCCGAGCTCGCCAAGCCACTCAGAGTTGTGGCGAATCTCAATGCGGTCGACGTCAAGGATCTTGCGAAACTGACGCAGGTAGTCGGCCTCATTCGCTGCGATCTGCTCCACAGTGAGCATCGGGCGCGTCTTCGACTTGCCGCTCGGATCGCCGACGCGGGCAGTGAAGTCGCCCACGATCAGCACGGGCAGATGGCCGGCGGCCTGAAAGGCAGCCAGCTTCGAGAGCACGACGGACCAGCCGAGCGTCACGCTGACGGCCGTCGGATCTAGGCCGAGCTTGACCCGCAGAGGACGACCCGCCCGCTCCGCCTCGCCAAGGCGCGCCACCAGCGCACCCTCGGGCAGCACATCGATGGCGTTACGTAGCAGTGGGCGAAGGTGATCCGACATCCGAACCGGCAGAATACCCGCGCCGGCCGTCGGGACGCGGGATACCATGTGCCAGACGGGCTCAGCGCGCCCGCCAGCAACCCATGGCACGCCGACGAACCTTCATCCGCCGCTCTGGCCCCCTCCTGCTAGAGCTCCCCGTCGCGGGCGGCCCGAACGACCAGCCGCGACGGCGACGGCGACGCTGGTTTCGCATCTCTGCGATCGTGTTCCTGCTCATGCTGACCCTGACGTCGGCGATGGTCTACGGGTTCATCACCGCGATCACCACGAGCCTCCCCGACCTCCGCCAGTTCGACGCTGATGCCGCCGAGCCGGCACAGGATGGCTCCATCTGGGTGAAGGGCACGAGCGGCGGCTATGAGCAGATCGCCACGCTGCGCTCAAGCGAATCGCGCATCATCGTTGGCAGCAGCCAGATCGGCCAGGTCATGAAGGACGCCACGGTGGCCGTCGAGGACCGACGCTTCTACGTGCATAACGGCGTCGACCTCCCTGGCATCGCGCGCGCGATCTTCAAGCGGTTCACCAGCGGTGCGAACGAGGGCGCGAGCACGATCACGCAGCAGCTGATCAAGAACACCTACCTCACGAACACGCAGACGGTCGAGCGCAAGGTTCGCGAGGCATCGCTCGCCTGGCAGCTGGAGCAGCGCTGGTCCAAGGACCGCATCCTGACGGCGTACCTCAACACCGTGTACTTCGGACACAACACCTACGGCGTCGAGAGCGCATCGCGGTACTACTTCGACACGTCGGCAGCCAACCTTGACGCCGCCGACGCCGCGCTGCTGGCAGCGATCCTGAAGTCGCCGACCACCTACGACCCGATCGCGACGCCAGACGCCGCCCTCGCCCGCCGCAACCTCGTGCTGCAGCAGATGGGCGAGCAGAACTTTCTTGACCCCGATACCGTCGCCGTCGAGCAGGGACGACGGCTGCTTCCAGTGACGCGCACCGAGCCGATCGCGCCCGAGACGTCGCAGCCGTACTGGGTGCAGTTCATCACGGAGCAGCTCGTCAACAAGTTCGGCACAGGACGCACCTTTGGCGGCGGGCTCAAGGTTTACACGACGCTCGACCTGCATGAGCAGGCGCTCGCCCAGGCGGCGATCCGGGACACCATGCCCCACCCTGGACCACAGTCAGCGCTCGTCTCGATCGACCCGAAGACGGGTGAGGTGACTGCCATGACCGGTAGCCGTCGGTACTCCGCCAAGCACCAGTTCAACACAGCCGCCAATGCCCACCGTCAGCCCGGCTCGGCGTTCAAACCCTTCGTCTACATCGCGGCGCTCGAGAAGGGCATCCGCCCCACGTCGAAGTTTCTCAGCCGTCGGGTCCTCTACGATCTCGGCGGCGGGCAGATCTGGTACGTCACCAACAGCGAAGCCGTCTACGGCGACGACCTCACGCTGCCGCAGGCCCTCGCGGTGTCGGACAACACGATCTTCGCGCAGCTGACGATGCTGATTAAGCCCGCGCCGATCGCCGACGTAGCCCGCCGCGTCGGCATCATCACACCGATCGACGACGGTCAACCAGCCATCGGTCTCGGCGGCCTCTTCGTCGGCGTCACACCACTGGAGATGGCCCACGCCTACGCGACCATCGCCAACGACGGGCAGCGGGTCGGAGGCTCCATCCTGTTCCACACGCCCGACTCCGGCATTACCGACCCGTCGATGGAGCCGATCTCGATCACGCGGATCGAGTTCCCTGACGGGAGCGAGGTCGTCAATGCCCCGATCACCCGCCAGGCCGTCTCAAAGGAGGATGCCGACACGACGATCGAGGCCATGCGCAGGGTGATCGCCCACGGCACAGGGACCAACGCCAAGATCGATCGCCCAGCCGCCGGCAAGACCGGAACCACCACTGACTACAAGGACGCCTGGTTCGTTGGTTTCACTCCTCAGCGTGCCACAGCAGCGTGGGTCGGCTATGAGAACCCTGCGATCCCGATGAAGACGCAGTACTACGGCAAGCCCGTCTACGGGGGCACCTTCCCCGCGTTGATCTGGGCCTCGTTCATGCGCGGGGCGCTCAAGGGCATGCCGCGTGAAGGGTGGGATCGCCCCACGGGCACCTACTCCACGGATGTCAGCATCGATCCCCGCACGGACAAACGCGTGCCTCCCGGCTGCAGATATGCCCAGATCATCGTGATGGCGCTCGACAAGATCCCATCTGAGGTGAGCCCGTGCGAGAACGATCTGATTCCCGTCCCGGACTTCACGTCGTCCACGAAGGCTCAGGCGATCAACCTCGCCATCGGCTCAGGTCTCCAGCTGCGCTTCGATTTTCGACCTGCAGAGCCAGCGGACACGCCCGGGGCGGTCGTCGCCCAAGCTCCGCTGCCGCTCAGCGCGATTCAGGCCGGCTCGATCGTCACCCTTGCAATCGCTCGACGTATTCCAAGCGTGTTGCTACCCGCCGTCATTGCCTCAGCAAAGGTGCCGAGCGCAACGGAGTCCGCGATCGCCCGTCTTGTGGCCGCCCAGTTCCGCGTCGTCGTCCTCGACCAGCAGGATTCGATCGGGCTTCCCATTGGCTCAGTTGTGAATCAGGACCCAGCGCCTGGCGTGCCCGCGCCGCTCGGCTCGGTCGTGACGCTCTGGACGAGCGGAAGCTACAGCGGTGCGCTCGTGCCTGACGTCCAGGGATTGACGGTCGCTGAGGCGGAGAAGCTCCTGCGCAAGGCTTCACTCGTGAGCCAGCCCGTTAATGCCGACGGCCTGCTGCGGCCCGACGATCGCGTCTTCCGCTCAGACCCGTCTGCCGGCAGCAAGGTCCCTCTCGGCATGAAGATCACGCTCTCCGTCTCGCCAATCTAGCCGTCACTGCGCCGCCAGCGGCGCTCGACCTGCGCTATCGCTTGACCGCACCTCACAGCGCGGCAGAACGAGGGCACGCTCGTAGCTGCAGCTAGCCGCGCACGGGCGCGCTGAAGATCTGCGCTCGCTGGAAGACCGAGCGGCGAAACGTGGTCTTCGCCCAGACGAGGCGACCACCCGCGAGCGAGGGGTCCGAGAGACGCGCCGTCGAGCGCAGCGAGACGGCTGCCCGGACCGTGATCCCTGTGGACAGGTTGATCACGTAAATGGCGTCCTGCGCACCGCCGGTGCCCTCACGACGGCGAACCGCAAGCAGGTTGCCAGTGACCGAAGGACGCATCGCCTCGAACGGCGCCTTACGGCTGAATGGCAGCGAGCTGAGCAGCGAGCGACGGATCCCGCTGGCTGCGAAGGCGATGATGTCAACCTGCTGCTGTCCCGCCGGGTACGAGCGATGAACGGCAACAACCGTGCCGTCCGCCGCGACACCGACCCCACCGAGCAGGCCCACGTTCGGGTTCGGCTCCCGACCGAGCTCGACCACGGCTCCTCCCCCAGCGCGCACCGAGACGGCGCTGCCACCGAGCGGTAGCTTGGCCGACCAGGCGACAACACCGTCGATGGCTGCGAGCGAGGTGACCTCACCACCCGTCGCATCGGCGGCCACGAGGACTGTAGGCGCACCCCCAGCCAGGGATGCGGTGCGAATTGCGCCATCATCGACCCAGACCATCGCCGTCGGTGTCAGCGCAACGAGATGTGGAGCCGTGATCGTGGCCGGATCCGAGGCATCCTCTGCCACCAGCGTCGCCACTCCCGTGCTGCCGACGGTGCCAACGTAGCCACCCGTACCGGGAAACGCGATGGCGTAGCCAAACACGCCGCCGCTGCCGCCGACAGGCGCCCGCACGCCATCGCACGGAGCCTCCGTGCAGCCGCTGTCGACAATCGTTCGATTCGCCGTGCCAACGCGCAGCAGCAACCGATCGCCACGAAAGGCCGCGACCGTCCGCACGTCACCGACGCTCTTGCCAACCTCCAGCCAAGCAAGATCCCCCTCGCCCGCCGCCGGTGCGGCGATCCAATGCGTCGTCGATGTGTACGCGATGACGGGGGTGCCAACGATGCCAGGCACTAGGCGCGGGCGCTCGCTAGCAGCGGCGGCACAGCCAGCACGGCGAGGAGCTCGCGCACGATGCGCTCCTGCTGATCAACGGTGATCTTGCCGAAGAACGGCAACGCCAGCGCACGCGCCGAAACGCCTTCGCAGATGGGAAACTCGCCCTCACGGTGTCCCCGCGCGCGGTACAGCGGCTGCAGGTGAATCGCGGGGAGGTACGGCTTTGATGCAATGCCGCGCTCCGCGAGGCGCCCAATCACCGCATTGCGGTCGACGCCGGCGTCCAGCAGGACGGTGTAGACGAACCACGAGCGCGTATCGCCCGGCACGACGGCGGGGAGCTGCACACCCTCGGCGTCTGCAAGCAGGGCGTTGTAGCGCTCAGCAGCCGCCGTGCGGGCGGCCAGCAGGCTGTCGAGCCGCTCAACCTGTCCAAGCCCAACAGCGGCCGAGAGGTCGTCCATGCGGTAGTTCCAGCCGAGCCGGTCGTGCTCGAGCCAGGCGCCGCTATCCGCGCGGCCCTGATTGCGGAGGCTCAGGATGTCCTCGTAGACCGCATCGTCGTCCGTCGTGATGATGCCGCCCTCGCCCGTCGTCATCTGCTTGTTCGGATAGAAGGCGAAGATGGTCGGCGAGCCGTGCGTACCAACCCGCCTGCCCTGCCGAACGGCGCCGAGCGCCTCCGCCCCATCCTCAATGATCGCGAGCCCATGCCGCGCTGCGATCGCTGTAATCGCCTCGATATCGCAGGGAAGCCCGAAGATGTGAACCGGCACGATCGCCTTCGTCCGCGGCGTGATCGCAGCCTCGAGCGCTGCAGGATCGATGTTGAACGTGACGGGGTCGATGTCAGCGAACGTGACGTCCGCCCCAGCATGGAGCGCGCAGTTAGCGGACGAGATGAACGAGAAGGGCGACGTAATGACCTCGTCGCCAGGCCCGACCCCAGCCCGCACGAGGCCGAGGTGAAGCCCGGCGGTACCGCTGGAGACGGCCGCGGCGTGCTTCGTGCCGACCCAGTCGGCGAACGCGCGCTCAAAGCGCGGCCCCATCGGACCGAGCGAGAGAATGCCCGAGCGCAGCACCTCCAGCACGAGCTCCTCCTCGCGGGGTCCGACGTCTGGCTGAGCCAGAGGAATCGACTCGCCAGCGACGCTCACGTCAGACAGGAAACTCAAGGTAGGTGTCAGATAGCGGGTGCCGCCCGTGGACGACATCGAAGAAGGTCTTCTGGATCTGCTTCGTGATCGGTCCCGTACCGATGTGGTGGTCGTCGAGCGATGCGACAGGCGTTACCTCTGCCGCGGTGCCGGTCAGAAAGACCTCGTCAGCGAAGTAGAGCTCCGCGCGCGTGAGGTCACGCTCGATCGTCTCGATCCCCATCTCCGCGGCCATCTCCATCACGGCCGCACGCGTGATGCCCGGCAGGCACGAGGCGCTAATCGGCGGCGTCAGCAGGCGGCCCTTCTGAACGGCAAACACGTTCTCACCGGAGCCATCCGCAATCATCCCCTGCTCGTTGAGCAGGATCGCCTCGTCGAAGCCGTGCTTGAGGGCCTCCATCTTGGCCAGCTGCGAGTTGAGGTACTGGCCCGACGCCTTCGCGGTCGCGGGGATCATGTTCGGGCCGATGCGGCGCCACGAGGAGATCATGCAGCGAATGCCATTCTCGAGGGCCGCCTCGCCGAGGTACGCGCCCCACGTCCACACCGCGATCATCACGTGGATGGGACAGTTGAGCGGGTTGACGCCCATCTCACCATGGCCACGAAACACCAGCGGTCGGATGTAGCAGGACGGCAGGCGGTTGGCTGCGATCGTCTCGTGCGTGGCTGCGGCCAGCTCCTCAAGCGAGTAAGGAACATCCATGTAGTACTGCGCGGCCGAGCGTCGAAGACGCTGCAGATGGTCCGTCAGATGAAAGACCCCAGCACCCCTGTCGGTCGGATAGGCACGAATGCCCTCGAAGACGCCAGAGCCATAGTGCAGAGCATGCGTCAGCACGTGGACCTTCATCTCGTCGTACTCCACGAGCGATCCGTCGAACCAGATTCTCTCAGCGCCTTCCATTGCACCCTCCATCGGTCATGACAGGCATCGTACCCGCTCAAGGATCCTCATCCTCCGGCTCCCGCAGTGGCAGATCAGGAAGCAAGCCGATCGCGCAGCAGGCCCTGCAGCGCCTTTGCGTCGGCGCGGCCGCCGCTCTGCTTCATGCACTGACCAACGAGAAAGCCAATCACCTGCTGTCGCCCGCCACGGAAGGCTTCAACCTCAGCAGGGTTGGCGGCCAGCACCGCATCAATGATGGCGAGCAGGGCGTCGCCATCGGCCATCGCGGCCAGGTTGCGCTCGTCCACGACGGTCGCTGCAACCGCGGCAGCATCGTCGACGAGCACTCCGAAGACCTCCTTGGCAGCGGTCTGATTGATGGTACCCGCCGCGACGAGTGCAACGAGACCAGCCAGCCGCTCTGGCGTCACCGGGCTCGCTGCCGCGCTGATACCGGCCGCATTGAGGTGCGCGGAGAGCTCGCCCATCACCCAGTTGGCAGAGCTGCGCAGGTCTCCGGTTCGATCGGCAAGCTCGCCAAGGTAGGCGGCGAGCTCTGTGTCGATCGCCAACGCCAGCGCTGTCGGCTCCGTCAGCCCGGCGTCAACGAGCCGCTCAAAGCGGGCTGCCGGTAGCTCAGGCAACCCATCGGCCAGGCGCTCCAGCTGGCTGCGGTCCTGCCGCACAGGCAGGAGGTCCGGCTCAGGGAAGTAGCGGTAATCATGCGCCTGCTCCTTCGAGCGCAGCGACGACAGGGCCCCTGAGGCCGGGTCAAAGTGGAGCGTCTCCTGCTCGACCACGCCACCGCCTGTGACGATGCGAACCTGACGCTCAAGCTCGGCCTCAATGCCCCGCTCCAGAAACCGGAACGAGTTCATGTTCTTCAGCTCGGTCTTCGTGCCGTACTCCGTCGAGCCGATCGGCCGGATGCTGACGTTGCCGTCTGCGCGCAGCGACCCCTTCTCCATGTCGCAGTCGGACGCCCCGATCGCAATGACCGTGGCACGCAGCAGCGTCAGAAAGCGACGAGCGTCCTCAGGCGACCGCAGATCGGGCTCAGTGACGATCTCCAACAGCGGCGTGCCACCGCGATTGAAGTCGACGACCGAGCCAGCCGAGCCGCTGATGCGACCCGCGTCGCCGCCCGCGTGAATCATCTTGGCGGCGTCCTCCTCAAGGTGCGCGCGCGTCAAGCGAACCGAGAACCCGTCGGCGCCTGGCACCACGAACACGCCCTCGCCACACATCGGCTGATCGTACTGGCTGATCTGGTAGGCCTTCGGGCTGTCCGGATAGAAGTACTGCTTACGGCTGAACTCGCTGGCGTCAGGAATGGTGCACCCGAGCGCAAGCCCGACGCGAGTGGCCTGACGGACGGCCTCGGCGTTAGCGACGGGCAGCGCGCCGGGATAGGCGAGGCAGACCATGCAGGTGTTGGTGTTCGGCGCGTCGCCGAACCGATTCGGACACGAGCAGAACATCTTCGACAGCGTCGAGAGCTGCACGTGGATCTCCAAGCCGATCACGGCCTCGTAGCCGTCCTTCTGCCACGGAGCGCTCATGCGGATGCCTCCCGCAGCGCTGGCGGAACCGGATCGAACCCAATCGCCTCCTCAAAGGCCGCACCGACGCGCAGCAGCAGGTTCTCCGAGAACGCCGGACCGATGATCTGTAGACCGCTCGGCAGCCCATCGACGAGGCCGTTCGGCAGCGACAGGGCAGGAATGCCAGCGAGGTTGACAGGCAGCGTGAAGATGTCATTGGCGTACATCGCGAGCGGGTCGTCGAGCCGCGCACCGCTTGGGAACGCGACGCTCGGGGCCGTCGGCAGCAGCAGCGCGTCTAGGGACCCAAAGGCAGCATCAAAATCGCGACGAATCAGCGTTCGCACGCGCTGGGCCTGCAGGTAGTAGGCGTCGTGGTAGCCCGCCGACAGCACGTACGTGCCGATCATGATGCGGCGCTTGACCTCATGCCCGAAGCCAGCGTCGCGGGTCGCCTCGTACATCGCCCGGACGTCTGCCCCATCGACTCGCAGGCCATAGCGCACGCCATCGAAGCGCGAGAGGTTCGCCGAGGCCTCCGCCGGGGCAATCACGTAGTACGCAGCGAGACCGTGGCGCGAGTACGGCAGCTCGACGTCGACGAGCTCCGCGCCGAGGTCTCGTGCGATCTGCAGTGAGGCATCAAAGCGCTCACGGATGCCAGGCTCGACGCCGTGCTCAAGCTCGGCCCACGGCACGCCAAAGCGCAGGCCGTCGAGCCGACCCGGCTCGGGCAGCTGAATTGGCTCTCGCGGGCCGACGCACGTCGCGTCGCGGTCCGAGCCACGGGCGATCAC
>CAMDVX010000057.1 GCA_945877865.1 Bifidobacterium breve | reverse complement strand
TGATCAACCTCGACCCGACGCACCCACGTACGCAGCGTCTCCGCTGCGATCCCGAGTTTCTCCCCAATCGAGCGCATCGCCGCCCAATCCGACGAGAACTCGCCGCGATGATCCAAGTACAACCGCACCGCACGCTCACGAACCTCCGCAGAATATCTTCTATTGCTTGGCATTGCTACATCCTCACAGACACAAAAGCCTCCAACAAACCCGGGGCTATTCATAGGACCCGCTGTCCGATTGGGGTCTGGCCCCGTTCGGACAAACGCAGCCCCCACCTCTGGCCCGCTAGGACCCGCTGTCCGATTGGGAGCTAGCCCCTTTCGGACAAACCCAGCCCGCCTCTGGCCCTCTAGGACCCACTCCCGCTCGGTGAGCCCGCTGGGACAGACGAAACTGACCGCCGCTATCCCGGCCGCACCGCGATCCATGCGGTCTCGTCCCGAAAGTCGAACAGGATCGTCTCGTCAAGCTGCGGCGGCGCAGCACCAAGCCCGCCCGTTGGCAGCGAGACGCGGTGGAGGCGCAGCGACTCGTAGTGCAGCGGCGAGCGCTCAACGGCGGTGCGATGCAGGCCCTCGTGGTTGAGACGATCGATCGCCGCGCGATCACGGAACAGGACGAGGTTGCCCCACTGATCCCACGGGTAGCGCACGTTGTAGTAGGCGAGGAGGCCCGGATAGCGCTCGAGCTGACCGAGCATCGCCGTCTCGATTGCGCTGATCGGCTCGTGATCAACAGCGAGCGCCTGACCGAAGAAGCCAACCCCGGCGGCAGGGACGGCGGACCGCAGCTGGTCCCAGTCCGGCACCACGAGCCAGTGCTCCGTACCGACCTGATCGACCCAGCGACCGTCGGATCCACCTCGATCGGCGTGCTCAACGAGGCTGGCGTGGAGCCGCGCCAGCACCGCCAGGTCCTCATCCGCATGGCGTGGCGCCGTGAAGGGACGCTCCGCAAGCCCAGTCCCGGGAGCCAGAGTGATCGTCGGCAGCGCCACCGCGCCAGTGTAGATAGCGGCTAGGCTGCCGGCCATGGACAGCCGCATCGCAGCCGCCGCGCAAGGACTCGTCGCTGCGCGGCGCGACAATCGCATCGCCCTCCTCGACGCCGCCGTCGCTCCACGCGACCTCGACGAGGCGTATCGCACCCACCTCGCCCTGCTCGAGCTGCTGAGCGCCGAGGATGGCGGACCCCGCATCGGCTGGAAGGTCGGCTTCACGAATGCGGCCGCCCAGCAGCGGATGGGTACGACGGAGCCCGTCTTCGCAGGCCTGCTCGGCAAGCACGCGTACGTCACCGAGGCTGAGGTCCACAGCCCAAACGGCACTGGCCTCGGGGTCGAGGCAGAGCTCGCGGTGCGGCTGGGAGCGCCGCTGGCCGGCCCCGTCTCGCGCCATGAGGCGGCCGCGGCGGTCGAGGCCGTGGCCATCGCGATCGAGATCGTGCAGAAGCGCGGCGGCGTCGACGAGATTGGGCTGCCCACCCTCGTTGCCGACGGCACCCTCCAGTACGGCAGCGTGTTCGGCCCGTGGCACACGGGCTTCGATCCGCTGACGCTGCGGGACTGCGACGTGAAGCTGCAGGTAGACGGCCAGACCGACGGCTTCATGAGCGCCAGCGAGGTGCTCGGCGACCCACTCAACGCGCTGGCCTGGCTCGCCGAGGCGGCCGAGCGCCACAGCGCCGAGCTCAAAGCCGGCGACGTGATCCTGCTTGGCGCGATCATCCCGGCCCAGCACCTCAATCCGGGCCAGCTCGCCGAGGTGGCCAGCGACGGCCTCGGCGACGTGCGCGTCTGGATCGACTAAGCCACGACGGACCAGTCGACGGAGACGCCCGAGCCTGCCGCCACCAGACGGCAGGCCTCCTCAGGCGAGCAGCGGCTGCACGGAGCCCGTGGCCCAGGCGCGAGCGAGGTTACGCTCGGTCCACTCTGGCTGGCCCTCTGCGAACGTCGTAAAGTCCTGATCCCACGCCGCCGCCGCCAGACGGCAGGCATCGGCAAGCGCCAGCTCTCCTCGATTGCCCTCCCGCGTGACGAGGCCGGTTAGCGCCCGCCAGGCCCCCATCGGCTGACGCTCAACGAGGTGGCGGAGCGGACGCGAGCCGCGACCGCCGAGCAGCCCCGCGTGGGTGATGCCGAGACGATTACGCGACAGGGCCAGCGACGCCGCCTGGGCACGCTCGGCAAGCCGTGACTCGACGAGCACCAGCGACCCACCTGGCGCCAGCGCCGACGCGATCTGAGCGATCCCCTCCGACGTCTCGTGATCCCCTGCGCGAAACTGCTCGAGCAGGCCGGACAGGACAAGGACAACGGGGAACCGCTCATCCCAGCCGGCGAGCTCACCGTAGGCACCGACCCGCAGCTCGAGCCGACCCGCAGCCGCCTCTGCCACGCGCGCACGCCCGGCTGTAATGGCACCCTCGGCGAGATCGAGGCCAATAAACCGCCGATCTCGGTGACGCGCCGACAGCCACGACTCGAGGTACCCAGCGTTGCAGCCGCACGACAGGACATCACCAGGCGGCAGGACGCGCAGCAGCCCGTCCGCCCAGACCCCAAGCGTTAGCACCTCGACCCAGACGCGCGAGAGGTCGACGGCGATCAGGTCACGCCAGCCGCCGGCCGCCAGCGCCTCGGCAACCGCGCCCTCGCCAACCGGAATCGGGCGGTCATAGCGACGGCGGATCGCCTCGCGCCAGACGGGGTCCTCGCCGCCGCTCTCGGCCTCGCGCTCGAAGCGGAGGCGGTCGCCGCGCAACGCTCGGAGGAGGACGGGATCAAGGTCGGACTCCGCTGCGAGCGGCCGTGCACCCCAGACTCGGCCGAGGTAGCCCGCGAGATCCTCTATCGCCGCAGGCTCCACGACGACGGGCCTCACGCCAGCTCCTCGCGCACGCGGGCACGCGCCTCGGCGAGCCGGCTCGCCAGCACCGGCTCGTGCTCGGCGCGCTCAACGATTGCAGCGGCGAGACGCACGGCCGCGTCCGCCGGAGGCTCCGTGGCGGTCACGGCGAGGTCCGCTGCCCCGGCCAGCGAGCCGGCACCTGAGGCCGACAGGAGCGCCTCGACGCGCGGGCTGAACCGCGGCGGCGTGCGATCGCCCTGCGGGCGTGGACGGCGTGGCTCGACAGCGCCCCGCTCACGCAGGATCCGGCTGATCTGCACCTGCACGCTGCCGACCGAGCCCCGCCCCTCACGCTCCACGAACTCCTGTGCGAACTCGCTCCACGGCCGCGTGTCCGTCTCCGGACGCGCATCGATCGCCTCGCGCAAGCGGGCGGCAATTGACAACGAGCGCTTCCCTGGCGTTGCGTTCACGCGAGCACTATCCCATGCAGACGCCGCGGCAGTCACGCCTGCTGAGCGGGCGGCAGCTTCGGCGTGGCTGGCCGCAGCAGAACCCGAGCCACCATCGTGACTCGATCTCGGACCTCGGCACCGCTCATGTCGCTGTCCATGGCGTACACCTGGAGAGCCAATCCGTCGAGCAGACCCGAGAGCACGTCCGCAATGCCAGCCGGCGACATCGTGGGCTCAAACTCGCCTGCGGCTGTGCCTTCGCTGATCGCCGAGGCAATCTGAGTCCGCCAGCGGACCATCGACCGGTACGTCATGCCACGCAGCTCGGGGTCCTTCAGCGCGGCGCCCGTGAAGTCCAGCCACATCCGCCACGAGGCGTCCCGCTCTCCAATCCGGGCGGTGGTGAGCGCGAGCAGCGCCTGCAGCCGCTCCCAGACCGTGCCTCGCCCCTGCTGCAGGAGCTCAACCTGCTCATCAACGACGTCCGCCCACTGCACGAGCGCCTCTGCCAGCATCCGGCTGCGCGTTCCGAAGTGGTGCTGCAGGGTGCCGACTGCCACGCCCGCCTCCTCGGCAACGTCAACGAAGCGGGTGCCCGCGTAGCCGCGACGCGCGATCACCTGCGTCACCGCCGCCAGCAGCTCACCGCGACGCTCCGCGATCACGTCGCTGGGTAGCGATCCCGAGCTCAACGGTTTCATGCCGCCAGCGTGTCGCGCCAGCCGGCGGGTGTCAAGCAATCGGCCCCTGCACGACGCTCGCGGCGCCACAATTGATACCCGCGGCAAGCCGGGCCGCACCCACTTCCTTGCAATCCGGAGCGATGCCGTCACAATACGACGGTACGGGAGAGAGGGAGCATCGTGGACGGACATATTGTGCTGGCGGGAGTGACGAAGGCGTTCGGGGAGAACGTCGTCGTCGACAACATCGATCTGACCATCGGCGATGGGGAGTTCTTCTCCATGCTCGGGCCGTCCGGCTGCGGTAAGACGACGACGCTGCGCATGATCGCTGGCTTCGAGGTCCCCACCCTCGGCTCCATCTCCCTAACCGGCGAGGACGTCACGCGCGTGCCACCCGCGAAGCGCAACGTCAACATGGTCTTTCAGGCCTACGCGCTGTTTCCCCACATGACGGTGCAGGAGAACGTGGAGTTTGGCCTGCGCATCAAGAAGGTCAAGCGCCAGGAGGTCAAGGCGCGCGCCGCTGAGGCAATTCAGTCGGTGCAGCTCGAAGGGTTCGAAGAGCGCAAGCCAGCCCAGCTGTCCGGTGGGCAGCAGCAGCGCGTCGCGCTCGCGCGAGCGCTCGTCAACCGCCCAGCCGCGCTCCTCCTCGACGAGCCGCTCGGCGCGCTCGACATGAAGCTGCGCAAGGAGATGCAGCTCGAGCTGAAGGAGATCCAGGTCCGCACGGGCACCACGTTCGTCTACGTGACCCACGATCAGGAGGAGGCGCTGACGATGTCCGACCGCATCGCGGTCATGAACAACGGCATCATCGAGCAGTGCGCCGGCCCCCGCGAGATCTACGAGCACCCGCGGACGGCCTTCGTCGCCGGCTTCATCGGCACCTCTAACCTCGTCAACCTACGGGTCGATCGCAGCGCCGGCGGCTGCGCCACCATGGACGTCTCGACGGGGCAGCGCATCGTCGCCCGCTCGGACGCCAAGGCCGGCAGCAGCGTGCAGGTGACGATCCGTCCCGAGAAGATCCACCTGCGGTCGGACGGGCTCGGCGACGACGCCTCCAGCGTCGGCGGCCGCATCAGCGACGTCGTCTACCTCGGCTCGATGACGCAGATCATCGTGGACCTCGCCACTGGCGAGCGCCTCACGGTGCACCGGCTCAACGACGAGGCCGCTGCGGCCGACGCCAAGGTCGGCGACACGATCACGCTGCACTGGGCAGCAGAGAACAGCTTCGTGATCGCGGGCCTGCCCGCGGATGCGAGTGGAGGGACTGACGCGGCGCCCAGCACGTCAGGCAACGACAACGGGAGGGAAGCACATGAATGACAAAATGACCCGCAAGGGCTTCGTGGCCCTAACAGGGGCCACCAGCCTCGCCGCGTTTCTGGCGGCCTGCGGCGGCTCGAGCAGCAGCTCATCGTCCAGCGCTGGTGGCGACACCGCGGCGGCTGGCAGCTCGGCTGCAGCAGCCCCCGCGCTGGATCCGGCGACGGAGGCTGGCGGTCCGATCGAGGTCTTCACGTGGGCCGGCTATGACAACAAGGACGCCCCGTGGATGTGGGACCAGTACGAGACCGGTGCCTACGGTAAGGACTCGCCGCTCAAGTTCACGTTCCTCGAGGACGACCAGCAAGCGCTGGCGAAGGTCGCCTCGGGCTACAACCCGGACATCATTCACCCCTGCATCGCGTACACGCAGCAGTGGGCGGCCGCCGAGCTGATTCAGCCGCTCGACATGTCGCTCCTGCCCGACTACGCCGGCATCCCCGAGGCGATCTCGGCGGGCGGCATCGTCGACGGCAAGCAGTACTTCCTGCCGTTCGACGTTGGTTTCTCGTGCCTGACGTACGACGCGGACGTCATCGACTTCGAGAAGGTCGGCGGCGAGGAGTCGTGGGAGATCCTGCTCGACGATCGCTTCAAGGGCCGAATGGCGCTGTTCTCGGACGATGCGGCGATCATCAAGATTGGCTTTCTGATCAACAATGGCGCCAAGGACCCGAACGTCCAGACCACCGAGGACATCGCAGCCTCGAAGGAGACGGCGCTCAAGGTCAAGGCCAACCTGCGCAACTACTGGACGTCGCAGACCGACACGGTCAACGACTTCGTCAACGGCAACCTCGACGCCACCTACACGTGGCCCGACGGCTACTGGAAGATCAAGAACAATCCGAAGATGAAGGGCCGCAACATCAAGTACATGCAGCCAACTCAGGGCCGTCTCGCCTGGACCTGCGGCATGGTGCTGAACTCCAAGACGGCACAGCCGGGTCGCGCCACGATGGCGATGGCCTCGACCAACCGCCCGTCTGCTGGCGCTGCCCTGACCGATAACTTCCAGTACGCGTCCGGCCAGCAGGCAGGCGTGTCGGAACTGATCAAGGACAAGGCGCTCGTCACGGCCTTCCAGATCGACGATCCGGCCGCCTGGTCGCCGCCGCTCGCGTGGTTCGAAGCGCCGCTGCCGAACTACAAGGAGTTCGTCGCCGCCGGCGAAGAGGTCAAGTCGGCCTGATCGTGATCGGTGGGGCCGGCTTAGCGCCGGCCCCACCTCGCGTTTCCAACGGCATTCACCATGGCAGCAGCTGAACCACCACTTAAGCGCAGTCGACGCGAGACCCGCAACGACGGGGGCTCCGCGCTGTCGACGTACGGCCTGCTGGCGCCGACCCTGCTCGTGCTCGCGGCGTTCTTCCTGCTACCCCTGTACTACATCTTCATGTTCAGCGTCGCCCTGCGGCGCTTCTCACCCACCGAGGCGCTCGCCAGCCTCAACGGCGAGCTCAGCGGCTTCACCGGTGAGCTGTGGTCGAAGCTGCTCGGCGTTGGCGTCACCGTCAAGGTGCCGGGACTCGACGTCGACGTGCCGCTGCTGCTCGTTGCCATCGTCTTCGTCGTCCTGCTCGTCCTTGCCGTCACCGGCTCGAAGCTCAAGGACTACGGCTCGTGGGTCGTCGGCGTCGCGTTTGCGCTGCTGCTGGTGCCGTTTCTGACCTTCCCTGCTGGCAACAACCTCGTGCGCGTGATGGAGCTCACCTCCGACGGCCAGTATGTTCGCCTCTTCTTCAAGTCGGTGACGATGGCGATGACCTCGTCGGTCGCCGCCGTCCTGATCGCCATCCCGGTCGCCTACTTCCTCGCCTTCTGCGTCGAGCGCTCCAAGTACACGTGGCTGCTCATCGTGATCGCGCCGTTCCTGACGTCGTACCTCCTGCGCGTCTTCGCCTGGAAGGTCATCCTTGGCGATCAGGGCCTGATCAACTCCGGGCTGATGGCGATCGGGCTCGTCGACCAGGAGAATCCGCTGACGTTCCTGATCTACAGCCAATTCACCGTGATCGTGGTCCTGACGTACGCGTGGGTGCCGTTCATCTGCCTGCCGATCTTTCTCTCCTTCCAGACGATCGACCGACGCCTGCTCGAGGCCGCCATGGACCTTGGCGCGACGCGGATGCAGGCCTTCCGCAAGATCAGCCTGCCGATCATCGCACCGGGCATCGTCGCCGCCTTCCTCTTCGTCTTCATCCCATCGATCGGCGAGTACATCACCCCAACGCTGGTCGGCGGCGTTAACGGGACGATGTACGGACAGTCGCTCGCCACCCAGTTTGTCGGTGGTGCCTTCAACTGGCAGTTCGGCTCCGTGATGGCGCTGTTCCTGCTCGGCGTCGTGCTGCTCCTGACGTTTGCAACGTCGCGCTTCCTGCGCGCCGGCGGAGGAGGCATCTGATGGCCCGCGACTCGACCTTCGTCGTTATCTCGCCGAACGGCAAGCGACTGCTGACGCTGTTCTTCGCAATCTTCCTGATCATCCTGTACCTGCCAACGGTGCTGCTGATCCTCTTCTCGTTCAACGATTCGACCGTCGCGACGTTCCCGCTGGTGGGCTTCACGACCAAGTGGTATGGCCTCGCCATCCACTCGGAGGAGATCCGACTGTCGCTCTTGGCGAGCCTCCGCGTTGGGCTCATCTCCGCCTTCATCGCCACCCTGCTGGCGCTGATGGCCGCCTACCCTCTGGCCCGTCGCAACGTCCGCGGTCGGCCCCTGATCTCGGCCATGCTGCTCGTGCCGCTGGTCGTGCCAACGGTCGTGCTCGGCGTCGCGCTGCTGATCCTGTTCCAGAAGGGCGCCATTCCGATCGGCCTCGGCCTCGAAAGCGTCATGATCGGCCACGTCATCATTGCGCTGCCGTTCGCCCTGCTGATTCTGCTGCCACGCATCGCGAGCATCGACAAGCGCCTGGAGGAGGCCGCCTACGACCTCGGCGCCACGGGCCTGCAGACGTTCCGAATCATCCTGCTGCCGCTGATCACCCCGTCGATCATCTCGGCGTTCCTGATCTCGTTCGTCTTCTCGATCGACGAGGTCGTGATCGCCTCCTTCCTCGCGGGCGACCAGGCGACGTACCCCGTCTACCTCTACTCGGGCCTCAAGTTCCCCGAGAAGACGCAGACGCTGATTCCCGTCGCAACCGTAATGATCGTGCTCAGCTTCCTCTTCGCAATCGGCGCCGAGATGATTCGCCGCTACGGCGACCGCCGTCTGCAGGGTCGGTAGCCGTGCGGGTCGCCGCGGCCGTCGTCATCTCGCTGGGCGTGCTGGTGGGATCGGCAATCGGCGTTGCGCATTCGGCCGACACCTCCGGGGCAACTCGCGCGCGCCTGCTGGCGGTCATGGGCGACGAGCTGCAGGGCGACGACTGCGGCTGCACGGCGCCCGCACGCGCCAAGGATCGCGCCGCGCGCCTCGCGGCCACACGAGCCGACGATAACTGAGACACTTGCCACCGACCCAAACTCTGGAGACAGCATGAATCCGTACTTCGATCGCAAGGGCTTCCTCGCCCTCACGGGCGCTACCAGCCTCGCCGCCTTCTTGGCCGCCTGCGGCGGCTCCAGCTCGACGGAGGCACAGTCCGCTGCAGGCAGCACGGGTGCCAGCGGCAGCAAGCCAGCCGCCCCATCGTTTGACCCCGCCAGCGAGCCGGACGGCACGATCGACGTGTTCACGTGGGCCGGCTACGACGACTCGCCCGTGCCAGACGGTGCGCCATGGATGTGGAGTCAGTACCAGCAGGGCTCCTACGGCAGCAAGTCTCCGCTCAAGTTCACGTTCCTCGACGACGACACGACGGCGCTGTCGAAGGTGGCCTCGGGCTACAGCCCAGACATCATCCATCCCTGCGGCGGCTACATCCGCAAGTGGCAGGAGGCCGGCCTGATTCAGGCGCTCGATACGACGCTGCTGCCCGACTGGGCTGGCATCCCTGAATCGCTCAAGGAGCCGGGCCTGATCGACGGGCTCTACTACCACCTGCCGTTCGACGTTGGCTTCACAGCGCTGACCTACGATGCGGATGCCGTCGACTTCTCTGCCGTCGGTGGTGAGGAGACGTGGAAGATCCTGCTCGACGACCGCTACCGCGGCAAGATGTCGATCTTCCGCGGCCCGGACGAGGTGATCGAGATCGCGCACCTCGCCAACGAGACCTCCGACCCCATCAACCTGACGATCGAGCAGATTGCCGCGGCCAAGGCGACTGCGCTCAAGATCAAGGACAACCTGCGCAACTACTGGTCCTCGCAGACCGACACCGTCAACGACTTCATCAACGGCAACCTCCTCGTCACCGCCACGTGGCCGGATGGGTACTGGAAGATCAAGAACCACCCGAAGATGAAGGGCCGCAACATCAAGTACATGCAGCCCGTCGAGGGACGCCTCGCCTGGGTCTGCGGCATGGTGCTGAGCGCCGCCACGGAGCGTCCAGGCCGCTCGCTGCTGGCCATGGCCTCAACGAATACTCCGCAGGCGGGCGCTGACCTGACTGACAACTTCCAGTACGCATCGGCCCAGAAGGAAGGCGTTTCCGCGCTGATCAAGGACAAGTCGCTGATCGAAGCCTTCGGCCTCAACGATCCGAAGCTGTGGGAGCCGCCGATGGCGTGGTCCCAGTCGCAGGTCACGCCCTACAAGGAGTACATCGCCGCGGGCTCCGAAGTGATCGACGCCTAGCACCATGCTCTCCAGACGACCGCTGGGTCGTCTGGAGAGCGCTTTCGCACTACCCCGGCTGACGCATGCCGTTGACAGGCTGCTCGCCGCGCAGCACGCGCGCGACGTCCTCGGCCGCATCGTCGAACGAGCGCCGGTCGGACTCGGCGGAGTACCAGGCCGCATGTGGCTGAATGATGGTGTTGGGCCACGTGAGCGCGGGCTCGTCGGCAGGCGCCGGCTCGACCGGCAGCACGTCGAGCGCCGCTCCGGCAATGGCACCGCTGGCAAGCGCGCGTCCCAGCGCGAGATGATCCACGATGGCTGCGCGCGCCGTGTTGACGAGGTACGCATCGGGCCGCATCTTGGCGATGGCGTCCGCATCAATTAGGCCGCGCGTGCGCTCCGTGAGCGACGTCATCACCGCGACGACGTCGGCCACCGGCAGGAGCTCGTCGAGCGTGAACAGCCGGCCACCGGCAGCAGCCACCTCGGCCGCAGACGCGTGCTCCGACGCTACGCGAACGTCCATCCCGACGGCGCTGGCGGTCTCGACGAGCCCCCGGCTGATGGCACCGAAGCCAACGACGCCGAGCACCGCGCCACGCACGGTGCGTGGCGCGCGGGGATACGGCCACCA
>CAMDVX010000056.1 GCA_945877865.1 Bifidobacterium breve | reverse complement strand
TGCCGAGTGCCGCGCGTCGTCACTCGGAAGGACCACAGCTTGCGTTTCGAAGACTTCGATCTCCACCCGGAGATCCTGCGCGCATTGCGCGACCTCGGCTACGACGAACCTACTCCGATTCAGGAGGGCACGATCGATGCCCTCCTGCGGGACAAGGACATGGTCGGACAGGCCCAGACCGGCTCCGGCAAGACAGCGGCCTTCATGCTGCCAATCCTTGACCGGATCGAGCCGGGCACGAAGGAGCTGCAGGCGCTCGTGCTGTGTCCGACCCGCGAGCTGGCGCTGCAGGTCGCCGATGCTACGCGCACGTTTGCCAAGTACCTTGACGGCGTCAACGTGGTTCCGGTCTACGGTGGCGCACCGATCGTGGAGCAGATCACTGCCCTCAATCGTGGCGGACAGATCGTCGTCGGCACGCCAGGGCGCGTCCTTGACCTGCTGCGACGAGGCAAGATGATCCTCTCTGACTGTCGCATGGTCGTTCTCGACGAGGCAGACGAGATGCTGTCGATGGGCTTTATCGACGATGTTCGCGACATCCTCAAGCGCACGCCGTGGGGCAAGCAGACTGCGCTGTTCTCGGCCACGATGCCTGAGCCGATCAAGAAGCTGGCGGAGGAGGAGCTGCACAGCCCCGTCTTCGTCAAGGTCGCCTCGAAGGAGCTCACCGTCGACACGGTTGAGCAGCGCGTCGCCTTTGCCGAGCCGCGCGACAAGCTCGAGCTGCTCGAGCGGTTCCTCGAGGAGACCAAGCCGCGATGCGCGATCATCTTCGGTCGCACCAAGCTTGGTACGCAGCGCCTTGCTGACGATCTCAAGCGACGTGGCCACAAGGTGCGCGCGCTGCACGGTGACATGGGGCAGGGTGCCCGCGACTCGGTGATGATCGCCTTCCGCGGCAAGCGAATTCCCATCCTCGTTGCGACTGACGTCGCCGCGCGTGGCCTTGACGTCAGCCACGTGACGCACGTCATCAACTTCGAGCTTCCCGATGAGGCCGAGGTGTACGTGCATCGGATCGGTCGCACGGGTCGCGTTGGCCGTGAGGGCTTCGCTATCTCCTTCGTGTCAAACAAGGAGAAGCCGAAGCTCGAGCAGATCGAGCGGCTCCTCAAGCGAAAGATCCAGCGCTGGGGCATCGACGAGCCGGTTCGTCAGCTGACCGAGGAGGAGCAGAGGCCCGTAGGCGCTGCTGCCGAGGACGTGCCGGCTGCTGTCGAGCTGGACGAAGCTGAGCCCGCAGCCAAGCCCGCAGCTGCGGACGCCGATGGTGAGGCACCCAAGAAGCGCCGGCGTCGCCGGGGCGGCCGTGGTCGCGGAGGCGGCGAGAGCGCGCCAGCAGGTGCTCCAGCGAGCTGACGCCTACGCGAGAGGCTTCGTGCGCTCAACCAGCAGACGGAGAAACAGCGGTGCGCGAAACCCGAGCAGGCCGAGCAGTCCGACGCCGATCAGCGTTGCACCAGCGACGACGACCCACTCCGCGCCATCGGGTGTGGTGATGGCGAGGAAGTCAGCGATCGGCGGGATCGCAAAGGCCGCGAGCAGTCCTGCGACCATGCCCCCCATCAGCAGGCCAACGCCGATCGCTCGTACGCTCGACTGCTCGATGGCCTCGTCCTCGAGCATGAGGATCAGGTAGAGACCGATCAGCACGAGCACGAGCAGCGCAGCGGAGTGCGCGTTCTGCACGGTGCGACCCGGCAGGCTGCTCGTCGCGCCAAAGGCCGCCAACACGCAGACGGCGCTGACCACGCCACCGGGCACGCTAAAGCGCAGCAGGTCGCGAAGGAATGGGACCGTCGAGGGGCGACCGACGCTTGGTGCCAGCGCCAGCACGAATGCTGGGATACCGATCGTGAGCGCCGCGGCCAGCGTGAGATGACGTGGCAGCAGCGGGTACGCGCCGCCCCACACGCCGAGGGTCAGGATCAGCGTCGCCGCGAAGGCGCTCTTGACGACGAAGAGCTTCGCGACTCGGCGGATGTTGGCCAGAATTCGCCGTCCCTCGGCGACGCCGCGGGGAAGCGACGCGAATGAGCCATCGATCAGCACGATGTCGCTGACACCCTTCGCGAGCTGCGAGCCTGTGCCGAGGGCAATCGCCATGCGGGCAGCCTTCATTGCGGGCACGTCGTTGACGCCGTCGCCGATCATTGCGACGTAGCGCCCGCGTCGCCGAAGCGCGTCGACCAGCTCGCGCTTCTGGTCGGGTGTGATGCGTCCGAAGACGCTGTGCGCCTCCGCAACGTCTGCGATCGCCTCGAGGTCTCCGGTCGGCAGGTCTGCGCCGCTGATCGCGGTAACGTCGCCGAAGCCGGCCGCACGGGCAACCGCCTCGACCGTGCGCGTCGCGTCGCCGGAGATCACCTTGAGATCGACGCCCTCGGCGCGGAAGAACGCCACGACCTCGGCCGCGTCCGCGCGCATCCGCTCCTCCAGCACGACGATGCCTGCTGGAACGAAGCCCAGAGGGAGCGGCGGAGGTTCATCGGCGTCGGGCAACGGCGGCAGGGCCGTCGCGGTGCCAACGACGAGGACGCGGCCGCGTTCTCCCTGACGGCGGGCGACCTCGGCGTCTAGCGACCCGGCACCGAGCACCTCAGGCGCACCGAGGACGATGACGGCGTCGGCGAGCTCGACGCCAGACCACTTCCAGTGGGAAGAGAACGGCAGCTCGGCTACCACCGGCTCGGGGGAAGCCGGCAGGTCTGTCGCGATGGCATCGGTCGAGCCAGACCGCACCTCTGCAGAAGCCGCGAGCCGCGCCAGCATCGTCCGCACCTCGTCGGGCGCTGTGCCGGGGCTGGGCACGACCTCCATCAGCCGGAGCGTGCCGTCCGTCAGCGTCCCGGTCTTATCGACGCAGATCGTATCGACGCCGGCCAGCGACTCAACCGCATTGAGGCGTTGGACCAGCGCTCCGGACCGTGCCAGCTTGACAGCGCCGATCGCAAACGTGATGCTCGTCAGCAGGATGAGCCCCTCCGGGACCACGGAGATCAGGCCGGCCGTTGCCGTCTCCGCCGCCTGACGATAGGCCGTGTGGTGCCAGCGAAATGCGAGCACGAGGGCCGTCGCTAGCGGGACCATCAGGAGCAGCAGCACCCGCAGCAAGCGGTCGATATCGAGCTGGAGGGGTGAGCGTTGGTCCGTGTGACGGCGAGCGGCAGTGGTCAGGCGACTGGCGTAGGCGGCCGCACCGACCGCCGTCACCTCGTACGTGCCCGCTCCGGCTGCGCAGTACGATCCTGAGAGGACCTGATCTCCGGCACGGCGAGTTACGTGATCGCTCTCGCCCGTCAGGATCGACTCATCGATCGCGAGGCCGTGCGCGCCGATGACATCGCCGTCGGCAACGATCTGGTCGCCCGGCTGCAGCTCAATGATGTCGCCCGGTACGACCTCCTCGGCGCGCACGCTCCGAGTGGTCCCACCGCGGCGCACCGTCGCGCGTGGGGCGATCAAGAGGGCAAGCCGGTCGAGCGTCTGCTTAGCGCGCAGCTCCTGCACGATCCCGATCGCGGAGTTGAACACGATGATCAGGGCAAACAGCGCATCGGCCCAAGCGCCGGCCGTCGCGATCAGGATCAGGAACCCAAGGGTGATGACGTTGATCAGCGTTAGGACGTTACGCCGGACGATGGCACGCAGCGGAAGGCTCGTCGGGGCCTCCGCCGCTGTGCCGAGAGCGAGCAGGCGCGCGGCTGCCTCTGCGTCGGTCAGACCCGGATTGGCGGTGCTGTCCACGAGGCCCCTAGAATCTAGCGGTCCGGGCCGGTCACGGCGGGAGCCGGCAGGTCCTCAAGCGCGATCTCAAGCACGCCGCGCCCGAACTGCGCCGAAGCCGAACGGTCGACGCCGCCAGCGCTATCCGTCATCGCAACGACGATCAGTGGGCCGTGGAGCGTGAAGACGGCCGCAACGTCGTGCCACGCGCGATTGACGTCACCGATCTTGTGGGCTGTGATGAATCGGGTCCATGGGGCGATCAGCCCGGGTGAGTCGGTGTGCGCGAGCAGCCAGAGGGCAACCCGGGCGTCGCGCCCCGTGAGACCGAGACGGCGGGCACGGCCGCGGCCGGCGGCGGCCTCAACAATCGACTGCATCAGAATGCCCAGATCGTGTGCCGTCGTGACCTTGCAGCACGGGACGTCGGGCTGATTGTCAACGAGCACCGGCGGCCGCAAGCGACGATCGTAATTATCAGCGAGGTAGCCCGCGGCCTCCTCCGTCTGAACGGCGCCAAGGCGATGAGCGATCGCTGTGGTGATGGCGCCGCCGCTCGCTGTGCTGCCGCCGAGCGCAGTGAGAACGTCATTGGCAGCATCGTTCGACGATCTCCGGATCATGGCCTGCACGGAGCCCCACACCTCGGACCCGACGATGTCTTCGTCGCGGTTGATCAGCAGAGCGATCAGGATCGGTAGCTTCGCCGTGCTTGCAGCCGTGAAGCGCGCTCCGGCGTTGTAGGAGGCACCGGTACCAGCGGAGAGGTCGACCGCCCAGCCAGCGACGGCCTCGGCCGGGCGCGGCAGCCTGCGCATTCGCAGCTGCCCGCGGACCGATGTTCGACCGATCGGACGGATGCTCATCGAGGCCCGTGGCAGACCAAGGACGTCGGAGGCCGTCTGCGAGCCAACCCGCTGAGACCCGCTGAAGCCGGTGACCGTCACGGTGACGTCGCGCGAAGGCAGGCCGATGGGCCCGACCGTCGAGCGCCGCGTCGGTGCTGGGAGGTCGACGATGCGAAACACGCGGCCATCGATTCGCACCTCAAGCCGGTCCACGGGCGTGCTTGAGTGAAACGAGATGAGCCCAGGGTTGGCCTCGAACGGGCGGGGGGCGTCCATGGTGAAGGCGACGGCCATCGCCGAATCCTACGCCGGAATTGCTTGCGTGTCCGGCGCTGCCAGTAGCGTGCTTTAGGTGGAACGACACGAGGATCTCGCGCGGATGCTGGACCTCCGCCTCGCCGGCCTCTGGGCCGAGTTGTTTGAGGTGCCACGCCAGGAGTGGGATGCAGAGCTGATTGGTTGGTACCTGCGGACCGCCTACAGCCAAGGGTACGCCGACGCCATGTCGCAGGTTGATCGTGCAGAGATGCGTGAGGACCTGCGACGAATCGATGTCGAGCGACCAGAGGCGGCATGACCAGCGTTCGCCGCCGCTGATCGTCGCCGCGACTCCTAACGGCGGGCACCTCGTGCGCTGCTGCGCTTGCTTGGAACCGCTGCGCGAGTACGCCGCTTGCCTCGAACGAGACCGAAGAGGGAAGAGCGAAGCAGCGCCGCGTCGAGGTATCGCTCAAGTTCTGGTGAAGCAACGAGCATCGGGCGAGACGGGTGGTTTGTCGTGGCGCCGGTCACGCACGATCAGCGAGCGGACCCGGCCGAAAATCGCTGCGCTCCGATAGACTAGGCACTGTGAGCGAGCTACCCAACACGACTGGGGACGAGGCCAAGTCGGGCTTTCGGCACGTTCGCCTCGTCATTGCGCTCGCCGTCGCGTCGCTGCTCGGGACGTTCGCGGTCTACACGGCGCTCGCCGATTCTGCGATGCCCGTCGTTGCTGTCGCCAAGGCAGCGGATTACAAGGGCGAACGCATCCGCTTAGAGGGCAAGGTCACGCAGACCGACGGCGACGCCGCTGATGCTGGCGGCCTGCGTTTCACGCTGCGTGACTACGAGGGGCCCCAGACCGTTGAGGTCGTCTATCGCGGATCCGTGCCAGATGCCTACCGCGTTGGTCGAGACGTCGTGATCGACGGCACGATGACCGACGGCGTCCTGCAAGCGGTTCCTGACACGCTGGTGACCAAGTGTCCGTCCAAGTACGAGGACAAGGCGACAGCGTCTTCGGGAACGTCCTGACCGGCGAGAGCAGCTGACGTGGCGCTGATCGGGCAAGGGTCGTTGATTCTCGCGCTCCTGCTGGCGGTCTACGCCGTCGGGGCTGCGCTGTTTGCGGCGAGCGGTCGCGATCGTCGCTTCCTGGCGAGCGCGCGGCATGCACTGTGGGGAATCCTGCTGCTCGTCGGCGTGGCCGATACGGTGTTTCTCCACGCGATCTTCACGCACGACTTTAGCTTTCGCGTTGTCGCGTCGTCGACCTCGCTGACGCTGCCGACCGGCTATCTGTTCACAGCTTGGTGGGGCTCGCAGGCAGGCTCGCTGCTGCTGTGGGCGACGATCCTAGCGGCCTTCACGCTGATTGCCGTGCGCGGGACGCGACGGGCGCTTGGTGAGCTCCAGCCATGGCTAATCGCGATCCTCGGGACGATCGCCGCGTTCTTCCTGCTGCTCCTCGTCGTCCCCGCGAACCCGTTCATCACGCAGGTCGCCGCCGCCGATGGCGTTGGGCTCAACCCGTCGCTGCAGAACCCCTACATGGCGATCCACCCACCTGCTCTCTACCTCGGCTACGTTGGGCTGGCGATCCCGTTCGCACTCGCGATGGCTGCGATGCTCGCCAACCGTGGCGACGCTCGCTGGGTCGTCGCATCGCGGCGGTGGACGCTCGTGGCTTGGGGCTTCCTCGGCATCGGCATGCTCCTCGGCTCGCACTGGGCCTACACGGAGGTCGGCTGGGGCGGCTTTTGGGCGTGGGATCCGGTTGAGAATGCTGCGCTGATGCCCTGGCTCGTGGCGACTGCGTTCCTTCACTCGGTGATGGTGCAGGAACGCAAGGGCATGCTGAAGGTCTGGAACATCACCCTCGTCGCTGGTGCGTTTGCGCTCTCGATCTTCGGGACGTTCCTGACGCGTAGCGGCATCCTGTCGTCGATTCACGCCTTCGTTGCGAGCGATATCGGCTGGTACTTCATCGTTGCGCTTGCAGTCATCATCGGCGGACCGTTTGCGCTGATCCTCTGGCGACTACCGATCCTCCGAGCAGATCAGCGGATCGAGTCGCTGGCGAGCCGGGAGGCGACGTTCCTGTTTAACAACCTCCTGCTAGTGGGGATCGCCTTCGCCGTCCTCTGGGGCGTGCTGTTTCCGCTGCTCTCCGACGCGATCGGCTCCGTGCGGCAGACGGTCTCTTCGCCGTTCTACGACTTCTTCGTCGTCGCCTTTGGCATCCCACTGCTGCTGCTGATGGGCATCGGACCGCTGATCGCCTGGCGGCGCGCGTCTCTCCGTCAGATCCGGCGGTCGTTTCTGTGGCCCGCGCTTGGCGGACTGGTCGTGGGCAGCGTCATGATCGTCGGGGGGCTCCATTCGTCATGGCCGGGCGTGGCCGCCGGCAGCGTCTGCGCCTTCACCACGGTGACGATCGTCAGCGAGTTCGTGCGGGGTGCCGCGGCCCGACGTCGCATCCACGGCGAGCGGTGGGGGATTGCTCTGCTCAGGCTGATCGGTCGCAATCGCAGGCGCTACGGCGGCTACATCGTGCACCTTGGCGTGATCGTCTTCGTGATCGGCGCGATTGGCTCGAGCGCTTATCAGACCAGTGCCGAGGGGCTGCTGCTGAAGGGGCAGTCCCTGACGGTCGGCAGCAACGTGCTGACCTTCGAGGGCGTCGAGCGGGTGCGCGGCGCCAACTACACAGAGCGGGCCGCAGTCCTCCGGGTGACGAGCGATGGTGAGAACCTCGGTGTGCTGCGTCCGGGGCGGCGTGCCTACGTGCGCGAGCAGACCACGTCGAACGAGGTCGCGATCCGCACGACGCTGACAGGTGGTGACCTGTTCGTCATCTTGGACGGCATCCGCTCTGACGGAGCGGTGCAGATCAAAGCCTTCTACAAGCCGGTCGTCGCGTTGCTGTGGCTTGCGGGGTTCATCTTCGTCGGCGGGGTGCTCCTCGCTGTCTGGCCCGACGAGCGTGAGGCTCGGCGAATTCTGCGCCGGTACACCGAAGAGCCGCTGCCGGGAGAGTCGTGATGCTCGGCGTCCTCGTCCTCGGAGCGCTTGTGGTCGGCGTCGTGGTCTACGTGGCGTGGCCGCTCGTGCGCCCCGCTAGCGCTGCCGATCGGCTTGACCCGCTGTCGGAAGCGCAGCGGCGGCGTCTCGCGCTGCGCGAGGAGCGGGACCTTGCGCTGGCTGCCCTGAAGGAGCTTGAGGTCGATCACGCTACGCATCACATCGGTGATCAGGACTATGCCGAGCTCGTTGCCGAGTACCGCGGCCGCGCCGCCGAGGCGATGCGAACCCTCGATGACGAGGTTCGTGCCGCAGAGTAGTGGGCGATTGCCGCCGGATGGTCGCCGTTGCTGCCACGGGGGCTCGTGGCCCCGATCTGATGGAGCAAGCCGCACTGCTCACGGTTGTCGGCCTTTGCTAGCAGGGGCGCAGGGATGCTGGCTCGCATCAGCCCAGCCAGCGCGCCGATCACGACGCCGGCTAGCCGACGCGGGTACGCTGTCGCCATGTCCGCCACGGTGCGATTCGAGGTCCGCGGTCCGCTGGCGATCATCACGCTCGACGACCCTCCAACTCGCAATGCGCTCGGTCCGGAGACCGCCGATCAGCTTGCTGCTTTTGCGCGTCAGGTAGCGCTCGATGACGACGTTCGGCTCGTCGCGCTAACGGGGGCAAATGGCGTCTTCTGCTCGGGCGCCGCCATTCGTGATTGGGAGCAGCTTCCTGATGCGGGGGCGACGCTGACGGACCGCGGCACCGCCCTCTGCGATCTCCTTGAGCAGCTGCCGGTGCCCGTCGTGGCCCTGCTCGGCGGGCATGCAGTTGGTGGCGGAGCCGAGCTCGCGCTGGCCGCCGATTGGCGGATCGTCGCGCCAGCCGCCCAGCTGCGCTTCGTTCACGCCGGGTTCGGATTGATCCCCGGCTTCGGAGGGTTGGCGCGCCTTGAGCTGTTGGTCGGCCGCTCTCGTGCCCTCCGGTACCTCGCCTCGCGCGCGTCGGTCTCGGCCGATGAGGCGGTGACGGTCGGCCTGGCGGATGAGGTCGTGGCGGCGGACGAGCAGGTGGCGTGGGCGGTCGCTGCCGCGGAGCAGTTGCAGGGGGCAGACCGGGGAGCGGTGGCAGCCATCAAGCACGCGTTGGCAACGGGCGACGAGCGCTCGGCATTTCTCCACGTCTGGCCAGACCGCCGGCTGCCGGACCGGTTGGGCTCCTGATGGAACGTTCGGCTACCCTATACGAAGACGCGAAGGATGTGTGTATGAGTGAAGTAACGCAGCAAATTGTTCTCGACGCCCTGAATCAGGTTGAGGACCCAGAGCTAATGATGGGCATTGTTGATATCGGGTTGGTCTATGAGGTTGTGGTCGATGAGGCAGGCAACGTGAAGGCGACGTACTCGCTGACATCGATGGGATGTCCTGCCGGGCCGCACATTGCCTCCGAGATCGATCGCGCGATTCGAGAGGTGCCTGGGGTGAACGAGGTCGAGGCAGAGCTGGTGTGGTCGCCGCCGTGGACGCCCGAGCGGATGAGCGAAGACGCCAAGTTCGCGCTCGGCTTCTAGCTGGCGCCTGACTGGGCTGGGGGCGCCGATTGGTTGCGGCGTGGGTTAGCCTCTCGTTGTCTCCCGTCGTGGTTTCGCTGCTCACGACGGGCGGTGGCGCACGTTTTTTAGCCGCAAGCGTGCAGTAGATCTATCGCTCCGGGAGCCGTAGGACTACCGCTCGGTCCGCGTTAAACCATTGCGAGCGTGGCGGAGCGCGTCTCTAGGGTCGGCGCTGCGAGCGCTCTGGTGATTAGGCTTCGAGGGAGGCGTCTACGGGGGCGTTGTCGTCCATGTGAACGTCAACGGGTGCCTCGTAGGAGGGCTTCTCGTGCGACTGGCTGGCCTCTGCGGAAGCCATCGTCTGCTCTTCCCGATCCTCTCGGCCTCGATCGGATCGACCGCCGCCGCCGCCTCGAGCGCGCTCGAGCTTCGGCATCACGAAGGGCAGGAGGCCCATCTCGCGGGCGCGCTTGATCTCGCGGGCAGCAAGCGCCTGCTGCTTGCGCGACAGGCCGGTCATGCGGCGAGAGCGAATCTTGCCCCGGTCCGACAGGAACCGCTTCAGGCCCTCGACGTTGGTGTAGCGGATCTGATCATCGCTGATCTGGACACGCTTGCGCTTCTTGAGGGGAAGTGCATTTCGCTTGCGTCGAACCTGTTGTGCCACGGGTCTGTGAACTCCCTATCGGGTTAGCGGGGCAAGCATACCCCAGCACGGGAAAAAACCGGTCAGGTACCTGCGATTCCGTCGCGTGCCGCGACGGCGAGAACGTCGGCGCGTTCGTTTAGGTCCACGCCGGCGTGGCCTTTGACGCGTTCGAAGCGGACGTCGTGTGCTGCCTTAGCGACCAGCAGCGCCTGCCACAGGTCCTGATTCTCGACGGGCTTCTTGGCGGATGTCTTCCATCCGTTCTGCTGCCACTTGCCGAGCCAGTTCTGGGTGAAGGCCTTCTCGACGTAGGCGGAGTCGGTGAAGACGACGACGCGGCTCGGACGGGTGAGGCCTTCGAGCCCGGCCAGCACGGCCTGAAGCTCCATCCGGTTGTTCGTCGTGTGCGCCTCGGCGCCGCAGAGCTCCCTCTCCTGACCTCGCCAGCGCATGATTACGGCCCAGCCGCCGCGGCCCGGGTTGCCCGAGCAGGCCCCGTCTGTCCACAGCTCTACTTCGTCCGCAGCCGTCATCGATCCAAGCGTAGCCCGGCGCCTCGTGGGTCCGCGCTGGAAGCCTCTCGGTAAGGATGTTGAACGGAAGCCGCTCGACAACGGTTGCGTTGCGATGGCGGCTGGACATGGTGGTCCCGGACCTGGTGGGCCCGGGCCCACCAGGTCCGCCTCACGAGGTGTGTCTGATGGCGTCGTTGGTGTGGCGTGAACGCGCTGCTGTGACGCGAGGGCGCGCTGGTCGGTCGCAGCTGGCGCGGCAGAGCGGTGCGAGGTGTGGCGCGTTACGCACGGATGCGAGTGCGGGAGTCTTTGGAGCGGCGTTTGAGGGCGGACAAAGTGGGCCCGGGCCCAAAATGTCCGTCGACCGCTCTCGTTCGCCAGCGACCGTCAGCGGTGCAGGGATAGTCGTGATTGAAGAGTCTGAGCTGAACGTGCGG
>CAMDVX010000055.1 GCA_945877865.1 Bifidobacterium breve | reverse complement strand
CGCAGGGCAGGCCGTGGCGAGCGGTGCCGAGCCAGCCGAGCACCTCGTTGTGCGCGATCTCCGGCAGCGCACCCGCGAAGGCCGTTGCCTTGGCGTTCTCGTTCAGCTGGTTCTTGAGGCGAACGGCAGCGGCTGCCCGCGCAGCGGATCCATAGAGGACGATCACCCGTCCGGCCAGCCGCTCGGCGTCTTGGCGCGCCGCCGAGCCGTCGGCCCGCTCAGCGGCCACGGCCGCCTCGACTGCAGGCACTGCGCGCGCCAGCACGGCGGCGGCGCCCGCGGCTGCGCCGACCTGATCGAGCAGGCCCGTCAGGGCGCCAAGCAGGAGACCAAGCGCCCCGCGTGGCTGAAGCCCACCCTCGACCATCACGCAAGGATCGCCTGCCTCGGCTGCCAGCTCCCGCAGCGGCCCGCCTGCCGTCACGGCCGCGCGCATCGCACCACGGTCCGCCGCCTGATGCCACCAGGAGAGCGTCTCCGCGGTGGCACCGGAGTACGACGTGCAGACCACCAGCGTGTGATCGCCAACCCACGCCGGCAGCTCGGTGGTGTCGACGGCAACAACCGGCACCGCTAAGCGGTCGGCGAACAGCGCAGCCAGCAGGCGCCCGCCAGCGGCCGAGCCGCCGAGCCCGCAGAGCGCGACGGCCTCTGGTCGTCGATCAGCGACCCGAACCTCCGCCGCTGCCGCGAGCCCCGACACGAGCTGCCGAGGAAAATCCAACGCCTGCTCGAGCATCACGGAGCTAGACATGGGCAGCTGCCCGCTCGCCCGTCAGCGACGACCCTGAGGCCACGACGGCACCGGTTCCAAACGCGCAGTCCACGACGGTGGAGCGCTCGCCGACGATCGCAGCGCAGGCCAGAACGCTGCTCTCGACCCGCGCGCTCGCCCCAACCGAGACCCCAGCGAGCAGCACCGAGTCGCTGATGGTTGCACGCGCCCCGATCGTGCACCCCGCTCCAACCACGACGCCTGGGCCGACCGTTGCGCCGGCCTCCACGCGCGCGTGCTCGCCAACCAGGACCGGCGCGATCAGCTCGGCAGAGGAGTCCACGGCGGCCGAGGGGGCGATGATGATGCCATCGACGGAGCCACCGATGCGCGTCCGCACACGCCCGGACACCACGTCCGCGTTGGCCGCTCGGTAGCTCTCAATCGTCCCAATGTCACGCCAGTAGCCAGCATCTTCGAACGCCAGCAGGCCGTCACCGACGAGCTGCGGAAACACCTCGCGCTCAATCGAGACCATCCGTCCCGCTGGAATCAGCTCGAGCACCGACGGATCGAGCACGTAGAGGCCGGCATTGACCCACCAGGGACCAGGCCCAAGCCCGTCCGCATTCGGCGGCTTCTCCACGAAGCGCTCCACTCGCCCCGACGCATCGCGCACGACGACGCCATACCGCGTCGGATCGTCCACCGGCGTCAGCCCGATTGAGGCGCGGGCACCCGACGCAAGGTGTGCGCGAACCAAGGCGCCGAGGTCGGCGTCACCGAGCACGTCCCCATTGAGGGCAAGAAATGGCCCAGCGACCCGCCCCGCAGCGGCAAAGGCAATTGCTCCCGCGGTGCCAAGCGGCTCATCCTCAACGACGACGTCGACGACCATGCCCGCCGGTGGAGCGCCGATCCCCGCCCGCAGCTGGTCGGGGAGGTAGCCGCACGAGAGCACCGTCCGCGTAACCCCTGCCTCAGCCAGCCGATCGAGCAGCAGCGAGACGAACGGGATGCCCCCGATCGGCAGCACCGGCTTCGGCTGGTCCAGCGTAAGGGGACGAAGGCGCGTGCCCTCACCTCCGACGAGCACGACAGCAATCACGCTTGGTGCAGCTCCCGCTCCGGCTCCCGTGCTGACCGACCGACCGAGACGTAGGCGAAGCCTGCGGCCACAGCCTCGTCGGGATCGAGCAGATTGCGACCATCGATGATCAACGGCTGACGCATCGACGCGCGCACCGCAGGATCCAGCACGGCGCGGAACTCCGGCCACTCCGTGACGATCACAACCGCATCAGCGCCAGCGACGGCAGCCACCATCGAGTCGGCGAGATCAACCACGGCGGGCAGCAGGCCGCGCGCGCGCGCTGCCGCGACCGGGTCGAACGCCACCACGCTGGCGCCCTCAGCCACCAGGCGGGCGGCAAGCACGAGGCTCGAGGCCTCGCGCATGTCGTCGGTGTGGGGCTTGAAGGCGAGGCCAAGCAACGCGATCCGCGTGTCGCGGAGCGTGCCGAGCCGATCCTTCAGCTTGCCAATCACCCGGCGCTTCTGCAGCTCGTTGACCTCGATCACGCTGGCGAGCAGCTGGAATGAGTAGCCCGTGTTGCCCGCCAGCTGCTTCAGCGCAGTGACGTCCTTCGGAAAGCAGCTGCCGCCGTAGCCGATGCCGGGCCGCAGGAAGCTCGAACCAATCCGAGCGTCCATGCCCATCCCGCGAGCTACCTCCTCAACGTCGGCCCCGACGCGCTCACAGACGTTCGCGATCTCGTTGATGAACGAGATCTTCGTCGCGAGGAAGGCGTTCGACGCGAGCTTGATCATCTCCGCGGATGCCACATCGGTGGTCAGGACCGGCGCGCCGAGGTCGTGGTAGAGACGTGCCACGCGCGCGACGTCCTCCGCCCGCTCGCCGCCAACGACGACGCGATCCGGCTTGCGGAAGTCTGCGACTGCCGAGCCCTCACGCAGGAACTCCGGGTTCGATACGTAGCCGACGTCGCCACGACCACGCGCGTCGAGCTCGCTTCGCACTCGCGTCCCCGTACCGACGGGCACCGTCGACTTCATCACGAGGATCGCGCCCTCGGCGCTCGCCGGCAGCGCGTCAATGACTGCCTCGACGCGCGAGAGGTCGGCGTCTCCCGACGCGGTCGGTGGTGTGTCCACGCAGATGATGGCGATGCGCGCATCGCGGAAGACATCCTCCATGTCGAGGGTGAAGGCGAGCCGCTCTGCATTGCGCTGCAGCAGCTCTGGCACGCCGGGCTCGTGGATCGGCACCTCCCCACGCCGCAGCAGCGCGACCCGCTCAGGGTCGATGTCACGGCAGACCACCGAGTGCCCAAGCTCGGCGAGGCAGGCGGCGGTCACGAGACCGACGTAGCCGACGCCAATGACGCCGACCGTCTCGCGCCCACTCACCCCGAAACCGGCTTAAAGCTCTTGGCCATTGCGATCATCGCCGAGTTGGGGATCCGCCCCGTCAGGGAGTTCTCCAGCCAGTAAGAGATGCCTCCGTCCTTCCAGGCCACCCGCTGCAGCGAGTCGCCGTTGAAGAACAGCAGCAGCTGGCGACCCTGAATCGTGCGCGTCGTCGTGGGACCCTCGAGGATCGGCGGATCGCTCCACTGAATTGCCTGCACGCCGAAGACCTGGTCGTACGAGTCGGCCGAGTACGTCACGTAGACGGCCTTGTGACCACCCGTCTTGTACACGCGCGCAGGCGGCTGGCTCGAGAAGAGCGGGTCTCGCGTCTCAGCGCCAGAGTAGATCACGGTCGGCATCATCAGTGGAATCGTGGCCTTGCGCTCCGCCTGCCGCCACATCAGAAGATCACGCGTGGGGTCGCGCACCACCTGCGCCTCCTCCTTGTCGGGCAGCACCGGAACTGGCGGCGGCGCGAGGTCGCCCGCATAGGTCTTGCCGATCACGACGATGACCGGCTGCTTGACGGGAATCCCGTTCTGCTCGATCTCAGCCTTCGCCACCGCGTCAATTGGCTTCGACTCGGAGTCCGAGCCAAAGGCGGTGGCGATCGCGGCGGCGGCGTCTGCCGCCCCAGCGCGCGAGCCGTCGTAGTAGACGATGGTGTGGAGGTACTGCACGAGCGAGTCGCCCGCGCTCTGGGCGAGCTTCCAGCCGTTCTCCACGAGCTGCCAGGCGGCATCGGCGGCGGCCGCCGGCGTGCCGTTGCCGTTACGCACCTCGACGGGCATCGTCGCCGGATTGAACTTGGGCTTGACCTGCGCCTGCTTGGGGTCCTTCGCCACGTCGCGGGTAGCGATCGCCTCGCCCGACTTCAGATCCGGGTGCATGAACTGATCGACGGTCTGCTGGATCTCCTGGGGCGAGGCCTCAAGCTTGCCGGCGTTCGTTGACGACGACGTCGTCTGGTCGATCCGCACCTGCACCATGTTGCCGCGTGGTATATCCGCGATCAGCCGGCCATAGTCGAGCAGGATGCGGGCGTCGACCGGCTTCTCATTGGAGCCGAGGATCTTGAGGTTGTCGCGCAGAATCGAGATGAGCTCAATGATCCGAGTGGCCGCACCCCAGCGGTCGATGCGCTTCTTGAACTCGCGCACGAACGTCTGCTGCCGCGCCATGCGCACGATGTCCGAGTCGGTGTGGCGGTAGCGGGCGAAGGCGAGCGCATCGACGCCGCGGATCAGCTGGTAGCCCGGCTGGATGTTGATGTCGGTATAAGCGTGAGCGGCCGAGCCATCGTTCTTGTTGAAGTAGCGGCGGTCGATCGGTAGGTAGACGCCACCGAACGTGCCGACGATTCGCTGGAACGCACGAAAGTCGAGCGGCACGAGGTAGTTGATCTCCACGCCCGTGAGCTCTTTGACCGTTGCCAGCGCCAGCGGCTCCTGCCCGAGCGAGAAGGCCTCGTTGATTGGTCGTCGACCGTGGCCCGGCACGTCAACCAGCAGATCGCGCGGGAACGACAGCATTGCGATCGACTTCGTGCGCGGGTCGATGCGGACCAGCATCATCGAGTCCGAACGGCCGGCGCCCTCGCCTGGTCGTCGATCCTCGCCGATCACGAGCGCAGTGATTGGCGCATCGGGCAGCGCCACGGCCAAGCCAGCCTGCGCCTCCTGCTGCTTCTTGTCCGAGGTCTGGGTAATCGCCGTGATCGTGTCCTGCAGGTACCAGTAGGCGTAGCCACCAACCGCCACGCCCGCGATCACGCAGACGGCGGCGATCATCGCCACGACTCTCGGCCAGCGACGACGGCGCTTCTGCTGCGGCGGGTTGTAGACGCGCATCCGGGAGCCTCCGCTGGCGCCGCCGATCGCGTTCGCCGCACCGCCACCAGCACCGTTCCCACCGCCACCACCGCGGCCCGCCACCGTGGTCGGCGGTGCCGCGCCGTCTGGCCGATGCACCTTCATGCGCGGCGCGGGTCGGGCCGGCAGCGCGGCGGACGCCTTGGCGGCCGTCGCAGACAGCACCGCATCGTCCTGACCGGTTGCAGCAGGGCGCTCACGAGGAGGCCGCACGCGAACTCCCCTCGGATCCGAGGCAGGCCGCACGGCGGCGTCGTCAGATGGTGGCGTTGGCTTCTCCACAGGCAGTCGCCTGCAGACGCACCATCTGGTGCACCTGCGGACAGTGCCCTGAGTATAGCGACGGTGATCGGCGATTTCGTCGTAGGCGGTGCCGAGCCTGCTCTCCGGCCACCGATCTGCCACTATCCGGCTATGTCCAGCCACGCGCAGATCGCGCTCGTGCGCCACGGCCAGACCGAGTGGAGCCAGTCGGGGCGCCATACCGGCCTCACCGATATCCCGCTGACCGAGCAGGGCCGCGCCGAGGCCCTCGCCGTCGCCCCCGCGGCTGCGGCCCTCGCCGTTGAGCACGTCCGCGTCAGCCCGCTCGCGCGGGCACGAGCCACCTGCGACCTGCTCGGATTCCAGGATCGTGCCCACGTCGACGACGATCTCGTTGAGTGGGACTACGGCACGCTCGAGGGCCTCACCACGGTCGAGATCCGCCGCACCGTCCCCGGCTGGACCGTCTGGTCCCATCCGTGCCCGGGTGGCGAGTCGCCAGCGGCGGTCGCAGCGCGGGTCGACCGCGTCATCGCAGCTGCCCGCTCCGCCGGCGGCACCACCCTCGTCGTCGCCCATGGCCACGTGCTGCGGGTGCTCGCTGCACGCTGGCTCGGCCTACCACCCGTCGGCGGGCGCTACTTTCGGCTCGACACCGCAACCGTCTCGCTGCTTGGCTGGGAGCGAGAGACGCCCGTGCTGCTGCGCTGGAATGCGCGCGGCGAGGTGGCCGGGCGCGAGCGCTCCGGCCACTAGCGGCGTCTGCGCTCGGCGTCAACGCCCACGAGCGGTCGGGGCAGCATGTCGCTGGACGGAGCCAACCCGCGCGCAACCACCACGGCTGGACCTAGCGGGCGATGAGGTCCACGACGACCGGGCAGCCTTCAAGGCCCGCTGCCTCGCGCAGGCGGTTCTCAAGGTAGTAGGCGTAGTCGCGGGTAATCAGCTTGCGGTCATTGATGGTGATGCGGAAGCGCGGCGGCCGCGTCTGGACCTGCGCGCCGTACAGGATCTTCATGCGGCGGCCATGCACGATCGGCGGCTGCCGAGCAGCCACTGCCTCCTGTAGGAGCCGATTGACGGCAGGCGTCGACATGCGGCTCGTGTAGTGCCCATAGAGCTCCTCGACCCGGTCGAGCAGGCGATCGAGCCCCCGACCCGTGACCGCCGACGTCGTGACGATCTGCGGCCGCTGGCGCAGCTTCCGCTCGATGCGGAGCCGGAGGTCGTCGAGGTCGATCTCCGTCTTATCCCACTTGGAGACGACGACGAGCGTGGCGCAGCCGGCCTTCCGTGCCGCGTTGGCCACGTCAAGGTCGTGATCGACGAAGCCCTCCTCGCCATCGATCAGGACGAGGGCGATATCGGCGCGCTCGGCGGCGGCGATGGCGCGCTTCTCGCTCCAGAACTCGATGTCCTGCCGCAGGTGTCGCTTGCGTCGCAGGCCCGCCGTGTCGACGAGGCGAAACGCCGTCTCCCCACGCACGAGGCGCGTATCGATGGCGTCGCGCGTGGTGCCTGGCATGTCCGAGACGATCACGCGAGGCTGACCAATGAGGGCATTGAAGAGCGAGGACTTGCCGACGTTCGGCCGCCCGAGGATGGCCACGCCGATCTCATCGGCGACGCGCTCCTCCCTTGCTGCATCCGGCAGCTCGCGGAGCCGCTCGAGGATGAGGTCGAGCAGATCGCCGCTGCCCGTGCCGTGGATCGCAGAGACGGGGAACGGCTCGCCGAGCCCGAGGCGATGAAAGTCAAGCGCATTTGCCTCGCCCGCCGCACCCTCCGCCTTGTTCGCAACCACGATGACTGGGATGCGCTCGCGGCGCAGGATCTCGGCCACCTCCAGATCGCCCGGCATGACGCCGGCCTTCGCATCGCCGACGAGCATCGCCAGATCGGCCTCGGCAAGCGCGGTGCGCGCCTGCTCGGCGACCTCATCCGCCATCAGCGTCTGCCCACCGAGGTCGATGCCACCTGTATCGACGAGGCGGAAGCGAACGCCATTCCACTCCACGTCGACGTCCTTGCGGTCCCGCGTGACGCCGGGCTCTGAGTGCACGACCGCATCACGGCGACCCGCAAGGCGATTGCAGAGCGTGGACTTGCCGACGTTGGGATAGCCAAGCACGGCGACCACGCCAAGCAGCGGGAGCACGTCGGGCGCCTCCTCGGCGTGGTCCTCGTCGAGGCCGCGGCGCTTGCGCGCGCGTGGCGGCTCGCGGCTCGTCACGCCGTCGCCTCATCCAGCGAGGCGGGCTCAGGTGGAACCGCATCCTTTGGGCGTCCTGCCCGATCTGCGCTCTCGGCAAAGGCTTGGAGGCGTCGCAGCTCGTTGGCGATCTCCTCGGCCCCTGCCCGGTACGCCTTGCTGCCGCGACCGGAGATGCGAATCGGCCGGCCGAAGGTGATGCTGACCGGCGTCCGCGGATTGTCGATGACAGCCCCTGTGCCGTGGAGGTAGACGGGCACGACCGGGGCCCCCGCCTGCGCGGCGATCATCGCAGCCCCGGCTCGGACCTCACCGACTGCGCTCGCATGGTGGCGCGTCCCGTCGATGAAGATTCCCAGCACGCCACCACGCGCCAGCACCTCCTGTGCCGTCTCAAGCGCGCCGCGGTCGACCTCGCCACGCCGCACCGGGAAGGCTCCCGTGTGGGTGATCACGTTGCCGACGATCGCAGAGTTCCACAGCTCGGCCTTCGCCATGTAGTGGACCGGGCGCTTCATCACGGCGCCGAGCACGAAGATGTCGTAGAACGATCGATGGTTTGCAGCAAGCACGACCGGCCCGGTCAGCGGCACGCGCTCGCGCCCCCAGACGCGCAGGTTAGAGAGCACCCGAATGGGTCGACCGACGAGGAACCACGCCACGGACCACGAGCGGTCGATGTTCAGAAACCGGAAGCGGTCCCACGGCATCACACGCGTCGTCATGCGCGCTGCCCCACGAGGATCACGATCTGCTCGATCACCTCGGACACGCCGAGGCCATCGGTTTCGAGCCGAACGCTGTCGTGGGGAACGATCATCTGTGCTGCATCCTGACGGTCACGGGCAAGTGCGGTCGCACCTGCCTCCTCTCCGCGCTCTGCGGCGCGGCGGCGCTGGCGCTCCGCAGGCGTCGCATCAAGCCATACCTTGAGCTCCGCCTGCGGCCAGACGACCGAGCCGATGTCACGTCCCTCAGCCACCGCATCGCCCTCTGCGAGGAACCGACGCTGCTCGTCGCGCATCGCCACGCGCACCTCCAGCAGGCCGGCCACAGCCGACACGGCAGCATCGACCTCGTCCGAGCGCAGCGCGGGATCAGCGAGATGGTCCACCCACGCGCTGCCCTGCGCGACCGCGACCGCGTCCTGCTTCGACATCAGCGCAACGTACGTCACGGCGCGGTACATGGCCCCCGTGTCGAGGTAGCGATAGCCGAGCCGCAGCGCCAGCGCCTTAGCGACGGTCGACTTGCCCGCGCCCGCGGGACCGTCGATGGTGATGATCATCGCCGCACTGCCGTTGCAGCCTGCATCAGCGCGCGAAACCCGGGGAACGAGACGTCGATCGCGGTGGGGTCGGTGACGGTCACGCCTTGCTCAGAGTAGAGGCCAGCGACTGCACCAAGCATCGCGATGCGGTGATCCCCACGCGGATCCACGGTTCCGCCACGGAGCCGCGACGGAACTCCACGGATCAGCCAGCCGTCACCGCGAACCTCGATGTGCCCGCCGACCCCGTGCAGCGCATCCCGCACGCTCTCAAGACGATCGGACTCCTTGACGCGCAGCTCACCCGCGCCACGGACCCGAGTCCGACCGCGCGCAACGCACGCCGCAAGCGCGATGATCGGCAGCTCGTCAACGAGGCCCGCGATCTCGTCAGGGCCGATGCTCGTCGCGCTCAGCTCGGCGTGGGCGACCTCGAGATCAGCGACGGGCTCACCCGCGTCGGTCAGGCGGCGGTTAAAGAGCGCGATCCGCCCGCCCATGCGCTCGAGCACGTCGAGCAGGCCGGTCCGCCCCGCGCCAATTCCGATCCCACGCAGGAAGATCCGCGATTGCGGGATCAGCGTTGCCGCGACGATTGGAAACGCCGCCGAGGAGATGTCGCCCGGCACCTCGATGCGCGCGAGCTGCAGCCGGGCGGGCGGCACGAGCGTCACGCGGCCGCCCGCGGAGTGCACGGTGGCTCCCGCGGCGCGCAGCAGGCGCTCTGTGTGATCGCGCGTCGCCGTCGGCTCGATCACGGTCGTCGGACCGTCGGCACGCAGCCCCGCCAGTAGAATCGCCGACTTGACCTGGGCCGAGGCCACCTCAAGCACGTGCTCAATGCCATGCAGCGGCGTCCCCGCCGTTACCACCACGGGTGGGCAGCCAGCGGTCGTCTCGATCTCCGCGCCCATCGCGCGCAGCGGGGCGGCCACGCGCTCCATCGGTCGACGACGAATCGACTCATCGCCATCCAGCGTAAACACGCCGCTCGGCTGCATCGCCACGATGCCAGAGAGCAGGCGCATCAGCGTGCCGGCATTCCGCACGTCGATGCTGCCAACGGGCGGCCGCAGGCCGGTCAGCCCAACGCCGTGGACCGTGAGGCGTCCCGCGCCGTGATCGTCAACGGTGACGCCGAGCGCGCGCACGGCCTCAAGCGTGGCCCGCGTATCCGCGGAGTCGCCCCAGCCAACCACCTCAACGGGCCCGTCGCAGAGCGCACCGATCAGCAGCGATCGGTGGCTGACGGACTTGTCGCCGTTGACGGCCAGCTCGCCAACCAACGGTCCGGCAGGCTCGACCAGCCAGGGCGTGCTCACTCGAGCCCTCCCAGCGCGCCCTCGAGGACGGGTGCCCGCGTCGCGGTGCAGCCATCGGCGCGCAGGAGGTCGACGGCACGAGCTGCCTGCGCCTCGCCCGCCACGACGATGCGGAGCTCGCCGCCACGCTCGGGCGAGAAGTGGCTCAGCGCAAACTCCTCAATGTTGATCGCAGCAGCCGAGAGGGTCTCAGCGATGGCGGAGATGCCGCCCGGCCGGTCCGGCACGGACACGATGAGCTCATGCAGATCGGACGGTGCGGTGCGGTGCGCGAGGGCGAGGGCTTCGCTGCGGGCGGCGGCAGCTCGGCCGATCCACCGCGCGAGGAACGCCTCGTCTCCCGCCTCCAGCGCTGCTGCCACCTCGGCGAGGCGGTCTCGGGTGTCCCGAACCGCGTCGAGCAGCGCTGTGCGATTGTCGAGGAAGATGTCAATCCAGATCGCCGGGTTGGCACCGGCCACGCGCGTCATGTCGCGAAACGAGCCACCGGCGGACTGCAGCGGCTGGTGGCCGTTGACGTCGGCCTCGGCAACCTGCAGCGCGAGGACGTTGGCGAGCACGTGCGGAAGGTGGCTCGTAAGGCCCACGATCTGGTCGTGCGCGTCGGCGTCAATGACGACGGGGCGGGCGCCGATCGCCGTGACGAGCGCATGCAGCTGCGACAGACGGGCCGGCTCGGACTCGATGGAGGGCGTCAGGAAGTAGGTCGCCCCGAGAAACAGCGCAGCGCGTGCGTGCTCGGCACCGCGTGCCTCCGAGCCGCAGATCGGGTGCCCGCCGACGAACCGCGCTCGCCCCTGAGTCGGCACGCCGGCAACGACGTGCCCCTTCGTTGAGCCGATGTCGGTGATCGTCGCCTGGGGATCCGCCGCCGCGAGCGCCTGCGCAACGGCGGCAGGGATGGCGGATACCGGTGTGGCGATGACGATGATGTCGGCATCGGCGCAGGCCTCCGCGAGCGAGGCTGCGAGCTGGTCAACGCAGCCGCGCTCGAGGGCCGTGCGCGCCTCGTCGGGATTGACATCGAAGC
>CAMDVX010000054.1 GCA_945877865.1 Bifidobacterium breve | reverse complement strand
GAGCGAAGTATAATCTGCGACAGAAAAGGAGTTTAGATGAGCATGACCATCGCACCGCCCCTCGCCGCCACCGACTTTCGGGTGGCAGACCTCTCCTTGGCCGATTGGGGTCGCAAGGAGATCACCATCGCTGAGCACGAGATGCCCGGCTTGATGGCACTGCGGGAGGAGTACGGCACGGCACAGCCGCTCGCCGGTGCCCGCGTCACTGGTTCGTTGCACATGACGATCCAGACGGCCGTCCTGATTGAGACGCTGGTCGCGCTTGGAGCTGAGGTGCGCTGGGCGAGCTGCAACATCTTCTCAACGCAGGATCAGGCAGCGGCCGCGGTCGTCGTTGGGCCGAGCGGCACCGTCACTGAGCCACGCGGCGTGCCCGTGTTCGCTTGGAAGGGCGAGACGCTTGAGGAGTACTGGTGGTGCACAGAGCAGGCCTTGACGTGGCCCGACGGCGGACTCAACATGATTCTGGACGATGGCGGCGACGCCACGATGCTGGTCCACAAGGGCCGCGAGTACGAGCAGGCCGGCGCAGTACCGGACCCCGCCGCAGCGGAGACTGAGGAGTTCCAGCACTTCCTCCGCCTCGTTGAGGCCTCGCTGGCGGCCGATGGAGCGAAGTGGACGAAGATCGCCGCCGGCATCAAGGGCGTCACCGAGGAGACGACGACGGGAGTCCTTCGGCTTGCCCAGATGCACGACGAGGGGAGCCTGCTCTTTCCCGCTATCAACGTCAACGACTCCGTCACGAAGAGCAAGTTCGACAACCTCTACGGCTGTCGGCACTCGCTCGTCGACGGAATCAACCGTGGCATCGACCTGATGCTGGCGGGGAAGATGGCTGTCGTCTGCGGGTACGGCGATGTCGGCAAGGGCTCCGCTGAGTCGCTGCGCGTGCAGGGCGCCCGCGTCGCGATCGCCGAGATCGACCCGATCTGCGCGCTGCAGGCGCTGATGGAGGGCTACGACGTCGTGCGGCTCGACGACGTTATTGCGCAGGCAGACGTCATCATCACCGCTACCGGCAACCGCGACATCGTGACGGTTGACCACATGGCCAAGATGAAGAACAACGCCGTGCTCGGCAACATTGGCCACTTCGACAACGAGATCGACATGGCCGGCCTGGCAGCATTCCCGGGCGTCCGCCGGGAGAACGTCAAGCCGCAGGTCGACCAGTGGTTCTTCCCTGATGGCCACGCGATCATCGTGCTGTCTGAGGGACGCCTGCTCAATCTCGGCAACGCAACGGGGCATCCTAGCTTCGTGATGAGCGCATCGTTCACCAACCAGACGATCGCGCAGATCGAGCTCTTCACGCGCACGGATCAGTACGCGCTGGGCGTCCACGTGCTGCCGAAGCACCTTGATGAGAAGGTCGCACGGCTTCACATCGGTGCACTCGGTGGCACCTTGACCGAGCTGCGGCCAGACCAGGCCGCCTACATCGGCGTCCCGGTTGAGGGTCCGTACAAGGCTGATCGCTACCGGTACTAGCCGACAGGAGATCCCTCGGGGTGCCGAGGGATCTCCTGCTCGTCCCCTCACCGCAGCGGAGCGGCTGCGGGTCACCCACCGCACCAGTGCCTTGAGGTCACGCTGCTGAAGCGAAGAGTGGGAGCGAGTGAGCGCGGAGGTGCCTGGCGGCCGGACAGGTATGTTGCCGGGGACGTGAGGCCTTCTGGAGCAGATTCCGTGCGCTGCTATGCTGAACTTCAACGCGGGCGTAGCTCAGTTGGTAGAGCGACAGCTTCCCAAGCTGTAGGTCGTGGGTTCGAGACCCATCGCCCGCTCTCGGGCGCGCCGGCCTCGTCTTGCTCGGTGAGCACAGGGGCGCAGGACATCCAGCACGCGGACCGAATCACGGCGTATGCGGGATAGTGGACACGAGGTGAGCAGATTCGCGTTGGCGCGGCGGCGGGCGGCCCTCGTTCCCGTGGCGATCCTCCTGCTTGCGATCGTGGTCGGCGCCGGCATGCTCGGGTATCGCCTCCTCGATCGATCTGGAGCCTTCGCGATCGACCGGGTGCAGGTGTCGGGCGGCGATCCGGCGACGGCGGTCAAGGTTCGCAAGGCAGCGCTTGCTTCCGTCGGCACGGCTGGTCTCCTGATGACGAACGCTGCGGCCGTTGAGGCTGCGGTGGAGTCCATCCCACTCGTCCGTGCGGCGACGGTCGATCGAGCATTCCCGTCCACCCTCCGCGTGGACGTCGTCCCTGAGCGTGCGGTCGCGATTGCGCCTGATGGCGAGGGCTACATCGTCCTCGCCGAGTCCGGCCGGGTGCTCGGGCCCGCAACCAGCGCGACGGACACGCTGCCGATGGTGGCAGCTGCACCGAGCGACATTCCCGGCCTCGGTGGAGTCGTGATCGCCCCGGCTGTGCTGGAGGAGCTTCGCTTGGCGAGCCACGACGCAGCGGATTTTCACTTCACCGCGATCGGCTACGGGGACGACGGCCTGATGGCTCGGCTAGCCCGGGGGCCGGAGATACACATCGGCGATGTCCGTGATCTCGCGAAGAAGCTGGCGATCGCACGCTCGGTGCTGCGTCGCGCCGGCGGTCGCGCCTCCTACGTTGACGTTACGGTGCCGACGGCGCCAGTGCTGCGCCAGCTGACGCCTGACGCACGTACGGTCAACGCTCCCGTCGCGAACCCGACGCCGCTGCCCTCCAGCAGCGATGCGGTGGATTGGATCGCAGGAGCAGCTCCTGCGGAGAGCATTCGGACGCTTTTTGGTTAATCTCAAGCCATGGTTGAGGGCTTCTTAACGATGCACCGCAGGAACACGACGGTGGTGTTGACCCACGATGCAGCCGTGCGCTATGATCGGCACGGCTCCCGCCCTCGGCGGCGAGCCTTTTCTATTTCGCGAACAAACCCACGACCCAACGTACACGTAAAGAATCGAGCGAAGGCATGATGGCAATGCGCGATGGTGGTGGTGCATATCTGGCGGTCATCAAGGTGGTCGGTGTGGGTGGAGGTGGCACGAACGCCGTCAACCGCATGGTCGACTCGGGGCTTCGGGGCGTGGAGTTCATCTCCGCCAATACTGACGCACAGGCGCTGCTGATGACGGATGCCGACATCAAGATTCAGCTGGGTGCGAAGATCACGCGTGGGCTCGGCGCGGGTGCGAACCCTGACGTTGGTCGCGAAGCCGCCATTGAGAGCAAGGACGAGATCAAGGAGATTCTGCGCGGCTCTGACATGGTCTTCGTCACGGCAGGCGAGGGCGGTGGCACAGGCACTGGCGCTGCTCCTGTGATCGCTGAGGTCGCGCGTGAGATGGGCGCGCTCACCGTCGCCATCGTGACGCGACCATTTGGCTTTGAGGGGCGTCGCCGCACCGAGCAGGCCGATCGCGGGATTGAGGAGCTGGCTGCCGCCGTCGACACGATCGTCGTGATCCCCAATGACCGCCTGCTGAACCTCGTCGAGCGCCGCACCTCGATCGTCGACGCGTTCCAGCTCGCCGACGACGTCCTGCGCCAGGGCGTCCAGGGCATCACCGACCTCATCACCATTCCGGGTCTGATCAACCTCGACTTCGCCGACATCCGCACTGTGATGCGCGGTGCCGGCACCGCGCTGATGGGCATCGGGCAGGCTGCTGGCGAACGCCGCGCAACCGAGGCTGCGCGGGCTGCGATCACCTCGCCACTCTTGGAGTCGAGCGTTGAAGGCGCGACCGGCATCTTGCTCAACATTACCGGCGGCGCAGATCTCGGTCTCTTTGAGGTCAATGATGCGGCTGATGTGGTGGCCGCAGCAGCCGACCCGAACGCGAACATTATCTTCGGTGCGGTCATCGATGAGAGCATGGGCGACCACATCCGCGTCACCGTCGTAGCCGCCGGCTTTGAGCGAAACGTGCTCGCCCTCCCGCAACGGATCGGCGCGGCTAATCCCCTACCGGTTGCAGAGCGCCCGGTGGGCGACACACCTGAGTTCGGTGGAGCCCGGCCAAATCCGCTGGAGATCCCTGACGACGCGCTCGATATTCCGAGCTTTCTGAAGTTCGACAACTAGCGGCGGATCCCGATGGGCGACTCGGTTCTTAGCGGACCACTATGGTCGGGCCGGCTCGAAGGCGGTCTGCACGTCGACGTGCTCGCCCTCTCGCAGTCGCTCGACGTCGACCAGCGGCTGCTGCCCTACGACGTGGCAGCTTCGCAGGCGCACGTGCGCATGCTCGGACGTCAGGGCATCATCGCCGCGGCTGAGGCGAATGCGATCGTGGCTGCGCTCGAGACGGTGGTCGTTGAGTCCGACGCGACGGATGAGGATGTGCACTCGCTGATCGAACGACAGCTCGTCGCCGCACTCGGGGACACCGGACGGCGCGTGCACGCCGGTCGGTCGCGCAACGATCAGGTCGCCACGGCGTTTCGCCTGTGGTGCCGAGCCCACGCCTACCGACTCGGGCTCGCGACAGCTGAGCTGCAGGCCGTGCTGGTCGCCCGCGCCCGCAGCGATGGCAGCACCGTGCTTCCGGCCTTCACGCACCTGCAGCGAGCGCAGCCGGTGCCCCTCGCCCACCACTTGGCCGCTCACGGCTGGGCGCTGCAGCGCGACGTGCAGCGGTTTGAGGCGGCAGGCAGGAGCGCAGACGTTTCGCCGCTCGGAGCGGGGGCGCTGGCGGGCTCGAGCCTTCCACTCGATCCCGTCAGCGTGGCCGCCGAGCTTGGCATGTCGGGCTCGTTCGCCAACTCGCTTGATGCCGTGTCGGATCGTGATTTTGCCGTCGATCTCTCCTACGCCTGCGCGGTCTGCCTCGTCCACTGCTCGCGGATGGGCGAGGAGCTGATCCTCTGGACCTCGCAGGAGTTCGCCTGGGCGAGCCTGGCCGACGATGTGGCGACCGGCTCCAGCATGATGCCGCAGAAGAAGAACCCGGATGTGGCCGAGCTTGCCCGCGGGCGGGCGGGCACTGCGATCGGGCGCCTCACCGGCCTGCTGGCCACGCTCAAAGGGCTGCCGCTCGCTTACAACCGTGATTTGCAGGAGGACAAGCAGGGCGTCTTCGAGCAGGTCGACGCCACCATTGGCGTCCTCCGCATGCTCTGCCTCGCCTACGGGGGCCTCACCTTCAACGCCGAGCAGATGCGAGCGGCCGCCGCCGATGGGGCGACGGTTGCGACTGATGTTGCCGAGGCTCTCGTGCGCGGAGGCATGCCGTTTCGCGATGCGCACGCCGAGGTGGCCCGTCGCATCGCCGCCGGGGAGCGGTTTGCAGCGCCCACGCCGGAGGAGGCGATCGCGGCACGACAGGGACCGGGGATGCCGGGCCGCGTGGGCGAGCAGCTCGACGCCCTCGAATCCGCCATTGCAGCGACCAAGGCGTTGTCACCGCCAATCCCATGACCGAGCGTCCGAGCGAGCTGCTGCCGTTTCCTGATGGCACCGTTGAAGGCCCCGCCGGCATCAGCATTGGCGGCGTACCGCTCACGACGCTGGCCCGCGACTTCGGGACTCCTCTGTACGTCTACGACGCGAGCACGCTGCGCCGGCGGGCGGGCTCGATTGTCAGCGCCGTCTCAGCGGCGCCGAGCGGCGGACGCGCCGCCTTTGCCCTGAAGTCGCTGTCCACCCTCGCGGTCCTACGGCTCCTGCACGAGGAGGGCATGGGCGCCGACTGTGCATCGGCGGGTGAGATCGCTGCCGCGGTCAGGGCGGGGTTCGCCGGCGCCAGCCTCGTGATCCACGGCAACGCCAAGTCCGATGCGGACCTGCAGGCGGCGATCGCCGCCGACGCGGGCCTCGTCGTGGTTGACGGGCGAGACGAGGCGGTGCGGCTTGGGGCGCTCTGCCGAGCGGCCGGTCGGGTGCAGGACGTACTCGTGCGGATTGCACCGGGCATCGGGGTTGATACGCATCGCCACATTGCTACGGGGCACCACGGCTCGAAGTTCGGGGTAACTCCGGCTGAGGGAGCATCGCTGCTGCACGACCTGCCCGCGGGGCTACGGGGGCGGGGGCTGCACATTCATCTCGGCTCGCAGGTGCTCGAGCCCGCGCCGCTCGTGGCCGCCGCGCGCTGGCTACCGGCGTTCGCGCGGGACGAAGGCATTCCACTCGAGGTGCTCGACGTTGGCGGAGGCCTTGGGATTCGCTACACGCCGTCGCAGGCTGATCCGGATCCGGGCCAGCACACGAGCAATCTCGTCACCGCGATCGCAGAGGCGTGCAGCGATGCTGGCCTGGCGGTGCCGGAGATCATCGTGGAGCCGGGTCGCTCGATCAGCGGTCCCGCAGGCGTGACGCTCTACACCGTCATTGGCCTCAAGACCGTAGGCGATGGCTCCACCTGGGTGGCCATCGATGGTGGCATGGGTGACAACCTGCGCGTCGGACTGTACGGCGCGATCTATGCGCCGGTGCTTGCAGCCCGACCGACGATGGCTCCAATCGGTCGCTTTCGGATTGCGGGGCGTCACTGCGAGTCGACGGACGTGATTGCCGATGGAGTCGACCTTCCCGCGCCGGCAGTCGGCGACGTGATGGCAGTCCCCGCCACCGGCGCCTACCACCAGACGATGGCACACAGCTACAACCTCTTCGGGCGACCTGCAGCGGTCCTCGTTGAGGCCGGGACCGCGCGACTGATTACCCGTCGCGAGACGCTCGACGAGCTCTTCGCGCGCGACCTCTGAGTGAACCTGGTAGGTGTGGCACCCTACGTGGATGCCGCCGTTCCGCTTTGCAGGACCGTTCCAGCCGAAGGGTGACCAGCCAACGGCGATCGCCGGCATCGTGGAGGGGATTGAGGCAGGTGAGCGCTACGTGACGCTGCTCGGTGCGACGGGCACCGGCAAGACCGCCACGATGGCGTTCGTCATTGAGGAGCTGCAGCGGCCCGCGCTCGTGATCGCGCACAACAAGACCCTCGCGGCGCAGCTCTGCAACGAGTTCCGCGAGTTCTTTCCCGACAACGCGGTGGAGTACTTCGTCTCCTACTACGACTACTACCAGCCCGAGGCGTACATCGCCCAGACCGACACCTACATTGAGAAGGATTCGGCGATCAACGACGACATCGACCGGCTGCGGCACGCTGCGACCTCATCGCTGCTGGCGCGCAAGGACGTCATTATCGTCGCGTCCGTCTCGTGCATCTATGGCCTCGGCTCGCCCGACGAGTACCAGCAGCGCCTGGTCGTGCTCAAGGTGGGCGACGATACCGGTGGCCGCGACACGCTGCTCCGGGGCCTCGTGGACATCCAATACCGCCGCAACGACACCGTGCTGGGGCGAGGCGCCTTCCGGGCGCGCGGCGATGTCATCGAGCTGCAGCCTGCCTATACAGAGACGGCCTATCGCATCTCCCTGTTCGGCGATGAGGTCGAGGGGATCACGCACTTTGACCCGCTCACCGGCGAGGTGCTGGGGCACCTCCAGGACCTCATCGTCTACCCCGCAACCCACTACGTGACGGATCCGGTCACCGTGGAGCGCGCTGCCAAGCAGATTCTGGCCGAGATGGAGGAGTGCGCTGAGCGGTTTCAGCAGGACGGCAAGCTGCTGGAGGCGCATCGGATTCGTCAGCGCACGGAGTACGACGTCGAGATGCTGCGTGAGATGGGCTACTGCAACGGTGTGGAGAACTACTCACGCGTCTTCGAGGGGCGCCCAGCCGGCTCTGCGCCCTACACGCTGATCGACTACTTTCCCAGCGACTTCCTCCTCTTCGTCGACGAGTCACACCAGACGATTCCGCAGATCGGTGGCATGTACGAGGGCGATCGATCGCGCAAGACGCAGCTGATCGACTACGGCTTTCGGCTTCCGTCAGCGCTCGATAATCGGCCGCTGCGGTTTCCCGAGTTTCAGGAGAAGATCGGCCAAGCCGTGCTCGTCTCCGCGACGCCAGGGGCCTTTGAGGCGCGCGAGGGGGGACGGATCGTCGAGCAGATCATTCGCCCCACGGGGCTGATTGATCCTGAGGTTGAGCTGCGACCGACCGAGAATCAGATCGTTGACCTGCTGCGAGAGATTCGCGCCCGGGAGGCCGTCGGTGAGCGCGTGCTCGTCACGACGCTGACCAAGAAGATGGCTGAGGACCTCTCGGAGTATCTCATTGAGAATGGGATCCGCACGCGCTACATGCACTCCGATATCGCCACCCTCGAGCGCATTCAGATCATCCGTGATCTCCGGCTTGGGGAGTACGACGTGCTGGTTGGGGTCAACCTGCTGCGCGAGGGGCTCGACCTACCCGAGGTCTCGCTCGTGGCCATCCTTGACGCAGACAAGGAGGGCTTTCTCCGCGGCCAGACGGCGCTGATCCAGACGATCGGCCGGGCGGCCCGCAACGTCAACGGCCGCGTGATCATGTACGGCGATCGGATCACCGAGTCGATCAAAGGGGCCATGGCAGAGACCAAGCGTCGGCGTGAGATCCAGGTGCGGTACAACGAGGTGCACGGCATCACGCCGGAGACGATCGTGAAGGGCGTCTCGGATATCGCTGAGTTTCTCTCGTTCGAGAGTCCGAACGTGCCGACGTCGGCACGTGGCAGGCGCAACGTCGCTGAGGGCCTCAACCGTAAGGAGCTGGAGACCCTGTCGATCGAGCTTGAGGAGGCGATGTTCATGGCAGCGGAGGACCTCCGCTTTGAGGAGGCCGCTCGCATCCGCGATGAGCTCAAGGCCGTCCGCCGCGACCTCGAGGCGGTCTGAGCACGGCTACCTCCGGCTCAGCACCAAGCGAGCCGCGCTGGCCATAGCCTGCGTCGCCTGAGGAGCGCGCAGCCTGCGAGCGGGCGCGAGAGCACAGAGCCCGCGCGCCCGCCAGCGGCTAGCGTCCGGAGCCGATGACGGCCACCGCGTCGATCTCCACGAGGAATCCGCCGAGCGTGCTGCCCACCGTAGTGCGCACCGGGCGATGATCGCCAAAGCGCTTGGCGTAGACGACGTTGTAGGCGTCGAAGTCGCCGGCTAGGTCCTGCAGGTGGGCCGTGACCTTGACGACGTCGTTCAGCGTCGCTCCCGCAGCGGCGAGCACCTGCTCGAGGTTGTCGAAGACGGTCTCGGTCTGGCTGCTGACGTCGTGTCCGACGATCTCGCCGGCGGCGTTGAATGGCGCCTGTCCTGCCGTCCAGAGGGTCTCGCCGACCTTGATCCCGTGGGCGTACGGTCCGCCAGGGGGCGGTGCTCCCTCGGGATGGATCTCCTGCTGCTTCATGCGCGTGCTCCGATCGGGTCGAGTGTCCGCAGCCTAGACGCCCGCAGCGAGGCTCGGCGACAGCGGTCCGTCGCGCGGGCCAGCGCGATTACCCTGTACGGATGCCCGCAGACCACTCGATCATTATCCGCGGTGCGCGGGAGCACAACCTCAAGGACATCACGGTCGAGCTGCCTCGCGATCGTCTGATCTGCATCACGGGTCTGTCGGGGTCTGGCAAGTCCAGCCTCGCATTCGACACGCTCTACGCGGAGGGGCAGCGGCGCTACGTCGAGTCGCTCTCCGCCTACGCTCGGCAGTTCCTCGGACAGATGGATAAGCCCGATGTCGATAGCATCGACGGGCTCTCGCCGGCGATCTCGATCGACCAGAAGACGACCTCGCGCAATCCGCGCTCGACGGTCGGCACGGTCACGGAGGTCTACGACTACCTGCGCCTGCTCTACGCTCGCGTCGGGCACCCGCACTGCCCGGAGTGCGGCCGTGCGATCACGGGGCAGAGCGCTGAGCAGATCGTCGACCGCGTGCTCCACCAGCCGGAGGGGACGCGGTTTACCGTCGACGCTCCCATCGTGCGTGGTCGTAAGGGCGAGTTCAAGGACGTCATTGAGCGCCTGCGCGGCGAGGGGTTCACCCGCATCAAGGTCGATGGTGAGACCCGGTTGCTGGAGGAGGAGATCGTCCTCGACAAGAAGCTCAAGCATGATCTCGCAGTCGTCGTCGACCGCCTCGTCCTCAAGGATGAGCTTCGTCGTCGCCTAACCGACTCGGTCGAGACTGCGCTCCAGCTTGCTGATGGGCTCGTCGAGATCGCGGTGATCGATGGGGAGACGATGACCTTCTCCGAGCGCTTCTCGTGCCCCGAGCATGGCGTCTCGCTAGCCGAGATGGCACCGCGGGTGTTCTCCTTTAACTCGCCGCACGGTGCGTGCGTCCACTGCCACGGGCTCGGTGCGCTGCCCGAGCTCGATCCAGAGCTGATTCAGCCGGAGCCGTCGCAGACGCTCAATGGTGGCGCGCTGCAGCCGTGGAACGTGGCGGGCACCAACTTCTTCGAGCAGCTGGTGACGGCCATCGCTGAGCGGTTCGAGGTCGACATGGACACGTCGTGGGCAGAGCTGACGGAGGCCGAGCGCGCGTACTTCCTAGAAGGCACGGACGGCGAGCGGGTGACCGTCACCTACAAGAACCGCTACGGGCGCAAGCGCGCGTACACCGTTGCGTGGGAGGGCCTGCTGCTGAGCCTGAAGCGGCGCTACGACGAGACCGACTCGCAGACGCAGAAGGAGCGGATTGAGGAGTGGATGCGGCTGCGGCCCTGCCCCGATTGCCACGGTGCGCGCCTCAAGCCAGAGAGCCTTGCCGTGACGGTTGGAGGGCTGTCGATCCACGAGGCCACGTCCCAATCCGTCCAGCAGGCGATCACGTGGGCGACGAGCCTGCAGCTGACGGAGACGGAGCAGCTGATCGCGGAGCGGATCTTCCGTGAGATCGTCGAGCGGCTGACGTTTCTGGACGACGTTGGCGTGGGGTACCTGTCGCTCAACCGCGGCGCTTCCACGCTGTCAGGTGGCGAGGCCCAGCGGATCCGCCTGGCCACGCAGATCGGCTCGAGCCTCGTTGGCGTCCTCTACATCCTCGATGAGCCATCGATTGGCCTCCATCAGCGCGACAATCATCGGCTGCTCGGGACGCTGACGCGGCTACGTGACATCGGCAACACCGTGATCGTCGTCGAGCACGACGAGGACACGATGCGGGCGGCGGACTGGCTGATCGACATCGGCCCGGGGGCGGGAGAGCATGGCGGACGCGTCGTCGCGGAGGGCACGCCGAAGCAGGTCATGCGCGTCAAGGACTCCGTGACGGGGCAGTTCCTCTCCGGACGGCGATCGATCGCGGTGCCCGAGCGGCGGCCCCCGGCGGATCGCCACCTCGTCGTACGGGGTGCGAGCGAGCACAACCTACGCGGCATTGACGTGTCGATCCCGCTC
>CAMDVX010000053.1 GCA_945877865.1 Bifidobacterium breve | reverse complement strand
CGACGCCCACCGTGCTTGCTACGTCAGCAGCGGAGCGATCTCTTGGAGCTGCGTGATGCCCGTCGGATCCGACTCGTCACCGAGCGCCTGCACTGCCACTTGGTCGGCGCCAGCAGCGAGGTGCTCGCGCAGCTTCGCGACGACGGTGTCGACATCGCCGTGCGCGACGAGCGCGTCGATCAGGCGATCAGACCCGCCATCAGCAATGTCGGCTTCCGTGTAGCCGAGCCAGAGGAGGTTCTGCTTGTAGTTCTCAATGCCGAGGTACCAGCCGATGGCGCCTCGTGCGCGCGCGCGCGCCTTCTCCGCGTCCGGCTCGATGATGATCTTGTGCTCGGGGATCAGGAGCGGGTCCGGTCCGAGAATCTCGCGGGCCCGCACGGTGTGCTCCACGGGAACGAGGTACGGGTGGGCCCCGAGCGACAGGTCGCGCGCGACCTCAAGCATCTTCGGCCGGAGCGCGGCGATGATCGTCTGGACGGGTGGCGGCGCGGCCTGTCCGATGTCCGGCGAGTTGAACTCGGACGCGTTCAGCTGTCCGAGATACTCCCGCATCTTCGCGACTGGCTTGAGGTACGTCGTGCCGCGCGGATCGACCTGCGGTGGGTGGCTGACGCCGAGGCCAAGCAGGAAGCGGTCGTCAAACGAGTCGTTGAGCGTCCGCGATGCGCTGGCCGAGGCGAGCGCATCACGCGCCCAAACGTTGGCGATGCCGCTGGCGACCATGATCTGCTTGGTGGCACCAAGGATGACGGCGCCATTCGAGTACGACTCGCGCACGCCCATGCCCTCCGGATACCAGAGGCACGTGTAGCCCGCAGCCTCTACGGCAGCGGCCGTTGGTCGGCCAATGGAGGCCGGTACTGCGGTGAGCGCACCTACCCATGCGCCCCACGTTCCGAGCCTGCTGCGCATTGCCGCGCGGTCTTCGCTGAGTCCCATCAGATCCCCTTGGTCGAGCTCGTCTACCGACATGATGCCGTGGAACGCCGCGCGAGCCCGCACCTCCCACAGTCGCTACGGCGTCCATCCAGACGCGACGCGACCGGCCGGTGACGTGCGCCGGAGCGCATGGAGCCACCTTGCCGGCGGACGAACACTGGCGGACATGGTGGGCCCGGGCCCACCATGTCCGCCAGTGATAGAGCCAAATCTGGATTTCCCTCACCAATTATCCCGCCAGATAGCTGACGCTTCACCGTCCAAAATCGTCCATCAAGTGGCCCATAAATGGCTCAACAAAGCCAATCGGATTCAAGCCGGCGGACATGATGGGCCCGGGCCCAGAATGTCCGCCCGGGTTGATGCCCGGACATGGTGGGCCCGGGCCCACCATGTCCGGGCCCACCATGTCCGGCCGCCTGTCAGTACCCTTCAGTCCATGCTCAACGCAGCCACCGCCAAGACCCTCAGTCACGTCCTCGCCGAACGCCCCGGAAAGCCGCTCGGGATCGTCCTTGACGTGGGCTTCACGAATGGGCTCGCGTCAGCGCGAGCGTTACGCGCCGCGGGCGCACCAGTGATCGTGGTTGATCATCGGAAGGGAGCGCTGGGCTTCAAATCCCACGGTGTGACGGGAGTGCTGGCACCAGACCCCGCCGTCGACGAGGACGGGTTCATCGGCGTCCTCGCTGAGATCGCAGAGGCCACAGGGCGACCAGGCGTTCTGTTCCCCACGCACGACGCGCACCTGGTGGCCGTCTCGAAGCACGCGGAGCGCCTCCAACCACTCGCGCTACCCGGCTCCGGCTGGAACATCATCGAGCCGTTGATGGCCAAGATTCCACAGATCGAGCTAGCGCAACGCGCCGGCGTCCCAGTGCCCCGGTCGTTCATGCCGACCACACGGGCCGAAGCCGAAGCAGCCGCCGCAGAGATCCCATACCCCGCGATCGCGAAGCCAAGCATCGGCATCGACTTCAAGCACGCGGAGAAGGTGCAGGTGATCCTCGCCAACACGCCCGCAGAGCTCGTCGACGGGTACGAGCGGATCGCGGCAACCGGAGACCGCACGATCTTCCAAGAGGTCATCCCCGGCGGCGATGATGCGCTCTGGACCGTCGGCTCATTCAGCACCAACGGTGGCGAAGCGATCGGCACGTTCTGCGGACGCAAGCTCGTCCAGCGACCACCGATCTTCGGCACGTGCCGCGTCGGCGAGGCCCGCTGGGACGACGAGCCCGTCGCCCACGCTAACGCCCTGCTGCAAGCCAGCGGCTTCGACGGCATCACGCAGATCGAGTTCAAGCGCGACCCCCGCGATGGCTCGTACCGCCTCATCGAGATCAACCTCCGCAGCTGGCAGTGGCACTCGCTCGCACGGCGCTGCGGCGTCGACCTCGTTGGGCTCTGCTATCGGCAGGCATGTGGCGAGCACGTCGCACGCGCCGTCTCTGGCCCGCGGCATGATGGTCGCCGCTGGGTCGCAGCAGTGCCACACCTCAAAGCCGGCTTCGGAGGCCACGAGAGCCTCGGCAGCATCCTCCGTCCGCTCGTCGGCATCATTGAGGAGCCCGTCTTGAGCATCCGCGACCCGAAGCCGGGAGCCGTACAGGTCGCTGGCCTCGTCGTCGGACCAGTCAAGCGGCGGCTCAAGCGCCGCTGAGACCACTCCTAGCTGCCCTGACGAGCGCCCACCGTTGCCCGCACGAGGTCGGCGAGCAGCTCGGCCTGCGTCTGGCGCGAGATCCGCGTGCGAACCTCAGACGCTAGCGCTGGGCTCGCGAGCGTGCCCGCGCGCCACTGATCCACGTACCGCTCGACAGCCGCGCGCGTACCGGCGACGTCGCCAGGCGCAACAATCGCGGCGTCAACCGCTGCCAGCTCGCGCGCCGCAGCGCCGCCTCGCGGCACCATTGCGAGCACGGGCCGACCGCAGGCCAGCAGCTCCCAGACCTTGCCGGGCAGAAACTTCTCGCCAAGCCCACCGCCGTCCTGCATGAAGATCAGCGCGACGTCCGCGTCGGACTGCGCTTGGAGCGCGTCAGCGTGCGCCGCTGGCGGCTCGATCAGCACCAGCTGCTCGAGCCCGAGATCGGCGATGCGGCTCCGGTCGGCATCAGGAAAGCCGCCCATGAAACGCAGGCGGATCACGTCGCGCAGCTCGGCGCGATCGCGCACCAGCTCGGCGACTGCCTGCAGCAGGTGCCGCGGCGAGCGATCGCCGAAGAACCAGCCAGTGAACGCAAAGGTGCAGTGCGACGGATCGGGGTGCCGCTCGATTGCTGCGAGCTCCTCCAGATCGATGCCGTTAGGGATTACCGCCAGCGGCAGGTCTGCACGGAGCGCACGCACCTCCTCCACGGCGTGATCGACGACGCTCGCCGCGTCCATCCCGCGCACGCACCAGCGCGCCATGCGGGCGATTGCGGCCTGCTTTGCGCGGACGTCGGCCCGCGCTAGATCGAGATCGGCGTGGGTCAGCCACGGATCGCGCCAGTCAGCAATCCACGGCACCGCTGTCCGAGCGCGGATGAGCCTGCCCGCCACAGCCACTGAGTGCGGCGGCGTCGTGGTGATGAAGGCATCGAAGCGGCCGGACTTCAGCAGCTTGAGCGCTGCCGGCACGACATCGCTGAGCCACGGCGCGTTCGCGTCGGGGAGAAGGAGGCGCTGCGGTGCGAGCGCGGCGCGCACCACCAGCCGATGAGCGGCGGTCGGCGCCTGGCGGATCCGGTCGCCCGGCAGCTGTCGTAGCGACGGCCCCCGATACCGGACGCGGTGCACGGCGACGCCCGGCGGAATCCGCGCAACGGAGTCAGGGTCCTCCGTGACCCACTTGGCATCCGTCGGCACGAGCATCTCGACGTCAATGCCAAGCTGGGGCAGACGGCGCGAAAACTGAATGGTGCGCTCAACGCCACCACCGCCCGTCGGAGGGTAGTAGAACGCGATGTAGAGGATGCGAAGGCGGGCGGGCATCGCTGGCGAGTGTACGCTAGGAGCAACCGATCCCTAGCACCGCCTCGCGTACACTCGGGACCAATGGCCGACCTGCTTCGCATTCTCCACGCGCCGCTGAACATCGCGGGCGGGCCGGAGGCGCTGAGCGCCGGACTCAACGAGCTTGGCTGCCAGAGTCGACTGCTGGTCTTCACGCGCCAGCCATTCCGGGATGGCTCTGACATCAACCTGAACCTCCGGCAAGGCGGCGGCCCGATCAACCTCGCGCTGAACCTGCCGAAGCAGACCTACGCCTTCACTCGGACGCTCCCGAGCTACGACATCTTCCAGTTCCACTTCGGCGTGACGCTCGTTCCGAAGCGCATCAACCTGCTGCTGCTCGGACGGCTCGGCAAAGGGCGCGTGTTTCACTTCTGGGGCTCGGACCTGCGCGACGCCCCCGCGGCAAAGTGGGACTATGCCCTGCGTCACGCCGACGCCGCGGTCGTCGGGTCGTACGCGATCCTGCCGCGAGCGCCTCGCTCGGCGGGCTGGCCAGAGTATGACGTCGTGCCGCCGGGGATCAACCTGACCACGTGGCAGCCGTCGTACCCAAGCCCTGAGAAGACGATTCGGATCGTTCACGCGCCGTCGCGACGACGCTCAAAGGGAACGGAGGCGGTGCTGGCGGCCGTCGCAACGCTTAAGGCCGAGGGCGCTCCGATCGAGCTCGACCTCGTCGAGAACACGCCAAACGAGCTCGCTCGCTTGCGCTACGCGGCCGCGGACCTCGTGATCGACCAGCTCAACGTTGGGTGGTACGGGCTCTTCTCGATCGAATCAATGGCGCTCGGTAAGCCGTGCATCGTCCGCCTGAATGCTGAGGCTGTCGCGGCAACCGAGGCCGCGTTCGGCACCAAGATCCCACTCATCAACGCGGATCAGGACACGCTCGTAGAGGTCCTGCGCGGGCTCGTTCGCGAGCCTGCGCGCCTGAGCGAGCTCGGCCGCGCCTCCCGCACCTACGTCGAGGCGGTCCACAGCCACGCTGCAGTGGCTCAGCGCATGCTGGACGTGTACCGCCGCCGCGGCCTGACGGAACGCCTAGAGCAGCAGGCTAGCTCGACCCGGTAGACTCTTTCCGTGCTTAAAGGCAAGCGATTCTTCCTCACCGGCGGCGCCGGGTTTATCGGCACCACGATCGCCCGGCTGCTCGCGGACGACAACGAGGTCGTGCTCTACGACAACCTCCACAACAACGCCTTGCAGCACACGGATCTCGGTCAGCACCCGAACATCACCCTCGTCCAGGGCGACATCCTCGACCTCGACCTGCTGCGCGCGTCCGCTGCGAATGCGACCCACATCATCCACATGGCTGCAATCGCCGGGGTGGCAACGGTGCTCAAGAGCCCGGTGCGAACGATGCGCGTCAACCTGATGGGCACGGCGAACGTCGCCGAGGTCGCGCAGGGGCTCGGCAGCCAGCTGGAGCGCCTCGTGGACTTCTCGACGAGCGAGGTCTTCGGCCGCCACGCCTACAAGGTCGAGGAGACCCACGAGATGTCCGGCGGTCAGGTCGGAGAGGCGCGCTGGTCCTACGCCGTGTCGAAGCTCGCTGGCGAGTTCTTCCTCCACGCGTACTTCGAGGAGTTCGGCGTCCCCGTCGCCGTCGTCCGCCCGTTCAACATCTACGGTCCGAACCAGATCGGCGTCGGCGCGATCCACCACTTCGTGCGCCACGCCGTCCTCAACGAGGAGATCACCGTCCACAACGACGGTGCTCAGATTCGCGCCTGGTGCTACATGGACGACATCGCTGACGCCGTGCTCGAGATCCTCGAGAACGACGCCGCGATCGGCCAGTCCTTCAACATTGGTAACCCACGGAGCGTCTGCACCACCTACGACCTCGCGCTGCGCATCAAGCGCCTCGCCAACTCCGAATCCCCGATCGTCTTCAAGCCGCTTGAGTACACCGACGTCGAGATCCGAATCCCCGACATCACGCGCTCGCGCGAGGTGCTGAACTGGGAGCCCAAGGTCGATCTCGACGAGGGTCTTCTGCGCACGATCGAGTGGTATCGCACGAGCGGAACGTGAGCCGACCGGCACTGGTCGTCCTCGGTGCCGGGCTTGCCCAGGAGGGGCTGATCCGCAGGGCGCAGGCACGCGGTCTGACCACGTGCGTCGTCGACGGGCGGGCTGATCGCCCGGGGCTGGCGCTCGCTGACGTTCCCGTCCACCAGGACTTCACCGACACCGTCGTGACCCTGCAGCGGATCCGCGAGGCAGGCGTCGAGCCGATCGGGGTCTGCTCGATCGCCTCCGACGTCGCCGTGGTGCCGATTGCGCAGCTGACGACGGTCCTTGGCCTGCCCGGCCTGCCGGTCCACGTGGCCGAGACGGCTACCGACAAGGTGGCCCAGCGCCTGCTGTACGCCGAGCGCAGCATTCCCTCCGCCGGCTTCCGTGCGGTCAGCACCACGGCCGAGGCCGAGGCGGCCTACCGCGAGCTTGGCCCTGCGGTGATCATCAAGCCTCGTGACGGCGCGGCGCAGCGCGGAGTCAGCGAGGTCCACTCCCCCGCCGCCGTCGTCGCGGCCGTCGAGCATGCGCAACGCAACGCCCGCTCCGGCACGATCCTCGTTGAGGAGCTGCTCGCTGGTGATGAGCACACGGTCAACGGCTTCGTGCTCAACGGCGTGTTCCACCTGATCACCGTCACGGAGCGCCGCCTGGCACCCGCGCCCGCCGTTGGCGTCTGCGTCGCCCACCGCTTTCCGTGCGGACGCTCGCCGGAGCAGACCCGTCTGCTCGCCAGCACCGTCGAGGCGGCTGCGCTCGCGATCGGCATCGACAACGCCCCCGTCTACGCACAGCTGCGGGTCGGGACGACGGGTCCGCGGATGATCGAGTGCAGCGCGCGCATTGGCGGCGGCCAGGATCACGTGCTGGCGCGGCTCGTGACCGGCATCGACCTCGTGGAGATCTCGCTCGACTGCGCGCTCGGGCTTCCTGTCACCAGCGAGCGCTTGGCACCCGAGCCCGGCCTCGAGCCGTGTGGCCAGGTCCGCTTCGTGATCCCCGACCGCCCCGGTCGCGTCGCCCGCGCAGCAGCTGGCACCGCTGCGAGCCTCCCCGGCGTGCACGCCGTCGGCTTCTACCACCCGGTCGGAGGCATCGTGCCGCCGCTGCGCTCTGCCTCGGGCCGGCTCGGCTACGTCGTCGTGACGGGTGCGGACGAGGCCGAGCTCGACCGGCGCACCGCAGCGGCTGAGGCTGCGCTTGAGATTACAATCGACGCCATGGACGATGCAGCGGCAACGAGCGCGCTCGCCGACCAGATCAGCACCGCGCGCTCGGCTCAGGCCAATTGATGCCAGGCTTCTCCCCCGAGGGCTACGCCGAGCTCCTCAGCGCGATCACCGCAGGAGGGTATCGCCTCTGCGGCTTTGAGCTCAGCGAGCCAGCAGAGCACACGCTGCTGCTGCGCCACGACATCGATCTATCGCTTGAGGCTGCGCTGGCGATGGCCGAGCTCGAGCACGAGCACGGTATCCAGGCGACCTACCTGCTGATGACGCGTAGCGTCTTCTACAACCTCGCCTCGCCTGTGGGGCTCGCCGCGATCGCGCGGCTGCGCGCGCTCGGCCACTGGGTCGGACACCACGCGCTCCACCCGCACGTCGAGCCTGTCGTCGATCCCGGCTTCGATCGCGTGATGGCGTGGCACAACCCGGATCCGGCGTACATGGCCGCTGCGGTCCCCGGCTGGACCAACGTGATGGAGCCGCGCTTCACCGGCGACTTCTCGTCGACGTACCGCTCCGATTCCAACCAGACGTGGCGGCGCGGAGATCCGACGGACGAGCTCGCCGCGGCGCGCTTCCCATGGCTGCAGCTGCTGATCCATCCGGTGCTGTGGATGGATGGGCGCGATTCCATGGCCTCGACGATGCAGGCCTTCCTCGCCGCGGACCGCGAGCACCGCTGGGAGCACCTACGCGGTGACAACCTGGGCCTATGAGCACGGCTCCTCTGACCATCCTCGTCACGGCCGTCGGGTCGCCCGGCTCGGTGGCCCTCCTGCGAGCGCTCAAGGAGAACGGCGAGCGTCCTGTGCGCATCGTCGGTACGGACCTGCGCGAGGAGAACCCGGGACGCTTCCACTGCGACGCCTTTGGGACGGTGCCGGCCGGGACCGACCCGGGCTTCGCTGGCGCCGTGCTCGAGCTGGCGCAGCGTGAGGGCGCGAGCGTCGTCCTGCCCCAGGCGTCGTTTGACCTTGAGGGGCTCGCGCGTGCCAGCGCGGACTTCGCGGCCGCGGGCATCACGCTGATCTGCTCGACGCCAGAGGCTGTGCTGGCGGCGGATTCCAAGTTCGAAACGCTCGCGCTATGCGAGCGCCTTGGCGTGCGTGCGCCCGCCTTCCACCTCGCCCAGGGTGGGGCCGAGGTCGCTGCGGCAGCCCGCGCGCTCGGCTACCCCCACCGCGACGTCTGCATGAAGCCCGTCGTCGCGGCGGGCTCCCGCGGCTTTCACGTCATCTCCTCACGAAGCGACGAGCGCGCGCAGCTGCTCCACATGCGCCCCGGCGCCATGCCGCTGCGGCTCGACGCTGTGGAGCGCATCCTCGGCGATGACCCGACGGAGCTGCTCGTCATGGAGCTCGTCGACGGCCTCGAGCGTACCGTTGACGGCTACGCCGAGCACGGGCGAATCGTGATCGGCCACCCGAAGTCGCGCGAGGCCATGCGCTCCGGCCTTGCGATGCGCTTTGAGACGCTCGCTGCTCCAGACCTGATGGACGTGGCGGCGACGCTCGTCGAGGGGTTCGGGCTGCATGGGTTCTTCAACCTCCAGCTGATCGGCGATGCCGTGCTCGAGATGAATCCTCGCATCTCAACGATCGTCTATCAGAGCGATCTCAATCTGCCTTGGCTCGGCCTGCGGCGGGCGATCGGAGACCTCACGGACGCTGAGGCCGCTGCAGCGCAGGCGCGCGTCAGGCCAGGCCGCGTCGCTCTCCGCTACTTCGACCAGCTGGAGTACGACCCAACCTAGCCGACGCTACGACGTCGCGGAGACGGCACTCGCGATCAGCACGGTGAGCATCAGAATTGCCAAGATTACCTGCCCTGCCATGACGGCCTTCGTGAGGCGCGACATCACCACCTCTGACGTTGGACCGTACGTCGAGTTGACGTTGAGCGAGATGAAGAGGTAGTCGAAGATGTTTGGCGTCGGCGGCTCCTCGTCGGGTCGCGCCGGCCAGACGAACGCACCGCCGGGGGTGCGGATATCCAGCACCACGTAGATGAGCGCGAACACGATCACGCTCATGCCGTAGACGGCCGCGACGTCCCAGAGCGACCCGAGGCCGCTACCGTGACGGTTTGTCGCCGAGCTGACCATCGCGATGACGTTGACGACGACTTGAAGAACCGAGAACACGAGGTAGGCGGCGGCCACGCGAAAGAGCCAGGTGGGATACGGCCGGTAAATAACAATAATCAGGCAGATCGTGACGATTACGAAGATGACGGTTCCGAGCCACTCCAGCGGCCCCTCGAGGTCCATCAGTGCGCCAGACACCACCCGCTGGCTGACGAGGTAGCGGCCGAGCGTTGTGTTCATGACCCAGACGACGACGAGCGACGCGAGGACCGCGAAGCGTGCGTGTCCTCCACTCAGCTGGGAGTACAGGCGTTGCGCAGGCGCGAGGGCTTGCGCCTGCGCTAACTCCGGTCCGTTGTGAGCGTTCGCATCCACCGGGGAGAGCATAGAAGCGCCTGCGGAATCGCACGACCGAGCTTGCGCTCATTGCACCGTGCAACCGATCCGCCGGCGCGGCGGTCAGTCGAGCTCGTCGAGTGCCCGCTTGACGGCGGCGATGACCTCGGCTGTGTCCAGCTCTGTCATCGCGGTGTGCACTGGTAGGGCGAAGCCGCGAGCGACGGTCTGCTCGGCGATTGGGGCAGACTGCCCGAGCTCGACGAGGCTCCCAATCTGCGTCAGCGCGTAGGAGAGGATGCCGCTGCCGATCCCTTGCTTGAGCAGGGATTCGACGACGCGATCCCGTCCGGCGGCGCCGACGGCCGCTGGCACGAGGGCGCCAAAGGTCTGCTCGTTGAGCGTGGCGCCGACCGGACGCTGCTGAAGCTCGAGGCCGAGCGCTGGCAGCACGGCGCGGTACGCGTCGGCGATCTCGCGGCGCCTCGTAATCATGCCGTCGAGGCGTTCGAGCTGCACGAGGCCGATCGCAGCCTGCAGCTCCGTCAGCCGCTCGTTGGGGCCGGGGCAGACGAACACGCCAGGCGTCCGCTGACCATGGTTGCGGAGAATGCGTAGCTGCTCGGCGAGCCCATCGTCATCCGTCAGGCAGGCCCCGCCCTCGCCGGTGGTGAGCACCTTGCGTGGATGGAAGGAGAGGCAGGAGATTGCGCCAAAGGAGCCGCACGGCTGGCCCGCGAGCGTGCTGCCGATGGCGCACGCAGAATCTTCGATGATCGGCAGCCCGGGCAGCGCTGCGGCAATCGCCGGCTGGTCGGCCGGCACTCCAAACTGATCGATGGCGATCACCGCGGTGGTGGCGGCCGTCCTCGCTGCCACGAAGCCTGCCGCCTCACCGTTCCACGTCCGCGAATCAATGTCGACGAGACGAGGCGTGGCTCCCACCCAGGCGGCGACGTGTGCGGGGCTCGGCCACGACATCGCCGGCACGAGCACCTCGCCCCCGCGAATCTCTAGCGCTCGCAAGGCCAGCTCGAGCGCGGCCGTACCGTTTGCGACGGCGACGGCGTGCCGGCGGCCACAGCGCTCCGCGAGGCCGCGCTCGAACTCCGCGACGAGGGCGCCAGAGATCAGCATGCCGCTCTCCAGCACGCGCGTCACTGCAGCGATCTCCTCCGCGCCGAGCGCGGGCTTGGCAATCGGGACGCGGATTGTCACAGACGGAGGATATCCGCCATGGTCAGGGCTCCTCGCCGGACTCACGCGCGGCGCGTCGACACCGGAATGATTCTCGGACTGGAGGCCCGCACCCTCACCGCAAGAACCTCTCGAAGAGATTGTTGAGGACCTGCAGCAGCGCGCTTCGTTCTGCCTTGTCGAGCATCGATGCGCTCATCAGTGACTGCATGAATCCCACATTGCCGAATGAGAATGTCTCCCCTCGCCCGACTGTCGCGTAGGCGACGCTGATGGTCTGATCGTCGAGCCGAGCCGGACGAAAGGGCGTGGGGCGTGAGCCAACCCAGGCGTTACAGTCTTTGAGGTTGATTGGGAGCACATCCGCGGATGCAGGGACGACACCCTGGGCGACGACGATCGTGCCTTTGGGTGAGAGTGCGACGTCCACGTGGCCAGCCTCGCGAACTGCAACACCAAACGCGTCGCCAGCCGCCAAGCCGGATCCAGAGAAAAGCCAGGGCAGCTTGCGAAGCGCGGTCGCCGTGACTCGGTAGGGCACCTTCCACTTCGGTGGCCAGCAACAGACCACGAAGCCTGTAACCGAAATGCGAAAGTCGGATCGCTGAGGCGTTCTTTCACGGTAGGTCAAGCGGCGAATCGTCT
>CAMDVX010000052.1 GCA_945877865.1 Bifidobacterium breve | reverse complement strand
TGGGGTCAGGCACGAGAGCGGTGTTCAGCTTTGCTTTGGGGTCAGGCACCAAAGCAAAGTCTCAACCTCAGCACGAAATGACGAGAACCACCTGGACTTTGCTTTGGTGCCTGACCCCAAAGCAAAGCTGAACACCGCTCTCGTGCCTGACCCCAAAGCAAAGCTGAACACCGCTCTCGTAACCGACCCCACCACCAACCGGGACAGCCGATGCTCGTCGTAGACCCGACCGTCGTGCTGCCGGTCTTGGCCGCGCGCGCCTCATTCGCTTCGATCGGCGATGACGACCTGGTTGCGCCCGCGCTGCTCTGGTCCGAGAGCCGTTCGCTGCTGCACGACCTCGCGCGCCGCGGCGTCGTGCCAACGACGGAGGCGCGGCGGATGCGACGGGCCCTTGACCGCGCGCCGATCAACGAGGTCGGCCACCCACAGCTCGGCGAGGAGGCCTGGCGGATGGCGGATCTCCTAAACTACTCGCGCACAGAGGCTGCTGAGTACGTCGCCCTAGCCCGCCTCGTCGGGGCGCCGCTCGCAACCCTCGACCGCGATCTCGCCGAGCGAGCCTCGGCCGTCTGCCGTATCGCGATCCCGTCGTAGCAAGCCACGTGCGGACACGGTCCTGCTGCAGGGCCTGCCGACCGCCACCACCAACCGCCACCGCCAGCACGGCTTCGAGCACCGCCCAGCCCCTCCGATCGGCCACCCACACCGAGCACAGCCCGACCCTCCCCACAACGAACGAGGGCCCCGGTCTCCCGGGGCCCTCCTCCGTGCGCGTCACGCTCGGGCGTGAGCCCGGGGTGGCGATTGCCTAGCGCAGCTCGATCGTTGCGCCGGCCTCTTCAAGCTCGGCCTTGAGCTTCTCGGCGTCTGCCGTAGCGAGCCCTTCCTTGACCATGCCTGGCGCGCCGTCGGCGATGTCCTTGGCCTCCTTGAGGCCGAGACCGGTGGCGCTGCGGATCACCTTGATGACCGGGATCTTCTGCCCACCCGCGCTGACGAGGAAGACGTCGTAGCTCGACTTCTCCTCGGCCGGAGCGGCCTCGCCGCCACCGGCAGCCGGGGCTGCGACGGCAACCGCGGCTGCTGCGGACACGCCGAACTCCTCCTCCAACGCCTTGACGAGCGTCGAGAGGTCCAACACGCTCATCTGCTTAATCTCTTCGATCAACTGCTCTGTGGTCAGGGCCATGCCCGTTCCCCCTTCGTCTGTTTGGTTGCGGCGCGCCTACGCGGCGGCCTTCTGCTTTTCGATCTGGTCGAGTGCGATCACGAGGCTGCGAGGGATCGCTGCCAGCGTGCCGGCGAGTCCAGAGATCGGACTGGCCAGAGCCACGACGAGCTGTGCATGCAGCTGCTCCCGTGGGGGCAGCGTGGCGAGCACCTTCACGCCTTCGGCATCAATCGAGATGCCGTCGATGATTCCGCCGCGGAGCTCGAGGAGCCCCGTGGCCTTTGCGGCCTTGGCAAGCGCCTTAGCTACCGGGGCGGAGTCGCCCTGGCAGAAGGCAATCGCCGTCGGTCCGGCGAGGAACTCGAGGAGCCCTTCGGATCCGGCCCGCTTGGCTGCGATGCGTGCCAGCGTGTTCTTCGTGACGAGCAGCGTCGCCTCAAGCGGCCGCAGCTCGTTGCGAATCGCCGCAAGCTGCTGCACGCCGAGTCCACGGTAGTCCGTGACGATCATCGAAGACGCTGCACTAATCTCGTGCTCAAGCGCCGCGATGACCTCTTCTTTACGTTCTTTCAGCATGTGTGTACCACCTCCTTTCGTCTGCGTGCCCACCGATTGGACGGCGAGCACGGCGAAAGGCGCGGTGCGAGCACCGGCCTCCACTGGCCTCACCGCCTGCGCCGGTCTTGTCCACCTCCTGTGTGGAGGCAGTGCCGGCGGTCCCTGGCGACAGGTTCACGCGGAGTGTTGGAAGACGACGCCGTTAGGCGTGCGTCTCCTCGAGCACGTCGCGGATGCGCGACGGATCGATCTTGATGCCAGGGCCCATCGTCGAGCTGAGCACGACAGACTTGATGTAGCGGCCCTTGGCGGCTGCAGGCTTGGCGCGGAGGATCTCCTCCAGCACGGTGGCGTAGTTCTCGCCGAGCGCCTGCGCCTCAAATGACTTCTTGCCGAGCGGGACGTGGACGATGCCGGTTCGGTCGGTGCGGTACTCGATCTTGCCGCTCTTGATGTCTTGAACGGCCTTCGTGACGTCCATGGTGACCGTGCCGGTCTTCGGATTCGGCATCTTGCCGGAGGGTCCGAGGACCCGACCGAGCTTGCCGACGATGACCATCATGTCGGGGGTGGCAACCGCAACGTCGAAGTCCGTATACCCGTCGAGAATGCGCTGCGCGAGGTCATCGGCGCCGACGACGTCCGCACCAGCGGCCTCGGCCTCGGCGGCCTTCTCGCCCTGTGCGAACACGACGACGCGCGCATCAGAGCCCGTCCCGTGCGGCAGCATGACCGTGCCGCGCAGCTGCTCGTCGGCGTGGCGGACGTTGATGCCAAGGCGGAAGTGCACCTCAACGGTCTCATCGAACTTCGCCGTCTCGAGCTGCTTGAGTAGCCGGACTGCGTCGATGGGCTGGTAGACCTGCTCGCGGTTGACCTGCGCGCGGGCGGCCTTGAGCTTCTTGCCGGTCATTCGGTCACCTCCACGCCCATCGAACGGGCGGTGCCGGCGATGATCTTCATCGCGGCCTCGACATCGTTGGCATTCAGATCCTGCATCTTCGTCTCTGCGATCGCACGCAGCTGATCCTGCGAGAGCTTGCCGACCTTGTCGCGATGCGGCGCGGCGGATCCGCTCTTGAGGTTCAGGGCCTCCTTGATCAGCACGGCAGCCGGAGGCGTCTTCGTGATGAAGGTGAAGGAGCGATCCTCGTACACCGAGATCTCAACCGGCGTGACGCGACCCTGCTGCGAGCTGGCAGTCTCGGCGTTGAACGCCTTGCAGAAGTCCATGATGTTCACGCCGTGCTGGCCTAGCGCGGGGCCGACCGGCGGGGCAGGGTTGGCCTGCCCGGCGGGGATCTGGAGCTTGATGATGGTGACGACCTTCTTGGCCATCGTACCTCCCGTGGTGCAAACGCCCGAGACCTTCCAGGCTCCCACTGTCATGCGTCGTCAGCTGACGACGCGGAAATGAATACTAGGTGAGGCGCTTCACGTCTGCGAAGCCAAGCTCGACCGGCACCTGCCGCTCGAAGATGGAGACGTGGACCTTGAGCTTGGCGGACTCGGCGTTGATCTCGATGATCTCGCCATCGAAATCGGCGAGCGGACCGCTCGTGACCTTGACCATCTGGCCAAGCTGGAACTCGGCGACGGCCTTCGGCTTGGCCTCTGCGCTCTCCGTGCGGAGCAGCTTGTCGATCTCGGCCTGACCGAGCGGCACGAGGGTCATCTCCTCGCGCTTGCCCTGTGCACCGACGAAGCCGGTCACCCCCGGGGTGTTACGAACGAGGCTGATCGCCTCGGCCGTGTCGTCCATCTGGACGAGCACGTAGCCCGGCAGGATGCGGCTCTCCTTCTCGACCTTCTTACCGTCCCGCGTCTCCACGATCTGCTCGGTCGGCACGACGATGCGCCGCAGGCCTTCGCCGCCCTGCTGCGTGCGGCGGCGCTGCTCGAGGTTACGGCGGACCTTGTCCTCGTGACCGGAGTAGGTATGGATGGCGTACCAGCGGAACATTGGGTATCAGACCTCGTTAGTTACCCGGCCTGCTGGGTGATGAGCCACCCGGCGAGGCGCGAGAAAAGGGAATCGAGCGCGTACAGGTACACCCCGACGATGAAGCAGGTGATGATCACGACAGCCGTGGCCTGAATCAGCACCGGACGGGTTGGCCACTGGACGCGCTGCAGCTCGGCCCAGCACTCGCGTACGAAGGCCCGAAAGCCCTGCCGGTCCGTCGTTGCCGAGCCGCTCTGGCTCTTCGCCGGACGGGCATGCGCGGCACGCGCCTCGCGGCGCGCTCGGCGCGACGCGTCGCGGCCGGACGGTGCTGGAGTGGTGTCGTCTGCCTCGGCCATTGCGAACCTAGCGGGTCTCTCGGTGCAGCGTCTGCTTGCCGCAGCGTGGGCAGAACTTCTTGAGGTCAATGCGATCGGGCGTGTTTCGCTTCGACTTGTTGGTCTGGTAGTTCCGCTCTTTGCAGTCGGTGCACGCCATGGTGACTGCGATGCGGATGCCGGACTTGGCCACGATCTTCCCTCTCGGTGATTGACAACGCCGCCGGGATGACAGGCAGCGCGGAGCGGGGCCGCTCCATGCCGGCATAGCCTACCGGAGGTGGGTCGTTCGGTGTCGCGCTTTGCTGGACGAATGCCCCGCAGTCGGTCTAGGGCACTCGCGTGTCGGGCTCCTCCCCAACCACCGCGGCGACTGCCAAGGGCATCGTGGCGGCCACTGCCAAGCGCCAGCTGCGGCTGACTCCGCTCGTCGGCGTGATGTTCTTCACGGTTTCGGGCGGCGCGTACGGGCTGAAGGACATGGTCAGCCTGTCTGGGCCAGGCATGGCGATGCTGATCCTGCTCCTGCTGCCCATCATCTACAGCGTCCCAAGCGCCCTCGTCGTGGCCGAGCTTGGCGCTGCGCTGCCGGTTGAGGGCGGCTACTACCAGTGGGTTAAGGCCGGGCTCGGCCAGTTCTGGGGGTTTCAGGAGGCGTTCTGGTCGTGGCTGACCACCTGGGTGGACATGGCGATCTACCCCGTCCTGTTCGCCGACTACCTCGCGGTGTACTGGAGCGAGGTCGCGCCGGGCGCGACCATCTGGCTGTCGCTCGGCCCGGTCGACCTCGACCTGCATTGGGTCGTCTGTCTGGCGCTGATCTGGCCGCTGACGTACCTCAACATCCGCGGCGCCCAGCTCGTCGGCGACTCGTCGCTGATCTTCATGGCCATCCTGCTGATCCCGTTCGTGATCCTCGTGGCGATTGGCCTGCCCCGCCTAATCAACGACGGGATCGACCCGCTCGTTCCCTTCACCCCGCCGGGCGGGCCGGTCGCCTCTGCCCTCGGCGCGGGCATCTGGATCGGCATGTGGAACTACCTTGGCTGGGACGGCCTGTCGACGGTCGCCGGAGAGATCCGCGAGCCCCGGCGGACCTTCCCGCTCGCCCTCTTCATCTCGGTGCCACTGATCGCGGCCTGCTATCTGCTGCCGGTGCTGGCCGGCCTCGGCTCGAACCAATCGTGGGATACGTGGACCGCTGGCACGTTCACCCTGATCGGCCAGGACTTCGGCGGGGTCTGGCTGAAGACGCTGATTACGATCGGATCGTTCGTGTCAATGGCGGGCCTCTTCTCTGGCCTGCTGCTCAGCGTGTCACGCGTCCCCTACGTCATGGCCCGCGACGGCTGGCTGCCCAGCTTCATGACGCGCCTGCATCACCGCTACGGCACGCCGTGGATCGCCATCGTCAGCTGCTCAGTGATCTACTCGATCTTCACGCTGGGGCCCTTCCAGAGCCTCGTGATCATCGACGTCGCCGTCTACTCGTTTGCCCTCGTGCTGCAGTTCGTCGCGTTCGTCGTGCTGCGCGCGACGAAGCCGGGGCTGAGCCGTCCGTTTCGCGTGCCTGGTGGCTGGCTCGGCGCAATCGTCATCATCGCCTTCCCGATCGGCATCATCCTCTTCGCGATCCTCAAGTCGTATGACGACGGCGGCATCGAGGCCATCTGGAAGCCGGCTGTAGCCCTCGCGCTCGGACCGCTCGTCTACCTGCCGCTGCTGCGCTTCGTCAAGCGTGATCAGCCCACCGAAGACGTCGTCGTCGACGGCGTGGTGATCTGGACGGCAGACGCCGCCGCTCCATCAGCACAGCCGTAGATCCACAGAAGTGACGCCCCGTAGCCGGAGCCGTCGCTCACGCACCAGCAGGCGGCGCATCCGGCGGTGCCGGCAGCGGGAAGCCCGGGATGCGCGGACGACCGATCGACCGCTCAGTGCCGCTGGTCGGCGTCTCAGGCTCCGGCCCAATCTGCTTCGGCGGCCAGACGTCCTCCTCGGAGATGCCGTCGAGCAGCTTGAGGAACTGGCTGCGGTCGATCGTCTCGCGGTCCAGCAGGATCTTCGAGAGGCGGTGGAGGTCCTCCATGTGCTCGAGCAGGACGGTGCGGGCGCGCTCGTGCCCCTCCTCGATGATGCGGCGGATCTCATCGTCGATCTCCCGGGCGATCTCCTGCGAGTAGTCGGCGGTGGCGCCGAACTCGCGGCCGAGGAACGGCTGATCGTGCCGGCTCCCGAGGGCGCGGGGCCCGAGCTTCTCACTCATGCCGTAGCGCATCACCATGGCCTTCGACGTCGACGTGACCTTCTCGATGTCGCCGGTGGCGCCGGTCGTGATCTCGTTAAATACGAGCTCCTCGGCCGCGCGACCGCCAAGCGTCATCGCGAGCATGTCGTTGAGAGAGGTGCGCGTGACGAGGAACTTGTCCTCGCCGGGCAGGGAGATCGTGTAGCCGAGCGCCTGCCCGCGCGAGATCACGGAGATCTTGTGGACCGGATCGCAGTTCGGCAGGAAGTGCCCGACCAGCGCATGGCCCATCTCGTGGTACGCCGTGATCAGGCGCTCCTCCTCGGACAGCAGGCGCGTCTTCTTCTCGGGGCCAGCGATGACCCGCATGATGCCCTCCTCAAGCTCGTGCATGCCAACCGTCTTCTTGCCGAAGCGCGCCGTCAGCAGCGCGGCCTCGTTGATCAGGTTCGCGAGATCCGCACCAGTGAAGCCCGGCGTCTGACCAGCCAGCACGCCGAGATCAATCTCGGGTCCGAGCGGCTTGCCCTTGGAGTGCACCTTGAGGATCTGCTCGCGCCCGGCTCGATCCGGACGGTCCACGACGATCTGGCGATCGAAGCGACCGGGGCGCAGCAGCGCCGGATCCAGCACGTCGGGACGATTCGTCGCCGCGATCAAGATCACGTTGGTGCTGCCCTCGAAGCCGTCCATCTCAACGAGCAGTTGGTTGAGCGTCTGCTCGCGCTCGTCGTGGCCGCCACCCATGCCCGCGCCGCGGTGGCGCCCAACCGCATCGATCTCGTCAATGAAGATGATGCAAGGCGAGTTCTGCTTAGCCTGCTCGAAGAGGTCCCGGACGCGGCTTGCGCCGACGCCGACGAACATCTCCACGAAGTCGGAGCCAGAGATCGAGAAGAACGGCACGCCGGCCTCACCAGCGACGGCTCGCGCCAGCAGCGTCTTGCCCGTGCCCGGAGGCCCAAACAGCAGCACGCCCTTGGGAATCTTGGCGCCCAGCGCTTGGAACTTCTTCGGATTCTCCAAGAACTCCTTGATCTCCTGCAGCTCCTCGACGGCCTCGTCGGCACCCGCCACGTCCTTAAAGGTGACCTTCGGCGAGTCGGGCGTCATCCTCTTGGCCTTGCTCTTGCCGAAGCTCATCACCTTCGAGCCGCCGCCCTGCATCTGGTTCATCAGAAACAGCCACAAGCCGATGATCAGCACGAACGGAAGAACGCTAACCAGCAGCGACACCCACGACGAGCCGCCCATCTCGGCACCCGCCACGTTGACGGTGCTCCTGTACTGGTCGTAGACCCCATTCCACGCGAGCTCGCCGGGAATGCCCACCGTGTACGTGACAGCCTCGCCGTTGACCTGCTTCGTCAGCGTGACCTTGACGTTGTTCGAGGCGGTGTTCTGCTCCAGCCGCTTGACGTCGCCGGCCTTGAGATCGGACAGCATCGTGGTCCAGTTGCGCGGCGGTGCCTCAGGCGTATCGTTGCCGAGCAGCAGCCGCTGCGCGAGAAACGCGAGCAGGATGACGACCAAGATTGGAAACACCGCGTTTCTAAAGCTGCGTTTCACATCGCTCCATTGGTCGAAGTGGCGCGGGCGCCGGGAGGCCTCACGATAGCACCGGGGCGGCGTCGGACCCTGCTGGCTCCGTCACAGCCGCGGTCCGACGCAGAGCGAGGGTCAGCGCAAAGGCAATCAGCAGCGCCGCGAGCGCAAGCAGCACAGCTCCAGCCCAGCCGGAGAGATCCCACGCCGCGCCGAGCACAAACGGGCCAAGCGAGCCGAGCAGGTAGTAGATCGTTAGGTGGAGGCTCATTGCACTCCCCCTATCGCGCACCGTCAGCTGCGGGACCAACAGCTGCGCCACGCCGACCATGGCGAACAGCCCGCCGGCAAGGACCGCGAGGCCAATCACCGCAACCGGCAGAAAGGGCAGGCTCGCCGCAGCCAGCCCCGCAATGCCAATCAGCGGGAACACCGGCAGCACCATGCGCGGCCCGCGCCGGCCGGCGAGGCGGACGGCAAACGGCGCGAGCGCGCCAACGAGCCAGACGATGTAGACGGCTCCAACCTGCACGGGGGTCAGCCCGAAGACGCTGGACTCGAGCCGGTACGCCACGATCGAGAAGAGCCCGACGAACGCGAAGAACGTGCAGCCAGCAGCGAAGGCATTGAGCAGCAGCGGACCGTTGCGGACGTGCGCCCGGATCGCACGCAGCGGCGAACGGGCCTTCGGCGGCGGCGGCGAGACGGGCAGGAGCAGACGGATCAGCCCGGCGCTGACGAGCAGGGGCACAGCCAGCAGGGCGAGCGAGGTACGCCAGCCGACGTCTGCCACGATGAGGGCCGGCACGGTGCGGCCGATGAAGCCGCCGAGCACCAGCGCCGAGGTGTAGATGCCGACAACCGTCGGCACCCGTGCCCGCGGAAATGCCTCGTAGATGTAGGCCGTCGCCACGGTCAGCAGGCCGGGCAGCAGCAGCCCCTGCACGCCGCGCAGGATCAGCAGCGTAACGACCCCGCTCTCGGCGGCGATCAGAGCCGTCGGTAGCGCGAGCAGCGCGCACGACCCGACCATGACGCGGCGTCTGCCAATGCGATCCGACAGCGGCCCGGTGATCCACGCGCCGATGGCGATTCCAACCACCACGACCGTAATCGTGAGGCCCGTGACCGCCGGGCCGACGCGTAGGTCGGTGCCAATCACCGGCAGGATCGCCTGCGTCGAATACGGCACTGCGAACATCGTGGCGGAGGCCACCGTCAGCGCCACGATCGCCCCCGCGCCGGCTCGGGGCGACGCTGCGGTGGCACGATCGGGCATGCCGACACCGTACCGCTCCCGGCGGTGCACTTAGGATTCACCCCATGCCTGAGCATCTGCTGACCACTGCCGGCGCCTACGGCGAGCATGCGCTCCTCGTCGGCGACCCGGCCCGAGCCGACCTGATCGCCAGCGAGCTTATGGAGGACGCTGCGCTCCTCACGGACGCGCGCGGCCTCCGCGGCTACGCCGGGACCTTCAAGGGGCGCCGAGTGGGCGTGCAGACGACGGGGATGGGTGGTCCGTCCGCCGCGATCGTGATTGAGGAGCTGATTCAGCTCGGCGTCAAGCGCATCGTTCGGCTTGGCACCTGTGGCGCGCTCTCAGACGTGCTCGTGCCTGGCGACTTCTTCTGCGCCGCCGCCGCGATCCCGGCCGACGGCGCCAGCCAGACCTACGTTGGAGGCGAGCCGCACGCCCCGCTCGCCGACTTCGAGATCGTCCACGCCGCGGTCCACGACGCCAAGCACGCCGGCGTCCGCATGCGCGTCGGCCTCGTCGCGACGACGGACGCCTACTACGATCCTGGCGCTGGGCGCGCGACCCGCTGGGCGGCGCGCGGCGCAATCGCCGTCGACATGGAGACAGCGCCGCTCCTGACGATCGCTCCGCTCCGCGGCGTCTCCGCCGCGTCGTTTCTGATCGTTGCTAACCGCGTCGGACAGCCCGCCTCGCGGCTCACGCCCGAGGCACAGCGCACCGCCGTCCTCACCTGCGCGCCGATCGCCCTCGGCGCCCTCACCTCGGAGCCGAAGCACGCATGACCCGCAGCATCGTCCTGATCATCAATCCCGCCTCCGCGAATGGCTCGACCGCCAAGGCCTGGCCCGGAATCGTCAGCGAGGCTCGGCGGCTTGGGCTGCGCGTTGAGGAGCAGCTGACGGAGGCCCCCGGCCATGCGGCAGAGCTCGCTCGGGCAGCCAGCGAGGCTGGCGCCGACCTCGTGGTTGCGGTTGGTGGCGACGGTACCGTCCACGACGTCGTCAACGGCCTCGTCGCGCCCGGCGGAGCGCCAGTCGGCACCGCAGCGCTCGGCGTGATCGCGCGCGGCACTGGGCGCGACTTCATCCGCTCGCACGCGATCCCGACCAAGACGAAGGATGCCCTGCGCGTGATCGCCGACGGCACGATCCGCACCATTGACGTTGGTGAGGTCATCGCTCAGGGTGATCGTCCGGCTGGCCGCCGCTTCGCGAATGCCTCCTCGGCTGGCGTGACGGGCGCGATCGCCAAGCGTGCCAACGAGGGCTCGAAGCGGCTCGGAGGGACCCCAACCTTCCTGCTCGCCGCCTTCCAAGGCTTTCGCGCCTACACCAACACGCCGATTCGGGTACAGCTTGACGGCCGGCCGATCGACGTCACGGCCTCGTGCGTCGTCTGCGCCATCGGCCACTCGCTCGGCGGCGGGATCAAGGTCGCCCACGGGGCGCGCCCAGACGACGGCCTGCTCGACATGGTCTTGGTCGGCGACGTCGGCGCGAAGGACCTCGCCCTCAACGTCCACCGCCTCTACACCGGCACGCTCGGCGAGCACCCCGAGATTACGCATCTGAAGGGCCTTGAGGTCATCGTGACCGGCCGAACGCCGCTGGCGATCGAGGCCGACGGCGAGCTGGCAGGCACGACGGACGCAACCTTCCGGTGCCTGCCGGGAGCACTACGCATCGTCACCGCGTAGGGCGGCCACAGGCTCCGTGGCTGGCTCCACCGTTGGCACCAGTGTAAAGTCCCGACATGAATAATCGCGAAACGACGCAAACACCCCACCACGCTAGGTCTACCCGCCTGCCCGTGGTGCTCGCCCTGCTCGCCCTGATCGTGGTGGTTGCAGGCGGTACGACTGCCTGCGGAGGCACCGAGTGGGACACCACGGCGGCCGTTAAGAAGCTGAACGAGAGCAAGGACATGATGCAGCTAGGCATCGTCATGACGTGTCCTGCAACCGTCGCACCCGCTGAGGCATTCGAGTGCACGTACTCCTCGCCTGGCACCGCGTACGAGGCGACCACGCAGTTCAAGATCAAGGGCGAGGACATGGTGCCGGTCGACTCCAAGGCTGACGAGGCGGCGATTGCCAAGGCTGTAACTCCACAGACGATGGCAACGATCACCATCACAGCGGCCACGCAGAGCCTCAACGATGAGTTCGCCAAGGCGAAGGTTGCCGCCGTCAGCACGATCACCTGTCCTGAAGCCAAGGATTTCACGACGCCTCTCCGATGCACGCTGGCAGTCACAGGAGACGACACCATCCCCGGTGCGGCTAGCGGCGAGTTCGGCTTCACCTGGACTACGCAGGGCTCACCTCGCTCGTTGGAGCCTGACCCTGACTCGACGGAGGCGATGGGCACGATGCTGCTGGGCGCACTGAAGCCCGAGGCGCTCATGCGCTTCGCCAACGCCTAGGCCGCGCTTCCCTCAGGTACCAAAGCGGCACTGACGCGCGGTGGCGACCATCTGCCCCAGATAGCCGCTCGAACCACTGGTCTGCCCAGACCACGACCACGATCCACGACGGAGCACCTGCGGCGAGCACCGCGCTTCACGACAG
>CAMDVX010000051.1 GCA_945877865.1 Bifidobacterium breve | reverse complement strand
TGCGTCGCCATCTACGCCCGCTCTGGCTGGGACGACTTCGTTGCCGCGCAGACTGCGCGGCTCGATCCGTTGACCCGAGAGGGCCGCCAGCTTGAGCGCTTTCTCTTCGGCGGTGCCGTTGAGGCTGAGCTCGATCGGCAGGGCCGCGTCGCGCTGCCCGCCCCGCTGATGCAGCACGCCGCTCTGCAGCGGGAGATCGTCGTGGTCGGCGTTCGCGACCGGCTTGAGATTTGGGATCGCGAGGCCTGGGAGCGTGGCCTCGCAGAATTGGAAGGAAGTGCCGAAGTTGTCGCAGAGCGCCTGGTTCGCGATGCCCGCTAACGTCATCACCCACGATCCGGTCCTCGCGAACGAGGTCGCCGCGTGGCTCGACGTCTCGCCTGGCATGACCGTCGTCGACGGTACGTTCGGGGCCGGTGGCCACGCCACCCGGCTCGCCGAGCTGATGCAGGGACGTGGCGCCTACGTCGCCATCGATCGTGATCCCTCGGTCGAACCACGAGCCCGCGCGTTTCGCGCGGCACACCCGGACATGGCCGTCCGCCTGATGAAGCGCGACTTCGTCGACGGCTTCCGCTCGTTGGCGGTTGAGGGCGTCGCTGCCGATGCGATCCTGCTGGATCTCGGAATCTCGTCGATGCAGATCGACCAGCCTGAGCGCGGCTTCTCCTACGCCATCGATGCTCCGCTCGACATGCGGATGGATCCCCGAGTCGAGATCACCGCGGCCGATCTGCTCGCAACGCTGTCGGAGCGCGAGCTCGCCGACGTCTTCGCCCGCTTTGGCGAGGAACGGTACGCGCGGCAGATCAGCCGCGCGATCTGCCGCCGCCGTGCCAGCCGCCCGTATGAGCGCAGCGCCGATCTCGTCGACACGATTCGCCGTGCCATCCCGACGCCGGCGCAGTTCGGCTCAGGACACCCTGCCAAGCGCGTCTTTCAGGCGCTACGCATTGCCGTTAACGACGAGCTGACCATGGTTGAGCAGGGCCTTGAGGCAGCGCTTCAGCTCCTCAAGCCCGGCGGCCGCATTGCGGTCATCTCCTTCCACTCGCTCGAGGATCGAATCGTCAAGGAGCGCTTCCGCCGCGAGGCGGCACCGTGCTCCTGCCCGCCGGACCTACCGGTCTGCGGGTGCGGCCGGCAAGCCACGCTGCGCGTGCTGACGCCGCGCGTGGTCCGCCCCGGCACCGCCGAGGTCGATCGCAATCCGCGCTCCGCCTCGTCCCGTCTCCGCGTTGCCGAGCGCATCGCCCAGCCATCGCAACAGGAAGGTCGCTAGTCATGGCCATTGCCGTTCCCCGACCAGCAGCAGCGCCGTCGCGCCGCCGACCACGACAGGCTGAGCCTGCTTGGCGCGACCAGACCTACGACCGCCGTCGCTCCGATACGCACAATGGGCGTGCTGCCGCGAGCGGCCGGCTGGCCCCGTTCCGCATCGCCGCCATTCTGATCGCCGTTGGGGCGGTCCTCTCGCTGATCGTGGTTCTCCACGTCAGCTCACTGCGGGCCACCATGCAGGCAGGGCAGCTGCGCTCGGAGGTCGAGGCGACGCAGAGCGCTGCCGCCAACGCTCAGGCCGAGACGGAGCAGCGGCTGGCTGATGGCCGCGTCGAGCGCGCCGCCGCAGCGTACGGCATGGTGATTGCGCCTTCCCAGGCGCTGCAGACGCTCCAGGTCGTGCTTCCGAAGGACCGGCAGACAAGCTGAGGTGGCCATGCGGACCAGCTCTTCGCGGCGTCCGAGTCGCACCGGCGAGCCGTCGGCCGTGGCACCGACGGGCCGACGCATTCTCGTGCTGCTGGTCGTCTCAGGGGTGCTGCTGGCGGTCGTGCTGGGTCGGGCCGTCCAGCTGCAGGTCGTCGATCGCGCGGCGTACGCAGAGCGCGCTTTGGGGCAGCATCGGAACGAGATCATTACCACGGCACCACGGGGCGCCATCCTCGACCGTGAGGGCTACCGGCTGGCGCTGACCGAGCAGGCCAGCACAATTGGCGCAACGCCATCGTCGATTCGTGACAGATCCCGCGTGATTGCTGCCGTGGCGGAGGCCAGCGGCGACTCGCCGGACACGATCCGAGCACGCCTCGATGCGGTCGGAGTTTCGCACGTCGACCTCGCTCGGCAGGTTCCGCCAGCTGCGGCCAAGCGCGTCGAGGCGATGCTGCTGCCAGGGCTCGACTTCACGCCCGAGGACCGTCGGGTCTACCCGAGCGCGATCGCCGCGCCGCTGATCGGAGCGGTTGACCTAGAAGGGAAGGGGCTCGCTGGGCTGGAGCTCCAATACAACGCTGTGCTCAGCGGGAAGAACGGCTTGGAGGTTCGGACGGCTGATCCGTCTGGGAACGCGATCGCGGTGCTTGCAGCGACGCCGATGGTGCGCGGACGGACCATCAGCACGAGCATCGACCGTCAGATTCAGACTGCGGCGGAGGAGGTCACTGGGGCGACGCGCTCGCAGTACGGCGCCAAGGCGGTCACGGCGATCGTGCTTGATCCCGCGACTGGGGAGGTGCTCGCGATCGCCTCCGCGCCCGGGCCTGCCCACGGCGACTTTCGACAGGCGACTCCGAGCCAGATTCGCCTCCGCTCGATCACGGACGTCTACGAGCCAGGGTCGACGTTCAAGTCCGTGACGATGGGCGCTGGGCTCGCAACGGGGCGCATCACGCCTGAGACGCAGGTGCGGGTCGGCAACGAGTGGCGATTGTTCGATGGCGTGTTGACCGACGCCGAGCCTCAGCCGGGATTGAAGACCGCGAGCGAGGCGCTACGGGTTTCGTCGAACATCGGTGTCGCCAAGCTCGCCTATGAGCACCTGTCGGGGCCTGCGGGTCGCGACAGCGTGCTCGCCGAGTGGATCGGGCGGTTTGGCTTTGGAGCCGTGACGGGGATCGATCTGCCCGGCGAGGTCGCCGGCATCGTCACGCCATTTGCGGATTGGTCCGGCACCTCGCCCCTCAACATCCCGATTGGTCATGGCATTGCCGCCACGCCGATCCAAATCGCGCAGCTCTACGCCACGATCGCAAACGGCGGAGTGCAGCGCACCCCCCACCTGGTGACGCGGATCGAGGGAGAGGGAGCGGTCTCAATCGTCGCCAAGCGCGTGATGCCTGCGAAGGCCGCGCACCAGCTAGCGACCATGCTGGAAGGCGTCGTCTCGGACCAGGGCACGGGGTCCGCCGCAGACGTTCCCGGCTACTCAGTGGCGGGCAAGACGGGCACGACCAAGAAGATCAATCGGGACGGCACCTACTCGTCCTCGCGCTACCTCTCCTGGTTCGTCGGCTTCGCGCCGGCCTCCAACCCGAAGGTCGTCGTCCTGATCATGGTTGACGAGCCGCATGGCGACGCGTACTCGGGCGGCGAAGTAGCTGGGCCCGCTTTTGCGGAGCTCGCTCAGCGTGCGCTGGTCGCAGTCGGCGCGCCACAGGATCGGCCCGTCGTTGGCTCGGGGGCGACGCATTAGACTCTGATGACAGTGTTGCTTCAGGACCTCCTCGGTCCCGTCCAAGCACGGGCAATGACGCTCCCTAGCGACGGGATCGAAATTGCCGACGTCGCGTACGACTCGCGCCGCGTGCAGGCCGGGACGCTGTTTTGCTGCGTTCCTGGGGCCATGGTGGATGGTCACGAGCATGCGGCAGCTGCCGTCGCCGCGGGTGCCGTGGCGCTCCTCGTTGAGCGGGTGCTACCACTCGCCGTGCCGCAGCTCGTCGTGCCGTCGGTGCGGTCCGCGATGGGGCCGCTTGCCTCGGCCTGCTTCGGTGATCCGTCGGCGGAGCTGGCTGTGCTGGCCGTGACGGGCACGAACGGCAAAACGACGACCGCCTACCTGCAGGCGGCGATCCTCGCTGCTGCTGGCCACCGCTGCGGTCTCCTTGGCACCGTGGAGCGCCGCATCGGCGGCGTGGCTGAGCCGGCGGTGCGCACCACGCAGGAGGCCATCGACCTCCATCGCGACCTACGGAGGATGGTGGTCGCGGGCGATACGGCCTGCGCCGTCGAGGTGTCGTCACATGCGCTTGAGCAGCGGCGTGAGGGTGGCGTGCGGTTCGCCTCAGCCGTCTTCACCAATCTCACGCGGGACCACCTGGACTACCACGGTGATATGGACGCCTACTTCGCCGCCAAGGCGCTGCTGTTTGACGGGCGTTGCCCAACGGCTACGAACTTCGACGATCCCAGCGGTCGGCGGCTGGCCGCAGATCTCGGCTACGGGATCGATGCTGCTGACGCGGAGGTTCGCGCTGAGGCTGTGGCGCTGGGAGCGGATGGAACGCGCTTCGTGCTGCGTTCGCCATGGGGCGACGCCGAGGTGGCGACTCGTCTCGTCGGGCGCTTCAACGTCGAGAACGCGTTAGCGGCGGCGAGCGGTGCTGGGCTCGCCGGAGTCACGCTTGAGGCAATCGTGTCCGGGCTCGCCGGTCTTACGGGCGTGCCAGGTCGGCTGGAGGTCGTCACGACGGACGAGCCGTTCTCGGTCGTGGTCGACTACGCCCACACCCCGGATGCGCTCGCCAGCATCCTCACCGCGCTGCGCCCGCTGGTCCGGGGGCGCCTGATCGTCGTGTTCGGCTGCGGCGGCGACCGCGACCGTGGCAAACGCCCCGAGATGGCGGCAGCGGCGTGCGCGCTGGCAGACCGCGTGGTCGTGACGAGCGACAACCCGCGCTCAGAGGACCCGGAGGTCATCATCAGCGAGGCGCTGGCCGGAGCAGACGGTCGGGCTGAGTCGGTGCTGGACCGGGCTGCCGCAATCCGGCTGGTGATCGCCGAGGCGCAGCCCGGCGATGTGATCGTGATCGCGGGCAAGGGCCACGAGCAGGGCCAGGATGTCGCGGGCGTGGTGGCACCGTTTGACGATCGCGCTGTTGCGCGCGAGGCCCTCGCGTGATTCCGCGCACCATCGGGAGCCTGCCTGCATCCGTGGTCGTCCGTGGCGATCCCGAGGCGGTGATCACCGGCATCACGATCGACTCGCGAGCGGTCCGTCCCGGCGATCTGTTCATCGCGATCCGCGGTGGCATCGAGCACGTTGGCGAGGCCGTCCGCGCGGGCGCGGCTGCGGTCGCCGTCGATGAGACGGAGCTGGAGCGGGCCAGCGAGGCACCGAACCTGCTCGTCACCTTCTCCGTCATCCGTCTCCTGCAGTGCATTGGCGACGTCAACGCGGCGGCCTCGGACGCGCTCCGCATTGGCATCACGGGAAGCACAGGAAAGACCTCAACGAAGGATACGATCGCGCACCTGATCGCCGGTGAACGACGCGTCGTTGCGGCGCTTGAGGGCCACAACAACGAGATCGGCTATCCCCTCACGTTGGCTCGCATCGAGGCGGACACCGAGGTCGTCGTCTGCGAGCTGGCAATGCGCGGGCGCGGCCAGATCGCCGAGCTCTGCGCCATCGCGAGCCCTGACATCGCAGTCATCACGAACATTGGGGTCGCCCACCTCGAGCTGCTGGAGAGCGTCGACGCCATCGCTGCCGCCAAGGCCGAGATCGCGTCGGGGGTCCGGGAGGGCGGCCGCGTCGTGATCCCGTTTGCTGAGCCACTGCTCGATCCGTACCTGCCCGAGGGGGCGCACATCATCACGTTCGGCGACGAGGCGGGGTCTGACGTCCAGCTGATCGATCGTCGGCCCCGCGACGACGGGCAGAGCCTGACCTACCTCATCGGTGGCGACCTGCTCACGCTCGAGACAAACCTCGCAGGGCGACACCATGCGCGCAACCTCGCTGCGGCGCTGGCCGTCTGCCGCGATCTCGAGCTGGATCTTGACGTGGTTGTCGAGCGCGCACGCACCATTCCGTCGCAGCCGATGCGTGGCGAAGCCCTGCCGCTGCCGGGCGGGGCGACGATCGTCAACGACGCGTACAACGCCAACCCGGCGTCGATGGAGGCAGCCCTTCGTCTGCTCGCCGAGACCTCCGTGACGGGTCGCCGAATCGCCGTGCTCGGGCTGATGGCCGAGCTCGGGCCAGACACAGAGCGCTACCACCGTGAGATCGGAGCGCTGGCGACCCGGGTCGGAGTCGATATGGTTGTGGCCGTGGGACCTATCGCACGCGCCTATCTCGTCGGAGCAAGAGGCGAGACCGCTGGCTATGCCGTCACGGATTTTGAGAGCGCGGTCGAGCTCCTCGCCGGCCTGATTCAGCCCGGTGACCGCATCCTCGTCAAGGGGTCAAAGGCCGCGGGCCTCGGTCCGCTGCCCGCCGCGCTCGCCGACCGTCTTCAGCCGGGCACCGCATGACCAACGTGCTCGCTTCGGGCGTGCTGGCGATCCTGATCTCGGTGATCTTCGGGCCTCGCGTCGTCGGGCTCCTCCGGCGGTACAACGTCGGCCAGCGCATTCGGGAGGAAGGCCCGGCCGGCCATAAGGTCAAGTCGGGAACGCCGACGATGGGCGGGCTGCTGCTCATCATCGCCACCGTCTTGCCCTACCTCATCTTCTCGTCGTACGGGGCGCGGAGCCTCGCGGTGCTTGGCGCCATGATCGGCTGCGGCGCGATCGGGTTCCTCGACGACTACCTCAGCGTGGTGCGCCGACGCTCGCTGGGGCTACGCGGTCGCTGGAAGCTCGTTGGGCAGCTGCTGATCTCGGTTGGCATCTGCATCGTGGCCGTCCACGAGGGCATCTCAACGCGGCTGTTCGTGCCGCTGGTAGACGTCCACATCAACCTCTCGTACGGCTGGTACGTGCTCGTGTTTTTGATCGTGATCGGGGCCTCGAACGCCGTCAACCTGACCGATGGACTCGACGGCCTTGCAGCGGGCACGTCGACGATCGCGATGCTCGCGTTCACCTCGATGTGCGTGATCGGCTTTCAGGTTGGCCAGCGCTCGTTGCAGGTGCCGGGGGAGGAGGGCCACGTGATGGGAGCGGGCATCTTCGATCTTAACCAGCAGGCGTCGCAGTCGCTCGACATGGCCGTGCTTGCTGCGGCGCTGCTCGGGGCATGCGTTGGGTTCCTCTGGTTCAATAGCTATCCCGCCGAGGTCTTCATGGGTGACACCGGCTCGCTCGCCCTCGGCGGTGCGCTTGCAGGCTTTGCGATCTTCACGAAGACCGAGCTTCTGCTCCCGCTGATCGGCGGCATCTTCGTCGTCGAAGCGGCCAGCGTGATCATCCAGGTCATCAGCTTCCGGCGCTTCGGCCGCCGCGTCTTCCTGATGGCCCCGATCCACCATCACTTTGAGATGAAAGCCTGGAGCGAGACGAAGATCATGTTCCGGTTTCTGATCGTCGCGTCGGTCTTTGCCTCCGTGGCGTTCGTTCTCTACTACGTTCGATTCGACCAGTACGTGTGAGCGGGGAGCTTGAGTTACCCCGGCACCCCGTGGTGCTCGGCGCGGGGGTCTCAGGGCGCTCGGCTGCCGCGGCGCTGATGGTCACGGGTGTTGAGGTGGTCCTCGTGGACGACCGCCACGACCACGTTGAGGGAGCGCCCTGCGAGGTCACAGCAGTCGACGCGCCGGGCCTGCTCGCGGACTGTGATGTGTTGATCAAGAGCCCGGGTGTGCTCCCCAGCCACCCGCTCGTGGCAGAGGCCCGTGGGCGCGGAATTCCCGTCTGGTCCGAGGTCGAGCTTGGCTACCGCCTGCTGCCACCGGGCGCTCGCATGATCGGCGTGACGGGCACGAATGGGAAGACCACGACCACCGAGCTCGTCGGGGCGATGCTCTACGAGGCAGCGCTGCCGTACGTCGTGTGTGGCAACATCGGCGTGCCACTCTGCGACGTCGCACCCCACCTGCCCGAAGGGGCGATCGTGGTGTGCGAGCTGTCGAGCCACCAGCTCGAGGACATCGTGAGCCTGCGTTGCGATGCCGCAGGCATCATCAACATCACCCCGGATCATCTCGACTGGCACGGGACGCTGGAGGCGTATGAGCGCTCCAAGCTTCGCATCTTCGAGCGGCAGAACAGGGACGACGTCGCCGTGGTGAACGCCGACGATCCGCGCAGTGCAGCGCTCAGCCGAGTGCCCGGCGACGGGGTCGTGGTCCGCGTGCACGGTTCGGCTGCTGCAGCAGCAGGCTTCGACGGTGGGCGCTTGCGCGGCGATCACAACCGGCAGAACGTGGCGGTTGCGGCAGCACTGGCGCGAACGGTGGGAGTGTCCGAAGCTGCGATCATCAGGGCGGTCGAGGGCTTCGCGCCCGTCGAGCATCGGCTCGAGGATTGTGGGACGGTCGACGGGGTTCGCTACTGGAACGATTCGAAGGCGACCAACGTGGACGCAGCCGTCAAGGCTCTGACCGCTTTTCCAGACGAGCGTCTGCGCATCATCCTCGGTGGGAGTGAGAAGGGTGCGGACTTTGAGCCCCTCGCCGCGGCGCTCCAGGGCCAGATCATCCGGGCCTACGTGACGGGGCCAGCGGGCCTGCGGATGCTCCCTGTGCTGCGCGCCGCAGGCATCGACGCCGTCCACTGCGACGGGTTCGATGCGGCCGTGCGCTGTGCCGCAAGGGAGGCAGCGGTCGGTGAGCACGTGCTGCTGGCGCCTGCCTGCGCCAGCTTCGACGAGTTCTCCGACTACTCCGCGCGCGGCCGGCGGTTTCGTGCGCTCGTGGCTCACGCCCAGACCGCGCCGGGGTAGGGGACAGGGTCACGACGGCGAAATGCCCGGTGTGAAGCGCACGAAACCCATTTGGCCAGAGGCACTCGGCGAGCCGCCGCTCATTGAGGCCAGCCGGGAGATGCCGGTCGAGGCGCAGGTGCTCATGATCGTGACGATCGCCCTGACGGTGTTCGGACAGCTGATGGTCTACTCGGCCTCGAGCGCCTACGCCATGACCCACGCGGAGTTCGGGTTCGACTCCCTCTACTTCATCAAGAACGGCCTGGTCTACACCGGCGCTGGTCTGGCGCTGATGATCTGCTTCATCTTCGTGCCCGCGACGTGGCTTCGTCGGCTGGCACCAGCCGTATTTCTCGTGGCGCTTGGCGCGCTGATCGCCGTCCAGGTCCCGGGCGTCGGCGTCTCCGTCAACGGCGCGGCGCGCTGGCTTGCTGTCGGTCCGCTGACGCTGCAGCCATCCGAGTTTGCGAAGGTCGGGGTGCTGCTCATCGTGGCCGCCGTCCTTGCCTCCCGCCGCCGTCCGCTTGCGACGCTGCGTCAGCTCCTCCTGCCAGTGGGCTTGATCGTGGGAGTGGTGTCCCTCCTGATCATGCTCCAGCCCGACCTCGGGACGACGCTTGCGATCGCGATCATGGTCTTCGCTCTCCTGATCGCATCAGGCGCTCGCGTGATTCTGCTGACGCAGGTGCTCGTCAGCGGGCTCGCTCTGGGGGCGGCGTTGATCACCATCGCTCCCTACCGGCGTGATCGGATCTTCGCGTTCATCGACCCGTGGGGGCAGAGCGCGGATGGTGCCTATCAGGTGGTGCAGGCGCTGATCGCGATCGGGTCGGGTGGCATCTTCGGCGTCGGCCTCGGTGGCAGCGTGCAGAAGGTGAACTTCCTACCCGAGGCTCACACGGACATGATCTTCGCCGTCATTGGTGAGGAGCTTGGCCTCGTCGGGGCGATTCTGACCGTCGGCCTGTTCGCGGTGTTCGCCTGGGCCGGGTACACCATCGCCGCAAACGCGGTTGATCCGTTTCAGCGGCTGCTGGCCGCTGGGGCAACGGCGCTGGTAACCGGGCAGGCGATCGTCAACCTCGGCGCCGTCATGGGGATCCTGCCGCTGACCGGAATTCCGCTGCCGCTGATCTCCTATGGCTCCTCGTCGCGCATGATCGTCCTCGCGCTGGTCGGCATGCTGATCGCCATCAGCCGCGAGCCTCGAGCGGTCGCCGTCGACGAGCCGCGGTTCGACGGCGCCGGATCGTCGCCGCGTTCGACGCGGAGCCGCGTCAAGGCAAACGCCTAGCCTGTGCTGCAGGGTGCTTTAGCCTTGGGGGCATGCCAGTGAGGATTCTGATTGCGGCCGGCGGCACCGTCGGCCACGTTGCCCCCGCGCTGGCCGTGGCCGATGCGCTGCGGGCGCTTGGCTCTCACGTGGAGTTCGCCGGTACCCCACAGCGCATTGAGTCGGAGCTCGTGCCCGCCCATGGCTATCCCTTTCACCCATTCCACGTGCAGGGGTTTCCGCGGCGTCCGTCCGTTGCGCTGATTCGTGCGCTCGGCCGAGCGGCGGCCGCTCCCCGCACCTGCTCGCAGATCATCGGCGCCGTGCAGCCAGACGTCGTCTTCGGCGGCGGCGGGTACGTTGCCGGTCCGATGATCATCGCCGCCCGGCGCCATCGGATCCCGAGCGCGCTTAGCGAGGCCGATGCGCGACTCGGCCTCGCAAACCGGCTCGCGGCACCGCTGGCGGACCGCGTCTTTCTGGCGTTCCCCGTCGCTGGGCGTGACAGCGACAAGTACCTCGTCACCGGTCGCCCCGTTGATTTGGCTTTCGGCGCGACGACGCGGGAGGCGGGACGAGCTGCCCTTGGGCTCGACCACGACGAGCGGCTCATCGTCGCCTTCGGCGGCTCGCTTGGTGCGGGTCCGATCAACGAGGCTCTGCGGGAGGCGTATGCAGCTGGCGTGCCTGCTGGGCAACGGGTGATCCTCGTGGCTGGTCGCGGCAAGCAGCGCGTCGGCGGCCAGGATCCCCGGTTCGTTGAGCTCGACTTCTGCAAGACGATGCCCGCCTTGCTCGCCGCAGCAGACCTCGTGATCTCCCGCTCCGGCGGCTCGGTCGCGGAGATCGCCGCGGTCGGGCGCGCCGCCATCCTCGTCCCCTGGTCGGGTGCCGCAGATGATCATCAGACGCTCAACGCGGCGCCGTTTGCCGCTGCCGGCGCGGCTGTCGCGGTCAGCGACGCTGCAATCGATGCCCACGTGCTGCGCGGGGAGATCGACCGAATCATCGGCGACCCTGTGCTGCGCGGCTCGATGGAGACCGCGATGCTGCGCTTGGCCCGCCCAGCTGCGGCTGCGACGATTGCCACCGAGCTGCTTGCCTTGGCCCGGTCCGGTACCCGTTGACGGTCCACCTCGTTGGCATCGGTGGGGCAGGCATGAGCGGCATCGCCCGCGTCCTCGCCCAGCGAGGCGAGCGCGTCAGCGGCTGCGACCGCGCTGATAGCCCACTCCTGACGGCTCTCAGGGCGGAGGGGATTGCGTGCGCCGTCGGCCACGGGCCAGACCACTGTGACGACGCGGATCGCCTCGTCGTCTCGGGCGCGATTCCTGCTGACGCTCCAGAGCTCGTGCGCGCACGGGAGCGTGGGCTCCCGATCCGGCATCGCTCCGAGGAGCTTGCGGAGCTCCTCGCGGCGCACGACCGTCGCGTCGTGGTCGCCGGTGCCCACGGAAAGACCACCACGACCTCGATGCTCGCGTTCGCCGCCATGGAGCTTGGGCTGGACCCGACCTTCGTCGTGGGTGGCGAGGTGCGTGACCTCGGCACCAACGCGCGCGGTGGGGCCAGCGGGCTCGCGATCGTTGAGGGCGACGAGTCTGACGGCTCGGTGGCCCGGCTGCCTGCTGATCTCGCAGTCGTCCTCAACGTCGACCTCGATCATCTCGATCACTACGCCTCAATCGCTGAGGTCGTGGGCCTGTTCTCAGCGTGGAGCGCTCGTCTGCCGGCGACGGGACTGCTGATCGTCGGGGATGACATCCCGCTCGCGTCGCCTGCCCGGATCGCGCGCTTCGGCCTTGGCGCAGGCGAGGGGCTCCGTGCCCT
>CAMDVX010000050.1 GCA_945877865.1 Bifidobacterium breve | reverse complement strand
GCTGGCAGCGGCAGATAGCCCTCGGCCTCCCACGCGCCGCTGCGAACGAGCGCGTCGTTCTCGACGACGCGGTGCTGCACGGCCAAGAGGAGCGCCATGGCGTGATCCGCGACGGCCTCGGCATTCGCGCCGATCGGCCAGGCGAACGCGATGCCCCGACGCTTGAGGCACGCAAGGTCGATGCCGTCGACGCCGACGCCGAAGTTGACCACGCAGCGCAGCGCCGGCATCCGCTCGAGCAGTGCGTCGTCGATGCGCTCGCCAAACGTCCAGATCCCCCACGTCAGCGCGAGGTCCTCAGGCGAGGTAGGCGGCAGCACGGGACCATCGAGCACCCGCACGTCGCAGCGCTCCAGCACCTCGTCCATCAGTCCGCCTGCGAGGCGGTAGCGGACGAGCAGCAGAGGCTTAGTCGGCATCGCCAGCGAGGTCGGCAACCAACCGGTCGAAGTCCGGCCCGTCGAACTCCACGACGGCACGGTCGTACTTGTCCATCCCCCAGCCCCAGAAGTCGAAGTCTATGTCGGAGACGCCGTCCTGAATGGCGGCCCAGAGGGTCCAGCCGTACTTCGACATCAAGCCCCAGAGGCGGGCACGAGCGACGCGGGCGGGCGTGGCCTCACCCCAGTACGCTGCGACCAGCTGCTCCAGCTGATCCGTCGAGAGGGCCGACTCGCTCCAGACGTTGCCCAGCTCGAAGGACGCCTCGTTCATCCCTGAGTACTCATAGTCAATCAGCCGAAAGCGGGACCCGTCCCAGAGAAAGTTCTCGGCGAGCAGGTCGTTGTTGCAGGGCACCAGCGGCTCGGGCGTACGCAGCATTGCCTGCTCAAGCCTGCGGACCTGCGGCTCAAACTCGTCGTAGCGATCGGGCAGCCGAAAGCCGCGCTCGCGGCAGACGACGCGATAGCCGGCTTGAATGCGAAACATGTCGAAGCGATCGCGAAACGGCGGACCGGCGTGCAGACGGCGGATCGCCTCGGCCACCGCGACGATGCGATCACCTTGACGCAGCCGGTCGGCAGACATCGTGTCGCCCGCAAGAAACTCGAGCACCAGCATGCCGTGCTCGGGCCGGTAGTCGATCACGTCGGCACCGACGCCGGCAGCCGCAGCGGCCACGGTATTCTCGAACTCGTTCTGCCTGTCGATTGCCAGCAGCCCGGTCGCGGGATCAGAGATGCGCACGACGAACCGGCCGGTCGCACTCTCGACCGTGTAGTTGTGGTTCGTGAGGCCACCGTCGAGCGCGGCCACGACGCGCTCCCCTTGGAGGGCCTCGACCTCATCTAGGATCGCGCTGAGCTTCGGATCATCGGGTTCCATGGGGGGATGAGCGTACCCGACGCGAGTAGTCTCTGGTGGTGGATGCCGGTTGGAACCTCTGGCTCCCGGGCCCGCTCCGGGAGATCCTCGACGCCTTAGGTGCGTCCGAAGGTGTGCGCCGTCGCGCTGCCAGGTCGCTCGACGCTCCTGCCGCACCTGCTCTCCTGGCCGAGTGGGAGCGGTTTCGGCTCGTCGCGCCGTCGCGTCTGGACGTCCCGGGAACGCCGTCCGAGCTCGACGTGGAGCAGGCGGTCGCCCTGCTGGAGGGGCTCGGGCTCGCGATCGGTGACCCACCGCGTCCGGTCGCGCAGCCCCACCCCGTTGAGACGGTCTTGACCTTGGACCACGAGGACGTCAGCGACCTCGAGCGCCTGCGAGCAGCGACGGACGTCGGTCCGATCGCGACGCCCACCTCAGACCTCCCGGACCCGACCGCCCGCTTCGGCGGCGAGAAGACCGGCCGCAACGATCCGTGCCCGTGCGGCTCAGGCCGTAAGTTCAAGAAGTGCCACGGCGTCTGACAGACGCGAGGTCGCTCAGCTCAGGATGCGCTTGCCGAACGCGAACTGGCTCTGGTAGTACCCGGTGTCCCAGCGGGCCAGAGCTATGCCCTGGCCTGATGACTGAATAAACAGCGCAGACGAGATCGCCATGCCGGTATGTCCGATGCTGCCCGACGACGCCTGCCGGCCGCCCGGCCCGAACAGCAGGATATCGGCAGGAAGCACCTCGGTGGCAGCCAGACGCTGGGCTGGCTTCGCCTTGGCCGCCATCTCAAACGTCGTGCGTCCACCGAACGCCTTCGCTGCAGCCTTCGGTGAGGTTGCATCAAGCGCCAGCACGCGCCACGTAAAGCCCGAGCAGTCAAAGCCTCCCGACGTGTTGGCACCGAACAGGATCTGCGGGCGCTCGGAGGTGCCGCCCCAGACGTAGGGCATGCCAATGAAATCGAAGGCCCGCTGGATCGCAGCGTGCTGGGGACCGGTTGTCGGCGGCAGCTGCCCGAGCAGCTCGACGGCGTCGCTTGCCGCGGGCTGCTCCCAGCCACCCCAGCCGATGGCCTGGGCGGCCGACCAGATCGCGTCGCTCCTCGTGGCCTGCTGATACCACGCGTGCTCCTTAAGATCATCGCCCTGCGCGAGGTTTGTGCGCAGGCGCAGCAGGCGGGCCACGATCTCCGTGCCGACCCCGGGCCGCGCCACGTAGCCCGCCGCGTTGATCAGCTGCTCTGCGCGGGTGGCCGTGTCCTCCAGCCCGGCCGCCAGCACGAAGGCTGCATCAACGTCGCCGACGGTGACGGCCTGACCTGCGGGCAGCTGCCTGGTGCGCTTGGCCCCTGCCGGAAACGCCGCGGTCAGCAGCGTCTGGAGCATCGCCTGGTCGAGCGGCTCGTCAAGCAGCAGCGATGCTTCCGTTGCCCCCGGAAATGCTCCGGTCCGCAGCACCACAGCCACGGCGCTGCTGACCCAGCTGCGAGGCTTCGGCATTCGGTGGGCGGCTACCGCGGGCTTGGACGTTACCGCCCGGTGCTGGTCGCCCTGCTTGGCATGGGCGATGCCAGCGGTCAGCAGCACGGAGATCAGGGCAATGGCTGCAGTGGTCCAGAGGCGGGGAATAATCACTTCTCCGAGGGAGACGTCACGATCAGGTTCGGCGCTCAGGGCGCTGATCCTGCGCCGCCGATGACTAACCGCCTCACCCAGTCTACTCTCGCCTGCGCTGAAGCGTTCGTAGTGCACCGGCGAGCGTCAGACCGCAGGTGGTGGGCCATCGGCCCGTGGCTCCCCAGCGTGGCTGGCTGCGCCGATCAAGGCGGCCAGCGCGTCGGGTTGCTCGAGCAGTGCCCGCCCGACCACCGCACCGACGCACCCGAGAGCACGCACGGCCGCGACGTCGTCGGGCGTGGTGATGCCACCGGCCGCGATGACGTCAGCATGGCCATCCGCTGCCGCAAGGGCCGTTTCAAGCAACCCGAGGTCAGGACCTTTGAGCGAGCCGTCGCGCTCGATGCCGGTGACGAGCAGCGTCACGACGCCGCGCTCCACCAGCTCGCGGACCGCCGCCGACACGGGCGTACCGGAGTCCTCCAGCCAGCCTGCGATCCGGACGGTCCCACCACGCGAGTCAACTGCTACAGCCACGTGCTCCGCGTGCTGCTCAAGGAGGGCGGTCAACAGGCTCGGCTGCCTGAACGCGAGGGTGCCGATCAGCACGCGATCTACCCCAGCAGCGAGCAGGCCCTCGACCGCTGCGACCGTCCGCAGCCCACCACCGACCTGCAGGATCGTGCCCTCTGGCCGGGTCCGGGCCAGCTCTGCCACGAGCGAAGCATTGGGCTCGGCCGCAGCCCCGGTGCGAGCAGCGTCAAGGTCGATCACATGCAGCGCCGTCGACCCAGCCGCCCAGATCGCCTCCGCCCGCCGCAGGACGTCATCGTGATCGCTCGTCAGCAGCACATCGAACTGCCCCTGCAGCAGGCGGACGGCCCGACCGTCGACGAGGTCAAGCGCGGGGTACAGACGGAAGCAATCACGAGTTCGTTTCATTGTGCTAGCATGCTAACACGATGAAACAGACGGAAGGCACCAATTGGCGGACACCGGCGGTCGAGGACCTCGCCGCTGCCCTGACGCGAATCGGCAACGGTGAGACGATGCTCGCGTTCCTCCGCGACATCTGCTCGCACAACGAGCTAGCAACGCTGGCGCAACGCCTCCAGGTCGCCCGACTGGTTGACGCCGGCGTTCCCTACACCGAGATCGCGCGCCGACTGGATGCCTCCACGGCCACGGTCACCCGCGTCGCCCAGTGGCTTCGGCACGGCGAAGGCGGCTATCGAGCCGTGCTTGATGCCACACCGAACAGCGGTGAGTCCTCATGACGGCTGCGCTGCGGATCGCCGTGCCATCCAAGGGGCGGCTCGCCGAGCCCACGACGCGTCTGCTGCGCGAGGCTGGGATCCCGATCCCAGCCGACGACCGGCGCCTGCTGGTGCCGATCGCTGGACAGGACGTGGAGCTGCTCCTCGCGCGGACGGACGACATCCCGACGCTCATCCGTGATGGGGCCGCCGACCTCGGCGTCGCCGGCGGCGACCAGCTCTCGGAGCATGGCGCAGACGGGCTGGCGGTGCGGGTCCAGCTCGGCTTCGGCGCCTGCCGCCTCGTCATCGCAGTACCGGCTGGCTCGAACATCGCTGGGTCGGCCTCGCTGGCAGGACGCCGCATCGCGACCTCGCACCCGGTCGTGCTCGGCGCTCACCTCGCAGCGCGAGGCATTGAAGCCGACATCGTGACGCTGTCCGGATCCGTTGAGCTGGCGCCGACGATCGGTGCGGCCGATGCCATCTGCGACGTCGTGTCAACCGGCGAGACGCTCCGTCGCAACGGCCTCCGGGAGCTCGAGGAGGTCCTGCAATCCGAAGCCGTGCTGCTCGCCCGAGCCGGCGCGTCGACCGATGAGCGGATCGCGATCCTCTGCACCGCCATTGAGTCCGTCCTCGCGGCGCGTCCCAAGCGCTACCTCATGCTGAATACGCCGGATGCCGCTCTCGAGGCGGTCATCGCCCTGCTGCCAGGGCTCTCGGCGCCAACCGTCCTCCCGCTCGCCCGCAGCGGCATGCACGCGGTGCACGCCGTCGTGGATGCAGCGGAACTCCCGCGGCTGCTGCATCCTCTCAAGGAGGCTGGAGCCACTGGCCTCCTCGTCCTGCCAATCGAGCACCTCATCCCATGACTGACATTCCCTGGATCCGCCCCGAGCTCGCCAAGCCGTCACCCTACCGTTGGCAGGAGGGCGTGCCGGATGACACGGTCGCGCGCTTCGACATGAACACGCTCCCACGCGACCCTGCGTGGTGGCCCCCGATCGCGCAGCGCATCGCGCTGGCGTCCGTCGCGTCCTACCCGGAGGCCGACTACGCGCCGCTCAAGCGCGCGATTGCCGGGTACGTTGGCGTCGATCCTAGCCGCATCGTCCCCACCGCTGGCGGCGACGAGACGATCCTGCTGTGTGCATGGCTCGCCCTCGGCCGCGGCGACCGCGCGGTCGTGGCACGGCCGACGTATCAGCTGCACGCCACCAGCGTCCTGATGACCGGGGCCGAGCTCGACCTCGTGTCTCCACTGCCCGGGCCGACCCTCCGGCTCGACCTTGCTGCGATGGTGGAGAAGGCGGACGGCGCTCGGCTGGTCTGGCTCTGCTCACCAAACAACCCGACCGGTGAGGAGATCCCAGCCGACGTGATCGCGGCGATCTGCGAGCGCTGCACGGGGCTGGTCTGCGTCGATCAGGCCTACCTCGAGCTCTCTGGCGTCGACCACCTGCCGCTGCTCGACCAGTACCCAAACCTCGTTCTCATCCGCACGTTCTCGAAAGGCTGGGGGCTTGGCGCACTCCGGGTCGGCTACGCCATCACCAGTGAGCTGGTCGCCGGCTCCCTCGATGCGCTGCGCCCACCCGGGTCGCTCTCGACGGGGTCGGCCCTCGGTGCCGAGCTCGCCTGCGCCCACGCCGAGGCCATGCGCGCCGACGCCGCTGCCTATCGCGCCGAGCGCGAGCGGCTGGCCGCTGGCTTTCGCACGCTCGGGCTCGAGCTCGTCGGCGAGGCCGGTAACTTCGTCTGCGCCCGCACGCCCTGGCCCGGCGCCGAGCTCTTCGCCCGGCTCGCTGCACGCGGCCTCGTGGTGCGGACGTTCGGACACGAGCCGCTGCTCGCTGACGCATTTCGAGCGTGCGTCGCGACACCGGCACAGGACGACCTCCTGCTCGCCGCACTCGCCGAGCTGCTCGGTCGACCGACGCCCCGCCCTGCCGACCCTGACACCTCCCCCGGCACCTTCGGGCGCGCTGCGACCACCCGACGCACGACCGGAGAGACCTCCGTCGCTGTGCGTCTCAACCTCGATGGCCGCGGGATCGTCTCCGTCGCCACCGGCGTCGGGTTCCTTGACCACATGCTGACCGCGCTCGCTCACCATGCCCTGCTCGACCTTGACCTCCGCTGCGACGGTGACACCCACGTCGACCCCCACCACACGGTTGAGGACTGCGGCATCGCTCTCGGCCGCGCAATCGACCAGGCGCTCGGCGATCGGGCAGGCATCCAGCGCTTCGGCGACGCCGCCGCCCCGCTTGACGAGGCGCTCGGACGAGCCGTCGTCGACTTCTCCGGGCGTGGATCGAGCGTCGTCGGCATCGCGTTTCGTGGCAACCAGATCGGCGAGCTACCGACGTCCTTGATTCCACACCTGATCGACGGCATCGCGGTCAATGCGCGCGCGACCATCCACGTCGATGCAACCGGTAGCGACGATCACCACGTCGCTGAGGCCGCCTTCAAGGCCCTCGCCCGCGCGCTTCGGCAGGCGTGGTCACCCGATCTGCGTCGCGGCGGCATGATCGCCTCGACCAAGGGCGTGCTCTAAGGTGGCAGGCGTCACCATCGTCGACTACGGCGGTGGCAACGTGCGCTCGCTGCGCGCGGCGCTTGAGCGCTGCGGGGCCGAGGTCGATGTGTCAGCCGATCCGAAGCGCCTCGCCACCTCAGAGCGCCTGATGCTGGCTGGCCAGGGTGCCGCTGGCAGCGCCATGCGGGCGCTGCGCGAGACGGGCCTAGCCGAGGCGATCCGCTCTGCCGCAGCCAGATCGGTGCCGCTGCTCGGGGTCTGCGTTGGCCTGCAGCTGCTGTTCGACCACTCGGAGGAGGACGACAGCGCCTGCCTCGGGCTGATCCCGGGCCAGGTCGTGCGTCTCGCTGGAGCCGCACGCCTGCCGCACCTCGGGTGGAACGACGTCGAGCAAATCCGTGCGCACCCGCTCGCCGTTGACCTTCCAGCCGTCGCCTACTTTGCGCACTCCTACGCCGTCATCGCTGCTGGTGCTGCAGGGCTGGCCCAGACCACGGTGGACGACGCATCATTTGTGTCGCTCGTTGCCAGCGGGTCAGTGGCTGGCGCACAGTTCCATCCGGAGCGCTCGGCGCAGGCCGGACGCGATCTGCTGCAGCGGTTCCTCGCCTGGGACGGCGCCTAGTGCTGCGGCGCCGCATCATCCCCTGCCTTGACGTCTCGGGCGGCCGCGTCGTAAAGGGCGTCGAGTTTGTCAACCTGCGCGACTGCGGTGAGCCCGTTGATGCGGCCCTCCGCTACGCCGCTCAGGGCGCCGACGAGCTCTGCTGGCTCAACATCACGGCAGGCGACGAGTCGTGGCACGGCCTGCTCACACAGGTCGAGGAGGCCGCGATCCGGCTCGATGTCCCGCTGATCGTCGGCGGCGGCGTCACGAGAGAGCTGCAGGTCCGCGAGCTGCTGCTGGCCGGAGCCGACAAGGTGTCGGTCAACAGTGCAGCGCTTGCGCGGCCGCAGCTCGTAGCGGACTGTGCAGACCGTCACGGCTCACAGTGCATCGTCGTCGCCATCGACGCCCGTCGCTGCGGCGACCGCTGGGAGGCCGTCGCTGGCGGCGGCCGCCGGGCGACAGGGCGCGACGCGGTCGCCTGGGCAGTCGAGGCCGTCCGGCACGGAGCGGGCGAGCTCCTGGTAACGAGCATGGACGCGGACGGCACGCAGGCGGGCTACGCCCTCGAGCTCTACGAGCGCCTGCTGGACGCAGTCGACGTGCCCATCATTGCCTCCGGCGGTGCCAGTGGGCCGAACGCGATCGCCGACGTGCTCAGCGTTGGCGTGTCTGCCGCGCTGGCCGCCACCATCTTCCACGACGGACTGCACACGGTTGAGGAGGTGAAGTCCGCATGTCGAGACCGCAAGCTCCCGATCCGCTGATCCTGGCCGGAGCGCCCCGCTTTGACGGCGCCGGCCTGATCCCCGTGATCTGCCAAGACGCCGTCGACGGCAGCGTGCTGATGCTCGCGTGGCAGACGGAGACCGCACTTCGGCTGACGCTGGAGACCCGACAGGCCTGGTTCTGGTCCCGCTCACGCGGCGAGCTGTGGCGGAAGGGCGCCACCAGCGGCAACGAGTTGGCAGTGCACCGCGCCACGCTCGACTGCGACGCCGATGCCATCCTCCTGCAGGTCTCACCCGCCGGCCCGGCCTGTCACACGGGTACGCACACCTGCTGGGGCGACGCTGCTGGCCCGCTGCTGACCCGGCTCGCCCACACCATCACTGCTCGCCGGACCGCTGACGCGCACGGCTCATACGTGGCAAGGCTGCTCGCTGCCGATCGCACGACGGCGGCGGGCAAGGTCGCTGAGGAGGCTGCTGAGGTCCTCGCCGCAGCACCGGGCTCGCGTCACCAGGTGGAGGAGGCGGCTGACGTGGTCTTCCACCTGCTCGTGCTGCTGGCCCGCGACGGTACGGACCCTCTGTCCGTCCTCGACGTGCTGGCCGAGCGCGAGGGCCTGCCGCCCCGCTGGCTGCGGGAGACGACGTGAGCGACCGACCGGATGAGTACGCCGGCATTGCGGATGTCTACGACGCCTGGTGCCTCGAGGTTGAGGAGGATATTCCCTTCTACGTTGGCATGGCCGTCGGCGCCAAGACGCGAATCGTGGAGCTGGCTGCAGGCTCCGGCCGCATCTCCATTCCACTGGCGCAGGCAGGCTGGGATGTCGTCGCGATCGACCGCTCGCCGGCGATGCTGGAGCGGCTCGCGGTAGCGGCAGCCACTGCCGGAGTCGCCGGCCGCATCGATGTGCGGCTTGGCGACCTCCGCGCTCCGGGACTGACCGGCACCTACGACCGGGTGCTCATTCCCTTCCGCAGCCTGCTGCACTTGCGCAACGACGCCGAGCGCATTGAGGCGCTCTCGGCAGCTCGTGCGTTGCTCGCACCGGGCGGATATCTCGCGTTCGACGTCTTCGCACCGACCCCCGCGGATATCCGGGCCACGCAGGGCGTGTGGTACCGCAGAGACTCCGGTGCTCGCGAGCGAGCAGACTGGAACCGTGCCGACGGCACGACGTTGATCGAGGTTGAGCTGCGCGGGCGCTCCACCACGCTCAGGCTGCACCCTGCTCCCGCCGCCCACTGGCTGGACCTCGTCGTGCAGGCTGGCCTTGAGGTGATCACGGCCTGGGGCGACTTCGACGGAGCGCCGGTTCGCGTCGACGGCGCGGGCGACCTCGTCGTCGTGGCTGCCTAAGCGCTGCGATCAGGTCTGTGCGCGATACGCCTGCGCGAGCGCAATCGCGCCAGCTGCGGCAACGTTGAGCGATTCGGCTGCCGGTGACTGCGGTATGCGGCAGACGACCTCGGCGCGACGCCGCACCGCGGCTGGCAGTCCCTCGCGCTCGGCGCCAAGGGCAATCAGCACGGGTCCCGTGAGGTCAACGTCTGCGATATCCATCTCGCCTGCCCCATCGAGCGCGATCAAGCGTGCTCCCGGGTAGGCGGCAGCAGGATCATCAATGCTCAGCGTCGGGACCACGAACGTGGCGCCCATTGCCGCCCGGACTGCCTTCGGCGCCGTCGGGTCGGCAGCCGGCGCGCCCAGCACGACGACCTCAATGCCGAAGGCGGCCGCCGACCGCAGCAGCGTGCCAACGTTGCCCGGATCGCCGACCCCGCACAGCACGAGCGCGGCTCCAGTCAGCACGGTCGGTGCGACCGGGAGCGACTCGCTGCGCACCACAGCCAGCATCCGCGTGCCGGACTGAATGGCGGAGACCGCAGCGAGCGTCTCCGCTGCCACGACGAGGGGCACCAGACCGTCGACGGGTGGCGGCTCGACGCCTTCACGGACGAGCAGGTCGTCGATCGTCGCGCCTGCCCGCAGCGCCGCCTCAATCAGATCCTCGCCCTCCACCACGAAGCGGCCTTGGGAACGCCGCTCAGACGTTCGTGTCAGCTCGCGGACGCGCTGCAGCCGCGGGTTCCGCACGCTGCGGATTGGATCCACTGTGCTCCCGCCTACGCGGCGAGTGCGGCCTTAGCGCGCTCGGCGAGATCGCCGAACGAACTCGGCTCGTTCATCGCGAGGTCGGCGAGGATCTTACGATCCGCCGTCACGCCGGCCAGCTTGAGGCCGTGGATGAACTGCGAGTACGAGAGCTCATGCTGACGAGCGCCCGCGTTGATGCGGACGATCCACAGGGCACGGAAATCGCGCTTCTTGACGCGGCGGTCACGATAGGCGTAGTTGCCCGATCGCTTGACCTGCATCTTGGCCTGACGGTACAGCTTGGACTTCAGGCCCCAATAGCCAGAGGCCTCGGCGAGGACCTTGCGGCGCTTCTTTTGCGCGTTAACGGATCGCTTGACGCGGGTCATGGCTGAACCTTAGCGCTTTCCGAGGAGGCGAAGCGCCTCTTTGTAATCGGACTTCGCCATCGGCTGGTCCTGGCTGAGCTTGCGGCGGCGCTTAGCGCTCATCTTGCCGCGGAGGTGGGCCTCCATGGCCTGACGGCGCATGATGGTGCCCTTGCTGGACACCTTCATTCGCTTCTTCGCACTCGAATTGGTCTTCATCTTCGGCATGGTGGTTCCTTGCTCCCTACGACGTCGCCGCGGGTTCTTCGGTCTCCGTCTCCGGAGTGGCTTCGGCCTCCGACTCCGGGGGCGCTGTGGCCTCGGCGTCGGCTGTCTCGGCGGCATCCTCCTTGAGGAGCTGCTTCGACGGTGCAAGCATCATGACCATATTTCGTCCATCTTGCAGCGGTTCCGATTCGACGACCGCGAGTTCCTTCAGATCCTGAGCCAGTCGGAGCAGCAGATCACGCCCGCGCTCGGGGTGCGTCATCTCTCGCCCACGGAACATGATCGTGACCTTGACCTTGTCGTGGTTCTTGAGAAACCGCACGACGTGGCCCTTCTTGGTCTCGTAGTCGTGTACGCCGACCTTCGGGCGAAGCTTGATCTCCTTGATCACGATGACGTTCTGGTGCTTGCGCGCCAGCTTCGCCTTCTGCTCCTGCTCGTACTTGTACTTCGAGTAATCCATCACCCGACAGACGGGCGGGCGAGCATCGGCGGCGACTTCAACGAGGTCGAGGTTGAGGTTCCACGCGTACTCCAGCGCCTCGTCGCGATCCTTCACGCCGATCTGCTCACCGTCAGCGCCAATTAGACGCACCTCCGGCACGCGAATCGCCTCGTTGATGCGAGTGCGCGGTTCTTCCGGGGGCCGGTCGAATCCGCGGCGGGGTCTCAAGACTGATGCTCCGTGCGCAAGGGTGGTGTTCTCCGCTCGTTGGGTTAGAGGCGACGCAGCCCAGAGGACCAGCCGCCGCGGGCTAGGGTAGCACGCGAGCGACGTGCGCCCGTCCTGCTGGCCACCCACGCTCGCCCACGGCGCCGGCAACCTGCCGTGCAGCGACGGCAATCGCGGGCGTCAGACGCCGTAGACCGCGCGTGTATCGCGTTCCGTCAGGAGGTCCTCGATGACGTCGTTGAGCGCGAGGGTCCCGAGATCGATGCGACCGTGCCGCCGCACCGCAACTGCGCCCGCGTCTGCCTCGCGATCGCCGATCACGAGCATCGCGGGGACCTTCTGCGTCTCAGCTTCGGCGATGCGTTTGCCGATGGATTCGCCGCGGCTGTCGATCTGCGCGCGGATGCCCGCGGCCTGCAGCGCATCGCGGGCCAGCTCCGCCGCCAGCAGGTGCCGGTCGGAGATTGGCAGGATCACGGCCTGCACTGGCGCCAGCCAGAGCGGGAATGCTCCGCCGTAGT
>CAMDVX010000049.1 GCA_945877865.1 Bifidobacterium breve | reverse complement strand
CGCTAGCCGCAGTTCGCTTTTAGGCCGAGCCGCTCGCTAGCCCCAGCTCGCCTGCGATCGGCTGGAGGGCGGCGACGACGTTGCGGATGTGGTCGTCGAGGTCGAGGCCGAGGAGCTCGGCGCCCTCGATGACGTCGTCCCGGTTGACGCCGGCGGCAAACGTCGCGGTCTTGAGCTTCTTCCTGACGCTCTTTGGCTCAAGGCCTTCGAGCCCCGTCGGACGGATCAGGCCGCAGGCGTGCACGAATCCGCTGAGCTCGTCGCAGGCAAACAGGGTCCGCTCGAGCGGCGTCTCTCGCGCGACGCCCGTGTGCTGCGCGTGGGCGAGGATTGCGCGGCGAAACCAGTCGGGATAGCCGCGCTCGGCGAGCATGGCCTCGCCCTGCTGCGGGTGCTCCTCAAGCGTTGGGTGGATCTCCCAGTCAAAGTCGTGCAGCAGAGCGACGTTGCCCCAGGCCTGCTCATCCTCGCCTGCCTGTCGCGCGTACCAGCGAACGGAGGCCTCGACTGCGAGGGCGTGGCGTCGGAGGGCGTCGGATTGGATGAACTCGCAGACGATCGCCCAGGCGGCGTCGCGGTCGTGGACGATGGCGTCAGGCATGCGCGTAAGGGTACAGCGCAGGGCCGGGTTGACAGCGACGAGTCGCCTGCGGCTGCCGGAGGCGGTGACGGGCGACCCGTTTGCAGAGGACCATCTACCATGCGTCGTGTGAGTGGAACCGCGTCCCGCAGCACCCTCGGCGATCTCTTCCTGATCGAGGGTGGCCAGCCGCTGTCGGGCCGGGTTAGCGTTGGTGGTAACAAGAACGGTGCCCTGCCCATCATTGCGGCGTGCCTGCTGACGGATCAGGAGTGCGTGATTGAGAACGTGCCACGCATTCGCGATGCGGAGGTGATGGCCGAGCTCGTCCACTCGGTTGGGGCTGAGGTCGAGTGGATCGAACGCAACACGCTGCGGATCAAGGCGGAGGGTCCGATTACGCCGGCGATCGATCGTGAGCTGAGCGTGCGGATCCGCGCCTCGATCTTGCTTGCCGGTCCGCTGCTCGCCCGCTGTGGCTCCGTCGTAGTGCCCCCGCCCGGTGGTGACGTGATTGGGCGGCGGCGGATCGATACGCACCTGCACGCCTTTGCCGCGCTCGGTGCCGACGTCGAGGTTGATCGCGATTTCACGCTGCGAGCGCCAAGTGGGCTCAAAGGCACCCGCTTCTTCCTCGACGAGCCGAGCGTGACGGCCACGGAGAATGCCGTCATGGCTGCCGTGCTCGCGCAGGGCCAGACGACGCTGATCAACGCAGCCTGCGAGCCGCACGTGCAGGACCTCTGTCGCTTCCTCGTGGCGATGGGCGCGGCAATCGACGGGATCGGCTCCAACGTGCTGTGCGTCCATGGCGGCGCCAGCCTGCACGGTGCGAAGCACCGGATCGGCCCCGATCACATTGAGGTTGCGTCGTTCGTTGGGCTCGCGGCGGTGACGCGCGGCGAGATCATCATCGACGACGTCGAGCCGGAGGACCTGCATCCGATCATCCACGGCTTTCAGCGTCTAGGCGTGCGCATCGACCTTGACGGTCGCACGCTGACGGTGCCCGACGAGCAGGAGCTCGTGATCCGCGACGACATTGGCGGTCAGGTGCCGAAGCTCGAGGACGGCCCGTGGCCGCAGTTTCCGGCTGATCTCACGTCGATTGCCGTTGCCGTGGCCACGCAGGCGCGGGGCACGATCCTGATCTACGAGAAGATGTTTGAGAACCGCTTGGTCTTTACCGACAAGCTCGTGTCGATGGGCGCGCGGATCGTCTTATGTGATCCGCATCGCGCCATCGTGACCGGGCCCGCTCCGCTCGTTGGTGAGCGCGTCGATAGCCCGGATATTCGGGCCGGCATGGCGATGCTGATCGCCTCGCTTTGTGCCGAGGGCCGCACGATCATTGGCAACGTTGGCCAGATCGATCGCGGCTACGAACGCATCGATGAGCGCCTACGTAGCCTTGGCGCGAGCATCGAGCGGGTGCCCGGCTGAGGAACGGCACCACCGTGCCCTCTGCGGCGCGTTGGGTACGATCAGCCGCACACGACTGCGACCAGGAGATTCACGTGCCGAAGGAGATCGTCTTCACCGAGAACGCGCCCGCCCCGCTGGGTGGCGCCCCGTACAACCAGGCTGTCAAGGCCGGTGGCTTGGTCTTTCTGGCCGGTCAGATCCCAATGGATCCCGCGACGAGCGCGCTGGTCCCCGGTGGCATCACGGAGCAGACGAACCAGTGCTTCGACAACGTGGCGGCAATCCTTGAGGCGGCGGGCTCCGATCTGTCAAAGATCGTTCGGGCGCAGGTCTACATGGCTGATCTCGGAGATTTCGCTGCCATGAACGCGGTCTATGCCACGCGCATGCCCGAGCCGTTTCCGGCTCGCTCGACGTTTCAGGTCGCCGCGCTGCCGGCCGGCGCGATCGTCGAGATCGAAGTCGTCGCGACGGCGTAGCGATGAGCGCGCGCGCAGGCAATGATGCGCGCGCGCTGCTCGCCGCCTCGCCGCGGGTGCGGCAGGCGGTACCGCTGATCGTCGCGGCAGCCGAGGCGGGCCAGCGCGTAGCGCTCGTCGGCGGCGTCGTGCGTGATCTGCTGCGTGGTGAGGAGCCTCACGAGGTCGACGTCGTCGTGGAGGGAGCTGGGCTCGCCTACGCTCAGCGCCTCGGCGCGCTGACGGGTGCGGAGGTGCGGCTGCATCACGCCTTCGGGACGGCGACGGTTGCCTCCCGGCCACCCGTCGACGTCGCGACGGCGCGACGAGAGGCCTACGTGGAGCCAGGCGCGCTTCCGGTGGTGGAGCCCGCGACGCTGGAGGAGGATCTCGCACGTCGCGACCTCACGGTCAACGCGATCGCGGTGATCGTGGCGGGCCCTGGTGCCGGGACCCTCCTTGATCCGTTCGACGGTCGGGCTGATCTCGCGGCGCTGCGCCTGCGGCTGCTGCGCCCTGACGCTTTTGAGGAGGACGCTACGCGCCTGCTCCGGGCGGCTCGCTACGCCGTCAGGCTCGGCGCCGAGCCAGACAGCACGCTGGTGCATGCGGCCGTGGCGGCGACGCGTGGCGGCTTCGTGGCGCTGACCGGCACGAGCCGGATGCTTGATGCGCTGCGCCTCGTCTTCACTGAGGCAGAGCCAGTTGCCGTGCTCGCCTGGCTGATGGAGTGGGGAGTGCTGACTGCGCTGGAGCCGGGCCTGGCTGTCGCTCCGGAGCGCGTACGAGCCGCTTGGCGCCTGCTGGAGGACGAGGCGCGCGACGCTGACCGGGTTGCGCTTGGGCTCGGCCTCGTCAGCGGCGACCTTGCGCCTGAGCGGCGGCTCGAGTGGCTGACCGCGAGTGGGCTCGATCGCGCGACGCTGAAGGCCGCGCTTGCTGCCGCAGAGGGGCCTGCACTGGAGGCCGTGCTTGCAGGACAGCCTGATGCCGACGTCGACGCCGCCTGCGCGCGGGTGCCCGTCGAGGGCGTGATCGCCGCGGGTGGTGCGGAGGCGGTTCGCTACCTTGGTCGCCTGCGGCACATTGCGCTGGACGTTGATGGTTCGGACGTTATGCAGGTCACTGGCGTCGAGGGTCCCGCGGTTGGTCGCCTCCTCGTTGAGCTGCGTCGTGCGTGCATCGATGGCTCCGTCGCCGGAGATCGCTCAGCCCAGCTGGCTTGGCTCGGCGCGCGCTGACCGCGCGGGCACGCGACGGGCAGCAGCGAGCGTCGGCCTCTCGTCGAGACCGGTTGCGAGCGGGCTGGGTCGCTTGCCCTTGACAGTCAACAGCACGCGGGACTATATTGGAAACGTTCTCTGAGAACGATTGCAGACTAAATGGCCAGGCCCCGCAAAACCGTGACGTTGAAGGAGGTCGCCCGCGAGGCGGGCGTATCGATCTCGACGGTGTCGCGGGCCTTGAACGATCAGCCGTTCGTGCGCGACGAGGTACGGGACCGAGTGCTGACCGCCAGCAAGGCGCTGAGCTACCGCCCGGACGTCGCCGCGAGGAGCATGCGGACGGGCACAACCGGTGCGGTCGGGCTCGTCGTGAGCGACATCTCCAATCCGCTGTTTGCAGCGATCGCGAAGGCAGCGGACGAGACGCTCAGCCCGCGTGGCTATGCCCTCATGATCGCCAACTCGTCCAACGACGCGAGCCATGAGGCGGAGCTGATGCGGGCCTTTCAGCAGCGGCGCCTCGACGGGCTCATCATCGCGGCTGCCGACGAAGGCGCGGCGGGGCTGGCTGAGCGAATCGCCGACTTCCAAGCGGCCGTGCTGCTGGACCGTGATGTGCCAGAGGCGCAGGCCGACTCGGTCCTCTCCGACCACCGCACGGGGCTGACGGACGCGCTTCAGCACCTCGTCGACCTTGGGCACGAGCGCATCGCTCTGATCACGGGAACTGCCTCCCAGCGGGGAAGCCGCGTCCGGATCCAGACCTACTTTGATGCGTGTCGCCGGCTCAAGGTAGCCTGCGAGCCTGCGCTCTGCCGCTCCGAGCAGATGACGGTCGACGATGGCTACCAATCGGTGTCTGAGGTGCTGGACCTGCCGGAGCCCCCAACCGCGATCATCGCCGGCAACAACCAGCTGTTCGCCGGTCTCTTTGCAGCGATTCGTGACCGCGGCCTGCGGATTCCGGAGGACCTCTCGATCGTCGCCTGCGAGGAGACGGAGCTGACGGCGCTGCATCGCCCGCCGCTGGACGTGGTGCGTCGCGACCTGGCCGAGCTCGGCCGAGCGGCAGCAGAGCTCCTGCTTGAGCGCATTGATGAGCCGACCAGAGCACCGCGGCAGATCCTGCTTCCGACCGTCTTTGAGGCGCGAGCCAGCTCGGACCGTCCCCCCGCTGAGCTGGCCGCATGATCACCGGCGTGCATCACTTTGGACTGACCGTTGCGGACATGGAGCGTTCGCTCGCCTTCTACACGGGCCTCTTCGGCATGGAGGTGGCGTCGGATCGCGAGGTGGCTCAGGACTACGTGGAGCAGATCACGGGCATTCCCGGCGCGCACCTTCGCCTCGTGCACCTCTTCGGCTACGGCCATCGCTTCGAGCTAATCACGTACCTCGCCCCGCAGGGACAGGAGCGCGCGCGTCCGTTGCCCGATGCTGGCAGCGCTCACATCTGCTTCATCACCGATGACCTCGAGGTGGAGGTCGCGCGGCTCGTAGCCGCTGGCGTCCGCCTGCGCTCCACGGCGCCCGTGGAGACGACGAGCGGTCCGAACAAGGGTGGCTGGGGCGTCTACGTCGACGATCCGGATGGCAACGTGGTTGAGGTCGTTCAGCTGACGCGACAGCTCAATCCGTGATGGCCACGCCCCGCCCGCGCGTCGTGCTGGTGACCGGCGCGGCGGGTGGCATCGGGCGCGCGTGCTGCCGTCTGCTGGTCTTGCGTGGGGCTGAGGTTGTGCTGGTCGATCGTGAGCAGACGCTGGCCGCTGAAGCCGCCGCTGCCGTTGGCGGGCAGCTCGCGCTGGCCGCAGATGTGACCAGCGAGGCCGATGCTACGCGCGTTGTCGCCCAGACGGTGGCGGCGTTTGGTCGGCTCGATGGTGTGGTTGCAGCAGCGGGCCTCTACCAGGGCACGCCAGTCGATTCGATCACGGCGGTCGAGTGGGATCGCATCCAGGCGGTCAACGTGCGGGGCACCTTCATCACCGTGCAGGCTGCGCTGCGCACGATGATTCCAGCGGGATCCGGCTCGATCGTCACGCTCGGCTCGATTGCCGGACAGGTCGGAGGCCTGCAGTCCGGAGCGGGGTACGCAACCTCAAAGGCAGCCGTGATCGGCATGACGAAGGCGCTCGCTCGTCATGCCGGACCGCACGGGGTGCGTGTTAATTGCGTCAATCCGGGCTTTATCGACGCCGGGATGAGCGTCGGGATCTCGGCGGAGGATCGTGAGCGCACGATCGCCGCTACTCCGTTACGACGAGCCGGCACGGCCGAGGAGGTCGCGGAGGCCGTGGCCTGGCTGCTGTCGGATGCCTCGAGCTTCGTCACCGGGGCGCACGTGGACGTCAATGGGGGACTGCTGATGGACTGATGCCACTGGCACCAGTCACGGCAGCAAACGCAAGAAGGAGATTGTCATGGAAGCAAAGATCAGCAGGGGCAGCTGGTGCCTCGCGTTCGGCATGGATCCAGCACCGTCGCTTGAGCAGGTCGTCGATGTGCTGTCGGCCTTCGGGTACGACGGGATTGAGCTGGCTGGGTTCTTCGACCATGCGACGGTTGCGAAGTACCCAGACGCTGCCAGCCGCAAGCAGCTCGTCGATTGGATCTCCAGCAAGAACCTGGAGATTGCCGGCTATGCGCCAGGACCCTACGGCGACTTCGGGCGCCTGCCATGGTCGACAGGAAGCGATGACGTCGTCGCCGAGTACGAGAAGTTCTTTGAGGCGCATCTGCAGTTCTGCGTCGACTGTGGAATCCCAGCGATGCGCGTCGATCCGGGCGACTTCGGTCCAATGCCGCACGCCGTCGACTACGACAAGACGTGGGCTCGGGTCGTCACGATGTTTCAGCACCATGCGAAGCGCGGTGCAGAGGTCGGAGTGATGATGCTGTGGGAGCTCGAGTCTGGCCAGTTCTTCGTTAAGCCGACTGAGGCCGTGAAGCTGCTCAACGACGTTGGCAACGACAACCTCAAGCTGATGTTCGATGTCGGCCACATTGAGGCGTGCTGCGTGCTCGCCCACAACCAGGTGCAGCCGCAGGAGCGGCTCGCGGGTGGTCAGGTTGAGTTCGTCAAGATGATGGCCGGCAAGATCGGCCACATGCACGTCTGTGATACCGATTCGAATACCTGGCACAACGCGTTCGGCACGCACCTCGGGATGGGCAAGGGCATCATCGACTTCGACGCGTTGCTGCCAGCGGTCGTTGATGCCGGCTACACGAGCAAGTGGTGGTCCGTCGACGCGATTCCGATGAATGCCGACACGTGGGGCGATACGTGGGCGGATCGCATCACGCTCGATGCGCTGCTCGACAAGCACGTCCGTAACCGCTGACGACCCGTAACCGTTGAAAAGGAGATGCAGCCATGAAGGCAGCAGTGTTCTACGAGCCCAAGGACATTCGAGTTGAGGAGGTGCCGGAGCCGACGATCGGCGAGGATGAGGTCCTCGTCGAGGTCTCCGCGTGCGGCTTCTGCGGCTCTGACGTCGAGTACTACTACGGCAAGAGCCCCGTGGGCACGGCGACGGGCAAGGGCCCGCTCATCCTGGGGCATGAGTTCTCTGGGAAGATCGTGGGTCTCGGCAAGATCGCGGGCGCCAATGGGCTGAAGGAGGGTGACCGCGTGGCGGTCTGTCCGATTCAGAGCTGTGGCGGCTGCAACTCGTGTCGTGCCGGTAAGCCCAACTTCTGCGCCAACCTCTCCGTCCTTGGTGTGACCACGAACGGTGGCTTCGCACAGTTCGCGAAGACGAAGGCGGCGCATGCCTATCTGCTGCCAGACAGCCTGACGGACGAGCAAGGGGCATTCGTGGAGATGCTGGCGGCCGCAGTGAACGCCGTGGCCAAGGCTGAGGTGCAGCCGGATGACTTCGCGGTCGTCTACGGCCCGGGCCCGGTCGGCCTGTCGATGGTTCAGCTCCTCCGCAATGCGGGCGCTCGTGTCGCTGTCGTCGGTGGGCACGGTGGGTACCGACTTGACGTCGCCATGCAGCTTGGCGCGGACTTCGTGTTCGAGGGCGGCGCTGATCTCGCGGAGCGCATTCGTGCGGCAAACGGCGGCAACCTCGCCGATCGCGTGATCGTGGCGACCGGTTCGATGGGTGCCAACCAGCAGGCGCTGGAGATCTCGGGGCCTGGCTCGACGGTCATCTACATGGGCGTCACGGGTCCGGAGGACGCCGTGCAGGTGCCAATGCTGACGAGCCTGATTCAGGATAAGACGATCCGATTCTCGCTCTGGTATCCGTTCCAGTGGCCGCGCACGATCAGCCTGCTTGAGCACGCGCAGGTCAACACGGGGCCGATCATCACCCACTCGGCGCCGCTCGATGGGATTGGCGCGGCGATCGACCGGGTGGTCAGCCGCGAAGAGGGCGTGCTGAAGACGGTGATCAAGCCCTGACTCGGCTCGCTGGCAAGGTGGCGCTCGTGACCGGTGCTGCGCGTGAGCGTGGCATCGGTCGCGGGATCGCTCAGTGTCTTGCGGAGGAGGGCTGTGCGGTCGCCGTCAACGACCTCGGGGCCGATGCTGACGGCCATGCGCTCGTGGCTGAGCTGCGCACGCTCGGTGTGGCGGCGGAGTACGTCGCTGCGGATGTGTCAGATCGGTCGGCAGTCGATGCGATGATCGCCACGGTTGAGGATCGACTGGGGCCGCTCGACTTCGTCTGCTCGAACGCCGGCGTTGCCGATTGGCAGAGCCTGCTCGACGTGACGGAGGAGAGCTTCGATCGTCTGGTTGCGGTCAACCTGACCGGAGCGTTCAACGTCTGCCAAGCCGCGACGGCCGCCATGGTCGCGAGCGGCCGACGTGGGCGCGTTGTGATCACGTCGTCGGTGCACGTGCAGATGCCGTTTCCGGAGATGGCGGTCTACGGGGCGACCAAGGGTGGCCTGAAGGGGCTGGTAGAGACGATGGCCATTGAGCTCGCAGAGCACGGCATCACGGTGAACCACATCGGCCCTGGCTGGGTGCAATCGTTCATCAATGACACGTCGCCGTCGCTGCAGACCGACGCGGAGGTAGCGGCGACGCTGACGCTGATCCCCGCGGGGCGCCCAGCCGACCCTCGCGAGCTAGGACGGGCTGTCGTCTACCTGTGCTCCGCGGATGGCGAGTACGTGACGGGTGCGTACGTCAGAGTCGACGGCGGCTTCGTGGTCGGAAAGTACTGATGGCCGTCTCCACGCACGGACTCGCGCCCGATCTCGCTGCCGCCGTCGCTGAGGCGTTCAGGGAGAGCGACGTCGCTGCGACCGCGATCGTCGGCCTTGATCTTGCCGTCGGTAGCCAGCTTGGAGCACTGCCTCAGGCCGAGTGGAATGGCCTCATCGCGACGCTCCGCGCGGCCTTCTTCGTGCTGCAGGCGGAGGCGCAGGCGCTCGTGGAGCGCGCCGACGGTGGCTGCCTGCTCGTCGTCGTGCCGGCGCATGCGCTGCGCACGTCGCGGGGCTGTGGACTGGCAGCAGTCGGTGGCTCGTTCTTCATCACCGTCGCCCAGGTCGCGGCAGCAGAGCTCGGCCCGCACGGAATTCGCGTCAACGTCGTCGCCTACGGTCCGCTGGACGGATCGGTGCCATCACGCGTCGCGGAGGCGGTGCCGCTGGGGAGGCTGACGCGCCCGGCGGACGTTGCCGCAACCTGTCTGCTGCTGGCCGGGCCCGGTGCGGGGCACGTGACGGGCGCTGTGGTTCCGGTCGATGGGGGCTATGCGATTACGAAGGCCGCTGGCGGCAGCCCGTTCGTGCATTAGTCGATTGGGTCGGGACCTGCGCCAAAGCGGCGGTCGGCTGCATGCGAGGCGCCCCAGAGCGCGTACCCGCCATCAACCGTCAGCGCTTGGCCGGTGACGAAGCCGGACTCGGCCGTGGCGAGCAGAAGGACCGCGTCTGCGATATCCGCCGTGGTTCCGAACCGGCCGGCGGGCGTGCGATCGATCACCTGCTGCTCGTTGACAGCGCCGAGCTTGATCGCAGACTGCACCATGCTCGTCATCGTTGGGCCGGGCAGAATGGCGTTGACACGCACCCCACGCCCTGTCCACTCAACGGCCAGCATCTGCGTGAGACCGACGACGCCGGCCTTGCTGGCGGCGTAGGGGGCGCGCCACGGCATCGCGATTCCCGTGCCAATCACCGATGAGATGTTGATGATCGAGCCGCGTCCCTCGGCGAGCATCCGCGCGCCAACCTCGCGGCAGCAGCGGAAGACGCCCGTCAGGTTGACGTCGATCACGGCCGCCCAATCGTCGTCCGTCATCGTCTCGGTTGGCCCGACGCGGTTGACGCCGGCGTTGTTGACGAGGATGGTCGGTACGCCGAGCCGCTGGCAGATGGTCTCGACTGCTGTGCGCACGGACTCGCTGGAGGCGACGTCCATGCCGCAGCCGAAGTGGTCCGGGCCAAGCTCGGCCGCGATCCGCTCTGCGTCCGCAGCGGTGCGGCTGGTGACTGCCACCCGCGCGCCTGCCGCGGCGAGGCGGTGGGCGATGGCGGCGCCGATTCCCTTGCCCGCGCCCGTCACGATCGCCACGTCGGAGGTGAGCCGGATCGCCATCAGACGTGTGGGCCGGGGGAGGTCAGCATGGCGCCTTGCTGGGACGTGCCTCGTCGCATGGTCTGGATGATAGGACGCGAGCTGCAGGCGTGGTGTAACGCCGCTCCGCACGGCACGAGGAGGGGTTTCGGTCGTAGGGAGCGGCGCATTGGATGTCCCCGTCAGACGGGGAAGGCGAGTTGTTCGATGAAGCGGTCGTTGAAGTCGGTGCGGTCGGACAGTTCGACGTACTCAATCTCGTTGATCAGGGCACTGCCGGCATGGCGTTCTTGGATCGAGAGGATCGCCATTTTGGCGCCTTCGCCGGCGACGTTGCCGGCGCTGATGATGCGTGGGATGGGGAGCTTGGGGACGAGGCCGATGCGGATCGCGCTGGCGGCGGAGAGGTACGAGCCGAAGCTGCCGGCGAGCAGGACCTGTTGGATCTCTGACTCTTCGATGCCGAGCTCTTCGATCATCAGCTTCCAGCCGGTCGCGATCGCGGCTTTGGCGAATTGGAGCTCGCGGACGTCGCGTTGTGAGAGGTAGATGGCCTTGTCGGTGTCGCCGGGGGTGCCGGTCCAGGCGAGCACGAACGCGCGTAGGCCGTCGAGTTCGATCAGGCGGTTGGCGAGTGCGGGGTGGCTGGTGGCTGCCTCGTCGTTGGTGATCAGCTTGCCGGACGAGTCGAGCAGTCCGATCTTGACGAGCTCGGCGACGGCGTCGACGAGGCCGGAGCCGCACATGCCGACCGGTTCGAGATCGCCGATGATGCCCAGCTCGACGGTGGTCTCGGTAATTTTGACGACTTCGATTGCGCCATCGGCGGCGCGCATGCCGCAGCGGATGGAGGCGGCTTCGAAGGCGGGGCCGGCGGGGGCGGCGGTGGAGACGATGCGGTCTTGGTTGCCGATCGCGATCTCGCAGTTGGTGCCGACGTCGATGAAGAGGCGTAGGCGGCGGTCGCGGTCGAGGCCGCTGGCGAGGATGCCGGCGGTGATGTCGCCGCCGACGTAGGCGCCGAGCGAGGGGAAGACGTGGGCGGGCGCGTTGGGGTGGATCTCGATGCCGAGGTCGCTGGCGCGCAGGCCGGTGTAGTCCTCGCTGGTCATCACAAACGGCGCGACGCCGAGCGGTTCGGGGTCGATCCCAAGCGCGATCTGCGTCATCGTGGCGTTGCCGGCGAGGACGACTTCGTAGACCTCGTTGGCGCTCACCCCACCGGCTGCGAGCACTTCGAGAGTCAGCTCGGCGAGCGTCTCGTGGGCGAGGTCGCGGAGCTTTGCGAGGGCGTCGGGGTCCATCATCGTCGCGCTGATGCGGCTGATCACATCGGCGCCAAAGGGCTGCTGCTTGTTGAGCATGCTGCGGACCGCGACGGGGGTGCCGGTGTCGAGATCGAGCAGGTTGGCGACCACGGTCGTGGTGCCGAGATCGACGGCCATCGCAAAGCGGCGACTGGTGGTGTCGCCCGGCTCGATGGCAATCAGTTCGTCGTCGGCGATGACGGCTGTGACCTTGAAGTTGGACGAGCGCAGCGTCTTGCCAAGCGTGCGCAAGACCGTGATCGTCGTGTGTAGCTCGAGGTCGTCGATGGCGTCGTAGATGCGTTGGATGTCGGTGCGTTGGTCCGACAGCGTTGCGTCTTCGAGCTGCAGGTAGCGCTTGATGATTGAGGGGCGCAGGATTACCTGACGGCCAACGCCAACCGTTGCAGCCTTGGGACGCGTCTGCAGTGGCGGCACGTCGAGCTGGAG
>CAMDVX010000048.1 GCA_945877865.1 Bifidobacterium breve | reverse complement strand
AAACGAACGCGAAAGGCTAGTCGCATGGCAATTACCGAACCGGCTCCTGGAGCGCAGGATGCACAGGGACACGGGCTGATCCGATCGATGCGTTGGTACGACGGGTTCATCGTCTGCCTATCCGCGTCCGGCTTCATGCTCTCCACGCTCGGCTACTCAATCGGCGCACTCGGCGCACTCGGTGCGCTCCTCCTCTGGGGCATCAGCGTGGTCATCGGCGGGCTCCAGTCGTACGTCTTCACGGAGCCGGCGACGATGTTTCCCGACCACTCCGGCGGCCTCGCCGCCTATGCCCGCGAGGCGTGGCGACGACGGATGAACCTGTTCGCGCCGCTGGCGGGCTTCGCCTATTGGATCGCATTTACCTCGACGTTCGCCGTCTTCGGCCTCATCGCCGCAGACCTGATTAAGTCCCAGTGGTTTAGCGGACAGGACTGGACCCTTAGCGCGGGCTTCCTCTCGATCGGCTTCTCACAGGTCGTCGCCTGTGTGATCATCGTCGTCGTCTGGACGATCAACGTCGCGGGCATGCGGCCGACCAAGCTGTTTGGCTACGTGACGGGCGTGATCTTCATCGGCGTTTTGATCGCCTTCGCAGCGCTGCCGTTCCTGACCGGCTCGTGGACCTCATCGTTCATGACCTCCAACCTGTTTGATGGCGGCTTCAGCTGGGAGGGGGTGCAGATCGTGCTCGTCTGGCTCTACCTGATGGGCTGGTCGTCCTATCCCACCGAGCAGGCTGCCACGTTCGCGCCGGAGTACCACGATCCGATTCACGACACCCGGAAGGGACTGATGAGCGCAGCGACCTTCACGCTGGCGGCCTTCGTGCTGGTGCCGTTCGCCCTCGGCGGCGTCATGTCCCAGGACGCGATTGGCGCGGATCCCGTGGCGTTCTACGTCACGGCGCTCCAGCAGATGGTCGGCTCGTTCGGTGCCGGCGTTGCGGTGATCCTGATCGTGGTGGCGTGCCTCCTGACCATGAACGCCTCCACCATGAATGCCTCGCGCGCGCTGTACTCAACCGCGCAACGCGGCCACTCGCTGAAGTGGTTCGCGAAGCTCAACCAGAACAAGGTGCCAGCGAACGCGATGACGCTTGACATGGTCGTCAACATCGTGGTGGTGCTCGTCCTCAACTCGGTGATCGGCATCATCGCCGCAAGCAACATGGCGTACTTCGTTGTCGTCATCCTCGCGCTCGGTGGCGTGGCGCTGATGCGCATCGACCTTCCGAACCATCCGCGGCCGATCCGACTGAAGGTGGCTTGGATGATCGTCGCCGTCGTGCTCGCGCTCGCGAACCTCGCGATGCTCGTGGTTGGTTCGCTGTCGTTCTCCCTGACCGGGTACGGCGGGATCGGGACGTTCTTCTTCGGTCTCGGTGCGCTGCTCTTCGGCCTGGTGCTCTACCTCTGGCGGGTCTACGTGCAAGACAAGAGCCGCATCGTCATCCGCGATCGCAGCTAGCGCCGGTGGCGTCGGCGAGCCTGACTCGCCGGCGCCACCCGTGCTCGGCCGCGCCTACCCCGCGACCGTTGCCGGCAGTGGCTGTCGTGACAGCCGCTGCCCACGCCACTCAAGCCAGCTCGATCGTGGCGACCCCTGCGAGCAGGAGGTCGCCCCCACGCTATGCAGAGGCAGCCCGAACCGAAGACCGCGCGCGGATGCATGGGAGCTCAACGACGAAGCGAGCGCCGCCCGTTGGGGAATCACCAACCACAACGCTCCCCCCCATGGCGACCGCGATCTCCCGGGCAATGACGAGGCCAAGCCCGGTGCCGGTCCCGTCCTCCGTGTAGAACGCCTGAAAGATGGTCGCGCGCTTGTCCGGCGGGATGCCTGCACCCGCATCATCGACGGTAATCCAGACGTGTCCGGCCTCGGCCATCGCAGAGATCACGACGGCGGTCCCGTCCGGCGTCCAGCGGACCGCGTTGCGGACGAGATTCGAGACGATCTGCAAGATGCGATCGCCATCGCCGATGATCACCGGGAGCACGCCCGACTGGAGCGTGATCGTGATATCACGCTCCCGGGCCGCACCACCTTGTCCGGTTGCGACCTGCTCGAGCAAGACGTTGAGATCGACCTCATCGGTCTCCAGCGAGAACCGTCGGGCCTGAAGCCGCGCGAGATCGAGCAGATCGCCAACGAGGCGCTGCAGCCGGGCCGATTCCGCCGTGATCGCCGTGTACGCAGCCGACTGCGACTCGTCATCGTCGAAGACGCCGTCGGCAAGCGCATCCACTTGGCTACGAATCGCCGTCAGCGGAGTGCGTAGCTCGTGCGAGACGCGCATCAGGAAGAGCCTCTCCGTATCGCGAGCCTCCGTCAGGCGTCGGGTCATATCATCGAAGGCGCGATTGACCATGCCGATCTCGTCGCCACGGGCCACGTCAAGCGGCACGTCCGCATCGCCTCGGGCGACGGCCCGCGCAGCCGCAGCGAGCTGGCGCAGTGGGCGCACGAGCCGGAGCCCAAGCAAGAGCGCCAGCACAATGGCCACCGCCGTGCCGATCGCGAAGGCCGGGACGAGCGCTCGACGCAGCGCAGGTGCCGGCGACTCGACCTCAACAGCCGGCCGGGCGACGACGAGCAGGCCGTACGGAGCGCCGCCCTTCGGGTCCCCCGTCGAGGTTACGAAGATGCCTCGGGCCACGACCACCTCGCCTTGGAGCGCTGGCGGCAGCGACGCGGCCGGTACGAGCCAGGTCTGACCGTCGTCGATCCGACGACGGACGCTCGGTGGGACCTCCTCCGTCAGCACGAGATCCTCAAGGGCGAGCGCTCCAGCAGCAAACAGCTGGACGTTGGAGCTCTTGACGTAGTACAGCGTGCTGCCCGCCGCCGCCTCGAGGTCGGACCGTCGGATGACATCGACCTTCTCACCCAGCACAGCAGGGCGAATCAGCCGCCCGTACACGCGGGACAGCCCAGTGGCAAGCCGCTCCAGATCGTGAACCTGCTGCACGCGCTCCTCGCTACGCTGACGCTCAGCAAACGCATCGACCGAGCGAACGGTCAGCACGCTCGTCACCGCTAGCGCCACCAGCACCGGCACGATGCCGATGATCAGCAGGCGCGCTCGCAGGCTACGCAGCAGAAGCATCGTCGCCGACCTTGTAGCCCACGCCCCAGACCGTGACGATCGGACAGGCGTCGCCGAGCTTGCGCCGCAGCTGGCGCACATGAACGTCGACCGTGCGGGTATCGCCCGCAAAGGTGTACCCCCAGACGCGCTCCAGCAGCTGGTCGCGGGTCAGCACGTTGCCGCGCTCCTCGAGGAGCGCCCACAGCAGATCGAACTCCTTCGGCGCAAGCTGGACCTCCTGCCCAGCGACCATGACCTCATGCCTCCCTCGATCAATCGAGACGGTGCCGTGTGAGAGCACGCCACCAATCGGCTGGGCAGCCACAGGCGCCCGCCGGAGAATCGCCTTGATGCGAGCGACGAGCTCGCGGACGTTGAAAGGCTTCGTGAGATAGTCGTCGGCGCCGACCTCGAGGCCGACGATCTTATCGACGTCATCGTCACGCGCCGTGACCATGATGATCGGCACCTGTGAGACGGCTCGAATCCTACGGCACACCTCGAGCCCGTCAATATCGGGGAGATTCAGGTCGAGGACGACGAGGTTTGGTGGCCGCTCCTCCATCATCCGCAGCGCGTCTGTGCCAGTCAGCGCATGCGCAACGTCGAAGCCCGCCTTCTCAAGGTAGGTCCTGATGGGGGTCGCGATGTTGACCTCGTCCTCGACAATCAGGATGTGCTCTGCCACGTGGGCTCCCTCTAGGCCTGCAGCACGAGGTTAACGAGGCGTGCGTCCGAGGCGTACGCAACCGGCGGTGCGCCATCCGCACTGTACGTTCCGCGGCCACGCAGCGACACGCCCCCGCAGCCGCTGATCCAGACGTCATGAAGCACGCGAGCGCCGCGGACGACGACCTCGAAGACGCCGGCCTGCTCGTGAACGAGCTTCACAGGCCTCCGCACGTCGTACTCAATTCCAAACGCACCGTGTCGCAACCGCAGACGCACGCACCGCTGCAGCGGCTTGCCATCCGCACACTTGATGCCAATCAGCGTCGCGGGTCCGAAGATCTTGGCGCCAGCACCGATGAGCCCGATTGCGAGCATCGCCTCACCGGTCGTGGTGGAGCGATAGCGGAGGTCGCCCGAGCCCACAGCCATCTCGAACGACCTCGCGCCAGCCATGGGCACCATCAGCAAGAGCAGTCCGAGCCCGAAGATGATGAGACGCACCTACGTAGTATGGACCCGGTTGAGACCACACGCACTAGTAGGAACTCACGTCGTCGGGTACTCGTGAAATCCGCGGCCCGACTTCCGCCCGAGTCGCCCCTCCTCCAGCATCCGGCGCAGCAGCGGGTGCGGTGCGTACGCGGGGTTGTCAAGGCCGGAGGCGATCGCCTCAGACGCATGCACCTGCACGTCGACGCCGATCAGGTCGATCAGTGCCAAGGGGCCCATCGGCCAGCCAGCACCGGCCTTCAAGGCACGATCGAGATCGGCGGGATCGACGCCGGTCTCAGCAAGGGTACGAACAGCGTCATTCAGCATCGGCACGAGCACGCGATTGACGATGAAGCCAGGGGTATCGGGGCACGGCACCGCCTCCTTGCCGAGGGCGCCCGCGAAGTCCAGCGCCGCGCGATAGACAGCCTCATCGACGAGCCGCGTCCGCACGACCTCGACCAGCGGCATCACGGGTGCGGGGTTGAAGAAGTGGAGGCCGACAACGTGGGACGGTCGACCGCTCGCCTCGGCGATACCTGTCACCGAGATCGCGGACGTATTCGTCGCCAGGATCGTGGTCGCGCTGGTTACGCGGACGAGGTCGCGAAAGAGGCTGTGCTTAGCGTCCGGCAGCTCAGCGATCGCCTCAATGACCAGATCGACGGCGGAGAGCTCCGCAATGTCCTCGGCGAGCCGTAGGCGCCCAAGCGCTTCAGCGCAGTCAGATTCGGACAGCTGACCCTTCGTCACGCGCCGCTCAAGCCCCCGACGGACGTGAGCGACGCCGCGATCGCGGGCCTCGACCGACCCGTCGAGGCCAATCACGGTGAGACCGGCCTCGAGGCAGACCTGCACAATCCCGGCGCCCATGGTGCCGAGCCCCACCACTCCGATTCGCTGTGCCACGTCGCCTCCCGGCCTCGTCGAGGAACTCCACCATGGTGACGCACCGACCATCGCACCCGTGGCGCTACACCACCGCAGCTTCACCGACACTGAACCGAATCGGATCGCGGAAACCCGTATACTCCCCGGGTAATGGCAGGCTTCAGCGACCGCGCCCGCCCGTCTGCGCACGGGACGGGGCCCCTCGGCGACGTCGTCGTCACCGTTGCGGCCAGCGAGGTCCGCGATTCGGCAGGACGTCCGATCCAGCAGGCGTCGGCCACGACGGAGGCGCGTCGAACCGTTGGTGCCCTACGCAAGGAGCGCGCCGGGCTGGCACACCGGTACCAAGAGCTGCGCGGCGACCTCGGCGGGCTGCTGATCGAAATGGCGCGGCGCGACCAGTTCAACTTTCACCTGCTGCGGCTCCGTGCAGCAGAGGCAGTGGAGGTTGAGCAGCGAGCGCGGGAGATCGATGGCACGCTCTCGCTTCACGTAGCGGGTACGCGCCAGACGCTGCCAACTGGCTCGATCGCAATGCCCGTGATGGCGTGCCTCCACTGCTCGGCGCAGATTCCCGCCGACGCAAACTTCTGCGCCTACTGCGGAGCGCCTCCTCGATGAGCCGCTCCGATCAGCCCGCCGCCGACCCGTTCGCAACGGGCACGAGCTTCGAAGCAGCGCGCCCAGAGGCCGACGTCGCGCGGTGCCCTGCCTGCCTGTCACCGATCCGGACGGACCAGCGCTACTGCCTCGAATGCGGCGAGCGCCTGTCCGTGGATGAGATTCCGCCACCGCCTGGTGGTGGGTCGGCATTCTCCGATCGCCGAACGTCGCTGCTGGCGATCGCCGCCGTCGCGCTCGTAATCGCTGGAGCCGGCCTGTCCTGGGTGGCGCTGCGCGACCACGGCACCAGCGGCGACCAGGTGGCGGTGGTGACAACGGGCGAAGAGAGCACTGCGTCAACCACCGGCACGGATCAGACAACGGACACCACCGCCACTGATCCGGCGGTGACCGACACGGGCATGACGGACACCGGGATGACAGATACCGGGATGACAGACACTGGCGCGAGCGCAGGTTCTTGGCCGGCTGGCCAGAGCGGGTTTGCCGTGATCCTCGCCTCGAAGGATGCCGCCGCGTTCACCGAAGCTGATGCACGGTCGATTGCGGATCAGGCAACGACTGCGGGCGTCGAGCTGGTCGGCGTGCTGGATTCGTCGTCCTACCCTTCGCTCAACCCCGGCTACTGGGCGGTTTTCTCTGGCCCGTACACGACGCTGGACGAGGCAAAAGCAGCAGTGACGACGATTCAACCCCTCGGCTACCCCGAGGCGTACGCCCGCGAGGTTACGCCGTAGGGTCTGCGAGGACAGGTGCTAGCCCGCTCCGTCGGGTAGCCCCTCGCTCCACGAGCAATCCGTCGGCAGGCTCATTTCCAGCGGCCGCTGCGGAGCGCACGATGCTGCCGAGCACAAGGCACCGTGAGCGACTTTCACAAAAAGGCTTGTGCTAAGAACGTATCACCCCTATAGTGCTTACTGCGCGCTTAGCAGGTCTTTCCCGCGGAGCGCACCACTCACCTCATTCGCACAGCACGACTGGGTGCGTCCAGACCCCGCTCGTCCGGAGACCAAACCTTATGTACCGATTCAGCCGCCAAATCTTCGTCGAAATCAAGGACGCCGTCGATCCGTCGCCCGATACCGTGTCGGTCGCCGAGGCCCGGCGTCGCGTGCTGCAGGCCTGTGAGAGCACGGTCGAGCGGCTCGCTCGTGACTCGCGCTACTTCCCCAAGCCAGCCCGCAGCCTCTTTCAGGAGGTTCGGTACTACTTCCCAATCACCGAGCAGGCGCGGGTCTACTACACGATTGAGCGCATCATCGGCCTCGCCCAAGACTTCATCCGAGACGAGATCGAGCGCCACGGCGAGGGCGTGATCGCCCCCTGCCGCGCCACGACGCGTAAGGGTAAGCCGTGTCAGCGCACCCCGCTTCCTGGCCGCGAGTACTGCCCGTCGCACTCGCATCTTGAAGAGCACGCGCTCACCGCGTAGCCCTCGGACACGCAGTCGGTAGAGCGGAGGGCCCGGGTGCAGATCCGGGCCCTTCGTCATGTCCTAGGCGAATCGCCGGCACCGACCACGGTCTCTAGCTCGACGGGCCCTCTAGCGGCAGGTGCAGTTGCTCCCCCTGCGTGAGCCGTGTCACGGCCACGCCCAGCAATCGCACCGGCGGCGGCCGATCGCGGAGCGCACGCTGAAGCGCCACTTCAGCAAGGCGCGCAATCTCAACGGCAGCACCGGTCGGCGCCGTTGCCGAGCGTGAGCGTGACAGGATGCGGAAGTCGGGGTAACGAACCTTAACTGTCACCGTCAGCGCGACGAAGCCCTCCTGATGGAGGCGCGCCGTCACTGCGGCTGCCATCCGCGCAGCCATGTCGGAGAGCACCGCAGGGTCCGCGATGTCGTGATCAAACGTCTCCTCGTGGCCGATCGAAACGGATGGCCCGAGCTCCGCCAGAACTGGACGCTGGTCGACCCCGCGCGCGCGCTCCCGCAGCTCCCTGCCGACCGCTCCCGGCAGCACCAGCCGCAGGTCCTCATCCGCAAGGTCGGCGAGATTGCCAATGGTCTCCAGCCCGGCGACGCGCAGCCGCGCATCGGCCTTCGGCCCGATCCCCGGCAACGCCCGGAGCGGGCGTCGAGCGAGAAACTCCTCCTCCCGACCGGCCGCGACGACGACGAGGCCAACCGGCTTGTCGGCATCCGATGCGATCTTGGCGATCGTCTTGCCCGACCCGCAGCCGAATGAGGCGTCAAGACCCGTCTGGGCGCGAATGCGCTGCTGCAGCTCAGCCAGCACGCGACGCGCTTCGCCGGCCGTGGGCACGAGCTCCGTTAGATCAAGGTATCCCTCGTCGATCCCGACCTGCTCAACGACCGGGACGACGGCACGCACCAGCGACCAGACGCCATCCGAGTGACGCCGATAGCGACCATGATCCGGTCGCACGAAGACAGCCTGCGGACAGCGGCGGAACGCCTCAGCGGCGCTCATGGCGGAGCGAATGCCGAACGCACGAGCCTCGTACGATGCTGTCGCCACCACGCCCCGCCCTTGCGGATCGCCGCCGACGACGACCGGCATCCCCCGCAGCGCCGGATTCTCCAGCGCCTCCACCGCGGCGAAGAATGCGTCCAGATCGAGATGCGCGACGACTCGGCCCACCCTGCGAGGCTAGCAACCGCGCCCGTGGCCAAGGCGCCACGCGTGCAGCAGATGCTTGAAGCCGCAGCCAATCGCCGTTCGGCGTATGCTGCACGCCTATGGGGCGAAGCGGAGAAACGACACTCACCGCGGCGGCAGCTCGTTGAGCCACGACGCGGACAAGCTGATCCGCCAGCTCTCCCTCGTCGCCTACATCATGGCGGAGAAGCGCCCGATCACCGCCCGCGATGCGAAGAACGCCGTTGAGGGCTACTACGACATGTCGGACGAGGCGTTTGCGCGACGCTTCTACGCCGACCGCGCCGAGCTGCTGGCACTGGGCGTCCCGATCAAGTCGAACCGCGACGAGTTCACCGGCGAGGAGCTCTACACGCTGACGCGCGAGAACTACTTCCTACCGCCACTGCACCTGACCGACAAGGAGCTCGCTGCGCTCCAAACGAGCCTCTTCCTGCTTGACGGGCAGTTCGCCTACGCCGCCCCGCTTCGGCTCGCGCTGCAGAACCTCGCGCTCGGACGACCCGGCGTGCTCGACCGCTCATCCGCCGAGGGGGTCGCGCTTGACCTGCGTGGTGGTGGGCATACGCCCGAGATCGCTGCTCGCCTCGCGAAGCTTGAGGGAGCCATCTCGAAGCAGAAGACGATCGTCTTCTCCTACTTCGCAATTAGCACCGGTGAGGAGCTCTCTCGCACCGTCGATCCATACGGGCTGTACTTCGCCGATTCGCACTGGTACCTCGTGGGGCACGACCACGTACGCGATGCGATCCGCAGCTATCGCGTCTCTCGAATCCGCGGCGACATGCGCTTCCATACCCGCAAGGAGCGTGACTTCCGCCGACCCGGCGACTTCGACCCGGCAACGTACCGCGACCGCTCTCCGTGGGCCTATGGCGAGCCGATTGGCGAGGCTACCCTCCACGTTGCACCGAGCGCAGCCTGGCTGGTTGAGCGCCTCTTCAATCGGCACGGTGAGGTCACCACGAACGAGGATCGATCCGCCACGTTCGAGACCCAGTACAGCGACCTCGATCGTCTGGTCGAGTGGATCCTTGGCCTTGGCGGCCAGGTTCTGCCGCTCGGACCCAGCATCGTCGTCAACGCCGTGGTGGATGCCCTCAGCCGGGTTCGCGATGCCCATGCCGGAGACGCGCCCGCGATCGGCGCCCCGAAGAAGATCGTGACCCGTCCCGAGACGCCGGTCTCGCGCCAGACGAATCCCGTCGCCCCTGAGCGCTTCGCAGTCCTGCAGGCGCTCCTCGCAGACCTGCTCGAGACGTGCGGTTCGGCTCCCAACGGCAGCATCGAGGCTGCCGTTCTGCAGAAGCGGCATGCGATCAACGACGCCGAGCTGCTGGATCAGATCAACCTCCTTAACCTCGTCAACTTCGGTGGTGGCTGCTATGCCGTCTATGCCGAGCTCGAAGACGGCGTTGTCAACGTGCAGAAGGAGCTCTACGGCGAAGACTTCCGCCGCCCCGCACGCCTGTCGCCGCTAGAGGCGAAGGCGATCCTGATGGCCCTTGACTTGGTCGGACCGCAGATTGCTGCGGGTACGAACTCGACGCTGGCGGCTGTCCGCGAGAAGATCGAGATCGCCTGTGGCGGTGGCGTACCGGGCGGCCAGCCGTCCACTGCGGTTGGCGTCGGAGCGCCGGAGGACGTGATTAGTGAGATCTCGCTGGCGATCCGCCGCAAGCGCCTCGTTCGCATCACGTACCTTTCGCGCACGTCGAGCGAGATTACTGAGCGGGTGATTGAGCCGTACATCCTGCGCGGCGTCAACTCGGACTGGTACATCGAGGCCTACGATCGCGGCGCCGAGGGCGAGCGGACGTTCCGTATCGACCGCATCAAGACGGCTGAGCAGTTGACCGAATCGTTTGAGGCCCGCGACGGCCTCGCGAATCTTGCCGAGCAACGCAGCGTCGGTGGCAACAAGGGCTCCGTCAGCGTGTGGTTCTCACCCGCAGTCGCTTTGCGCGAGTCCGAGAAGCGCGACGATGCCTCGCACCTGACCGGCGGGGCGATCCTCGCCACCATTACCTTTGACTCGGAGCGCTGGCTTGAGGACGAGGTCATCAAGTACCGCGGCGACGCCGTCCTCATCGAGCCAGCAGCGCTGCGCGCTCGGGTCGCCCGCCGCGCCACGCAGATCCTCAAGGACGTTCGAGCCGCGAAGCGCTCAGCGTCCCGCGGCTAGCGCTTCGGCCTACCTGTCCGTCCGTAGCGCCCGACGCGCGGCCGGCCCGAGGATGAGATCGTCCGAATCCGCATAGGGCTCGGCGAGGTGTCGGTGCTCCTCTGGTCCGTTGCCGAGAGCGATCAAGGCATTGCGCTTCAGGTAGCGACCGTCGAGGCCCGGTACGTAGAGCCGACGGTTTCGCTCCACGAGCTCCTCGTCGGTGGCGTCGAGCCACTCGTCAAGGCGGACCCACGCCTCACCCGTCGTCGGCAGCCCTGCCCGACGCTTTGCGGGCCCATGGTTCCAGGGACAGACGTCTTGGCAGATGTCGCAGCCGTACACGCGATCCCCAAGAGCAGCGGCGATCGGCTCGGGCGCGGCACGGCGACTCTGCGTCCAGTACGACAGGCACTTCTCGGCGTCGAGCACGTATGGCTCGTCGAGGGCCCCGGTCGGGCAGGCATCGATGCAGAGCGTGCAGGAGCCGCAGCCTTGATGGACTGCGGTCGGGTCGGCCTCAGTCAGCACGGCATCCGTGATGAGCGTGCCGATCGCTGCGAACGAGCCGATTCCCGGCGCGATGGCCATGGTGTTCTTTCCGCTAAACGTGAGCCCTGCGCGGCGCGCTCCTTCCCGATCCACGTGGTGGTTGGCGTCTACGTGGACTACGGCCCGGTGCCCCTCAGCCTTGAGCGCGTCACGGACACGCCCGAGCGCAGCTCGGAGCGTCGCGTACGGATCACCCCAGGCATACCGCGGCAGCCTCCCAACCGGGCCTTCCGGCTGCGCTGGCAGTGGACGCCAGATGGGCACGATCGCACTGATCACCGTCTGCGCTCCGCGCACGGCACGCTCGGGGTGACAGGACACCTCGGGCCGCGCGGCCGTGAACCGCATGTCGGCCCATAGTCCACGAGCCACCCTGTCCTCCAACGCCGCCTCCACTTCGACGTACGGCGATGCCGAGGCGGCCCCAAGCAACACGTCATCGTCACGCACCAGTGCTGCCAGCGCTTCCAAGGACGCATTTCCCATGCCGTGGAGGGTATCCTGCCCCGCCGGCGAACACGATGCACCACCCGTTTGGCCCACTCCCATCAAGCACGGGCTGCCAAACCCAATCGCGATGCCGTCGAGTCGACCTATCGGCGGACATTTTGGGCCCGGGCCCACCATGTCCGCCCTCATACGCCGCTCCAAAGACTCCCCCACTCGCATCCGTGCGTAACGCGCCACACCTCGCACCGCTCCACCGCGCCAGCTGAAACCGACCCGCGCGCCCTCGCCTCACAGCAGCGCGTTCAGATCACACCAGCGACACCATCAGACACACCTCACGAGGCGGACATGGTGGGCCCGGGCCCACCATGTCCGCCACCGTCACAGCGCGACGATCTTCTCAGCCGCGTCCACCAGGGCCAACGACAACCCGCACGTTCAGCTCAGAC
>CAMDVX010000047.1 GCA_945877865.1 Bifidobacterium breve | reverse complement strand
TCGGTCGTTGATCGACGTGGTCGCCGGGGTCAGTGGGACCGTTCGGCTCGTCGTGAACGAGGCTGGCGTCAGAGACGCTGCAGCAGCTCTTCAGGCGGCACCCGGTCGGCGGCCGTGCGTGGCCGGTGCAGCAGGGTGATCCGCGCCCTGTGGTCAAGCAGGAGGTCGGCACCAAGCTGGAAGCCGTCATCTTCCCCCGTCTTCCACGCCGGCCGCAGCCGCAGCGCCTCCGAGCCGGCTGCTCGCCACGACGCGCCGTCAAGCAGGAGGGCCGCAGCAGAGCCCCTGCCGATCTCAAGGGCCGTGGAGAGGAGGCGGTCGGCGTCGCCGACCACCAGCACATCGCGCGCGTCGTGCCCTCTGCGCCACGTCTCCGCGCGGGTCGCTGAGATGGGCATCACTACGAGGAGCTCCGCGCCGCTGGCGCGAATCTCCGTGCGAGCCTCCACGACACGGCGGAGGTGGCGTTGGCAGACGGATCAACCGGGGTGGCGGGTGAGGTAGACGACCCATGGTCGCCCGACGAGGTCCGACCGCTCAAGCACCTCGCCACCGGCCAGCGGCAGGATCAGGTCGGGAAAATCCACAGCGAGATCCTGACACGTCCGCCGCTTGAGCGAGCAGGGCCTCGTAGCCGTCGGCGGCAAGAGCGTGACGACTGGAAAAACCGCCGCCGAGGAGTCAGGATCTCATCACCACAGCAAGGAGACGGTTATGAGTCAGGTGCGACGGCGGTCTGGGGCCGCGATGGTGATCGGGCTGGCCGTTGCCGTTGGTGCACTGCTGCCGACGCTCGGCGACGCAGCGGAGCGGGTCGCAGCGACCATCGGCACGGCGCAGCTCAAGAACAACGCCGTCACCAACGCCAAGGTTCGGCCAGGCTCGCTCCTGTACACGGCGCTCAAGCCGGGGCAGGTCGCTCGCGGCAACCTCGCGGGCATCCGCGCTGGTGGCGTGCTCAGCGGCACGTTCCCGCGCCCGCGGCTCGCCGACGGCGCGATCACGGGCGAGGCGCTGGCGACGGCGAGCGTGTCGGCGCGCGCGATCGCGAAGAACGCCGTCGGCAGGGCCGAACTGGCGAGCGGCTCGATTGGCTCGGACGAGCTTGCGCCTGGCGCGGTGCGCGCGAGCGACATCGCAGATGGCGCGATCGGCGCCGCCAAGCTTGCCCCCAACAGCATCCGCGGGGCCCAGATCGCCGCCGGCGCGATCGGCTCCTCCGAGCTGGCCCGGGGGGCGGTTGGGACGTCCGAGCTCGCCGCTCTCCCCGGTGGACGGGTCTATCGCTCGACGTCGATGACGCTACCGTCCGGCAGCCTCGTCGAGGTGCCGCTGACGGACGTGGACTACGCGCAGGGCGGCGCCTGGTCGGCCAGCCAGCCGACGCGGCTGACCGCGCCGGTCGCAGGCGTCTACCAAGTCACCGCCTCCGCCGTCTTCCAGCCGAACGGCACGGGCTCGCGCGGCATCTGGATCGCACCCGCTGGAGCGCCCGACCATCCCTACGTTGGCGAGGTGCAGGGCGCCAGCACCCAGCAAGGCCAGCACACGGAGTTCGTCGTCAGCTACGTCCTGCACCTCGACGCGGGTCAAGGCGTCTCCCTCGTCGTCCGACAGACGTCTGGCTACGAGCTCGCGCTGGTCGCGGACGGTCGTCGCAACGCCCTCGGCCTGCAGTTCCTGTCGTCGTGAGCGACCGGCCCTAGGCGCACCCGCGGGTCCGGTTCGACCTGTATATTTGGCCTGCAGCATCACGAAAGCAGCCTTGAGGGGGGACGATCAGCGTCGCACGCGACGGTTGTCGTTTGGTGCTTTGGCCCGAGTCGCGTATCCTCCTCGGGCTGCGGGTAACACCGCGCATACCAACGTGCGCCCTAGGCGCCAAATCGAACCGGACTACGAGGTCCATGCCCACTATCAACCAGCTCGTGCGCAAGCCGCGCACGCCAGAGAAGTCGAAGACGAAGACGCCGGCGCTCAAGGGCGCCCCGCAGAAGCGCGGCGTTTGCACGCGCGTCTACACGACGACTCCGAAGAAGCCGAACTCCGCTCTTCGTAAGGTTGCACGTGTGCGACTCTCGAATGGTATGGAAGTCACCGCCTACATCCCGGGCATCGGCCACAACCTTCAGGAGCACTCCGTGGTCCTGATTCGCGGTGGCCGCGTGAAGGACCTCCCGGGCATCCGCTACAAGGTCGTGCGCGCTGCGCTCGACACCTCCGGCGTTGCTGACCGCAAGCAGGGGCGCTCCAAGTACGGCGCGAAGAAGTCGTAGAGCTATGCCACGCCGCGCAGATATCGTCCCCCGAGAGCTCCTGCCCGATCCCGTCTACGGGTCGACGCTCGTCACGCAGGTGATCCACAAGGTCATGCTGGATGGCAAGCGCTCCACCGCGGAGCGCATCGTGTACGGCGCCCTGATCATCGTGGCCGAGAAGACCGGCCGCGAGCCGGTTGAGGTGCTCGAGCAGGCCATCAAGTCCGTCACGCCGGTCCTCGAGACCCGCAGTCGCCGTGTCGGTGGCGCGAACTACCAAGTTCCCGTCGAGGTGCCCGTTCGACGCGCCCGCACGCTGGCGATCCGCTGGCTCGTCACGTTCGCCCGCCAGCGCCGCGAGCGCGGCTCCGGCGAGCGCCTTGCCGCCGAGATCATGGACGCCTCCAACCAGCAGGGTGGCGCGTTCAAGCGCAAGGACGACATCTACCGAATGGCACAGGCCAACAAGGCCTTCGCCCACTACCGCTGGTAATCCATATGAGCACCGTCTTCGCCACCCAGACCGAATCCGAGGCCCCGCGCCCGGACCAGCTTGACCTCTACCGCAACATCGGGATCATGGCCCACATTGACGCGGGCAAGACCACCGTCACCGAGCGGGTCCTGTTCTACACCGGCCGCACCCACAAGCTGGGCGAGGTGCACGAGGGCGGCGCCACGATGGACTGGATGGTCCAGGAGCAGGAGCGGGGCATCACGATCACCTCGGCCGCCACGACGGCGCTGTGGAGCGGTCACCGCATCAACATCATCGATACACCCGGGCACGTGGACTTCACCGTCGAGGTGGAGCGATCCCTGCGCGTCCTCGACGGAGCGGTCGCCGTCTTCGACTCCGTCGCCGGCGTCCAGCCGCAGTCGGAGACCGTCTGGCGCCAAGCCGATAAGTACAGCGTGCCGCGCATCGCGTTCGTCAACAAGATGGACCGCGTCGGTGCCGACTTCGACTACGTGCTGCAGACGGTCCGCGACCGGCTTGGCGCGAACCCCGTCGCGATCCAGATCCCGATTGGCGCCGAGGACTCCTACGCCGGCGTCGTCGACCTCGTCCGCATGAAGGCGATCCGCTACGACGTGGATGACCGCGGCCTGTCGTGGACGGAGAGCGAGCCCGAGGGCGACCTCCTCGCCGAGGCGCAGCTGCTGCGACATACGCTGATCGAGGCCGTTGCGGACCATGATGAGGACCTGATGATGGCGTTCCTCGAGGACGAGCCGATCGAAGAGGCTCAGCTCGTGGCTGCGATCCGCGCGGCAACGCTGGATCTCACGATTACGCCGGTGCTGTGTGGCTCCGCCTTCAAGAACAAGGGCGTTCAGCCCATGCTTGATGCGGTCATCGCCTACCTGCCGAGCCCGCTCGACATCCCACCGGTCGTTGGCACCAAGCCACGCACCGATGAGGAGGTCGTCCGCGAGGCAACGCTCGACGCGCCGTTCGCGGCGCTCGCCTTCAAGGTGATGAGCGATCCGTTCGTTGGCAAGCTAACCTACTTCCGCGTGTACTCCGGCCGGCTCAAGGCCGGCTCGCCGATCTACAACGCCAGCACAGACAAGCGGGAGCGCGTCGGCCGCATCCTCCAGATGCACGCCAACCACCGTGAGGAGCGCGACGAGATCGGCGCCGGCGAGATCGCCGCCGCCGTCGGCCTCAAGGCGACGACGACCGGCGACACGCTGTGCGACGAGAAGCAGCCGGTGCTGCTCGAGTCGATCATCTTTCCGGAGCCCGTCATCGAGGTTGCCGTCGAGCCGAAGACCAAGGTGGATCAGGACAAGCTCGCCACGGCGCTTCAGCGCCTGTCGGAGGAGGACCCGACCTTCCGCGTCAAGACTGACGAGGAGACGGGCCAGACCCTCATCGCCGGCATGGGCGAGCTGCACCTCGAGATCATCGTGGACCGCCTGATGCGCGAGTTCGGCGTCGACGCGAACGTCGGTAAGCCGCAGGTTGCCTACCGCGAGACGATCCGCAAGGTCGTCGAGAAGGTCCAAGGCAAGTTCGTCCGGCAGACCGGTGGCCGCGGCCAGTACGGCGACGTCTGGCTGCGCGTTGAGCCGACTGAGCCAGGCGCAGGCTTCTCGTTTGAGAGCAAGATCGTCGGCGGCGTCGTGCCGAAGGAGTACCACAACGCCATCGGGCAGGGCTGTAAGGAGGCGCTGGACTCCGGCGTCATCGCAGGCTTCCCCGTGGTCGACGTCAAGGTGCAGCTGATTGACGGCTCGTACCACGACGTCGACTCGAACGAGATGGCGTTCAAGATCGCCGGCTCCATGGCGGTCAAGGAGGGTCTGCGCAGGGGCGATTCTGCCCTGCTCGAGCCAATCTTCTCGGTCGAGGTCGTCACGCCCGAGGAGTACATGGGCGATGTCATCGGCGATCTCAACAGCCGTCGTGGGCGGGTCGAGGGCATGGAGCCCCGCGGCAACGCTCAGGTCGTGACGGCCCGTGTGCCGCTTGCCGAGATGTTCGGCTACGCGACCGACTCGCGCTCCCTCTCGCAGGGCCGCGCGACGTACACCATGCAGTTCCTTCGGTACGAGGAAGTACCGAAGAGCATCGCCGAGACCATCACGGCGAAGGCCTAGCGGCCACCAACCTGTCCACCACGTAAACCTCACCAACCGCACACGCCCAGGGAACCCGGGAGAAGACAATGTCCAAGCAGAAGTTCGAGCGCACCAAGCCCCACCTCAACGTCGGAACCATCGGTCATATCGACCATGGCAAGACGACGCTGACGGCCGCCATCACGAAGGTCCTTGCCGAGCGCGGTGGCAACACCACAGCCCGCGACTTCGCGTCGATCGACAACGCCCCAGAGGAGCGGGAGCGCGGCATCACGATCAACACCGCGCACGTCGAGTACGAGACCGAGAAGCGGCACTACGCGCACGTCGACTGCCCCGGGCACGCCGACTACATCAAGAACATGATCACGGGTGCCGCCCAGATGGACGGGGCGATCCTAGTCGTGTCGGCCGCTGACGGCCCGATGCCGCAGACGCGCGAGCACATCCTCCTAGCCCGCCAGGTCGGCGTGCCGTACATCGTCGTCGCCCTCAACAAGGCCGACATGGTGGACGACCCCGAGATGCTCGAGCTCGTCGAGCTCGAGGTCCGTGAGCTGCTCTCCAAGTACGAGTTCCCTGGCGATGACATTCCGGTGATTCAGGTCTCCGCGCTCAAGGCGCTCGAGGGCGAAAAGGAGTGGGAGGACAAGATCATCGAGCTGATGGACGCCGTCGACTCCTACATCCCCGAGCCGGTCCGCGACACCGAGAAGCCGCTGCTGATGGCGATCGAGGACGTCTTCACGATCACCGGTCGTGGCACCGTCGTGACGGGCCGCATCGAGAAGGGCATCGTCAAGGTTGGTGATGAGGTCGAGATCGTCGGTCTTCGCGACACGCAGAAGACGACGGTGACCGGCGTCGAGATGTTCAACAAGGATCTCGATCGCGGCGAGGCTGGCGACAACGCTGGCTGCCTCGTCCGTGGACTCAAGCGCGATGACGTCGAGCGCGGCCAGGTCATGGCCAAGCCCGGCTCGATCACGCCGCACACTGACTTCGAGGCGGACATCTACGTCCTCACGAAGGAGGAGGGTGGCCGGCACACGCGCTTCCTCTCCGGCTACCGCCCGCAGTTCTACTTCCGCACGACGGACGTCACGGGCAACGTTGTGCTCCCCGAGGGCACGGACATCTGCCTGCCGGGCGATCGCACGTCGATCGTGGTCGAGCTGATCCAGCCGATCGCCATGGACGAGGGTCTCCGGTTCGCCATTCGCGAAGGTGGCCGCACCGTCGGCGCCGGCGTCGTCACGAAGATCATCAAGTAGCAGTAGTGGCTGAGCAGAAAATCCGCATCCGCCTTAAGGGCTACGACCACCAGACGCTGGACCGGTCGGCTAAGGACATCGTCGACACCGCGGTGCGCTCCGGCGCAACGGTGTCCGGCCCTGTCCCGCTGCCGACGGAGAAGAACGTCTACTGCGTCATCCGTTCTCCGTTCAAGGACAAGGACTCGCGCGAGCACTTCGAGATCCGAACCCACAAGCGGCTGATCGACATCCATTCCCCCACGCCCAAGACGGTCGACTCGCTGATGCGGCTCGATCTGCCTGCCGGCATCGACATCGAGATCAAGCTCTAGACCATGAAGGCAATCATCGGACGCAAGCTGGGGATGACCCAGCTCTTCACGGAGGACGGTGCGCGACTGCCCGTCACCGTGATCGAGGCGGGGCCATGCCCGATCGTTGGCGTGCGCACAAAGGACGCCGACGGCTACGACGGCGTCCAGCTCGCGTACGAGGTCGTGGCGGCGGAGAAGATCTCCAAGGCGGAGATCGGGCACCTCGCCAAGGCCGGCGTCGGTCCGCATCGGCACCTGACGGAGTTTCGTGGCACCACCGACCTCGCCATTGGCGAGGCCGTCACCGTTGGGGTCTTCGGCCCTGGCGACCACGTCAAGGTCAGCGGCACCAGCATCGGCAAGGGCTTCCAAGGCACCATCAAGCGCCACGGCTTTAGCCGGGGACCAGTCAGCCACGGCTCGCACAACGTGCGTGCCCCAGGCTCGATCGGCCAGTCCGCGTGGCCGTCCCGCGTGTTCAAGGGCAAGCGGATGGCCGGCCACATGGGTAACGAGCGCGTGACGCAGCGGGGCCTGACCATCATCGACGTCGACGCCGCCCGCAACGTGCTGCTCGTCTCCGGCGCGATCCCGGGGGCCAACGGCTCCCTCGTTGAAATTCGAGAGGACGTGCACTGAGATGGCGCTCACCGCTCCCATCATCGGCGGCAAGGGCACCGTGCCCCTGCCCGACAGCGTCTTCGCAGTTGAGGTCGGCCCGGCGCTGATGCACGAGGTCGCCAAGGCCGAGGGCGCAGGTCGTCGCCAGGGCACCCACGCGACCAAGTCGCGAGGCATGGTCAAGGGTGGTCGGGCAAAGCCGTTCCGCCAGAAGGGCACCGGTCGCGCTCGTCAGGGCACGACGCGGGCCCCGCAGTTCGCTGGCGGCGGCGTGGTCTTCGGACCGCAGCCCCGGTCGTACGCGGTCAAGGTCAACAAGAAGGCGTACCGCAAGGCGCGCTGCATGGGTCTGAGCCAGCACGCTGGTGCCGGCACGATTGGCGTCTTTGAGGCCGATGCGTTCACCAACCCCAAGACGAAGGATGCACTGCTCCTGATCGACGGGTGGGCCGAGCGCGCACCGCTGGTCGTCGTCGTGCATCCCGATGAGGAGCCAGCCGCGCTGTCGTTCCGCAACATCCCGCGCTCTGCCGTGCTCACGCCGTCCGAGGTTGGGCTCACCGAGCTGCTCTGGGCCCGTCGCGTGCTGATCTCCAAGCTGGCCTTGGCCGAGCTCGTCCACGCGCTCGAGTCCGCGCCCAAGCAGACAGAGGTGCCAGCATGAAGTCGACTACCCCCGATCTGCGCTCCGTGCTGCTCGCCCCCGTCGTGAGCGAGAAGAGCTACTCGCTGACGGAGGCCGGTAAGTACACGTTCCGCGTGCACCCTGATGCGCACAAGACGCAGATTCGGCAGGCGGTCGAGGAGATCTTCAAGGTCAACGTCCTCGACGTCCACATCGTCAAGGTTCCGTCCAAGCCGAAGCGTCGCGGCCTCTTCCGCGGCACTCGCCCCGGCGGCAAGAAGGCGATCGTCAAGCTCGCCCCGGGCCAGTCCATCCCGATCTTCGAGGGGGTCGCATAATGGGCGTCCGCGCCTTCCGTCCGACCTCCCCTGGCCGGCGCTTCATGACCGTCTCCGACTTCGCCGAAGTGACGAAGTCGAAGCCGGAGAAGAGCCTGCTGGCACCGGTGACCCGCAAGGGTGGACGCAACAACAACGGCCGTATTACGACGCGCCATCAGGGTGGGGGCCATAAGCGCCGCTACCGCATCATCGATTTCAAGCGTCTCAAGGACGGCGTGCCCGCACGGGTCGCCGCGATTGAGTACGACCCGAATCGCTCTGCGCGCATCGCGCTGCTGCACTACGTCGACGGTGCGAAGGCCTACATCATCGCGCCCGTCAACCTTGAGGTCGGCTCGATGGTCCAGTCCGGACCGGACGCCGATATCAAGCCCGGCAACGCGCTTCCGCTGGCCAACATTCCGACGGGCACCACCGTGCATGCGGTCGAGCTTCGACCCGGCCAAGGCGCCTGCATGTGCCGCTCTGCTGGCACCAGCGCCCAGCTGGTCGCCAAGGAGACCGATACTGCGTTGCTACGACTGCCTTCGGGCGAGCTGCGTCGCGTTCCCGCGACGTGCCGCGCCACGATCGGCCAGGTCGGCAACACCACGCACGAGAACGAGACCGGCGGCAAGGCCGGACGCGCACGGTGGGCCGGCAAGCGCCCGTCCGTGCGTGGTACTGCCATGAACCCCGTCGACCATCCGCACGGCGGCGGCGAGGGTAAGGGCAAGGGCTCGCATCCTGTCACTCCGTGGGGCAAGCCGACGCTTGGCCGTCGCACCCGCGATCCGAAGAAGGCATCGTCCGCTGACATCGTTCGTGGTCGGCGCCGAGGGAAGGGCCGCAAGTAATGTCGCGATCGTCGAAAAAGGGTCCGTACGTGGACGAGCGTCTGTTCAAGCGCATCGAAGAGCAGAACGCCTCCAAGGAGAAGAAGATGCTGAAGACCTGGTCGCGCGCCTCGACCATCTTCCCGGAGATGGTTGGGCACACGATCGCCGTGCACGACGGGCGCAAGCATGTGCCCGTCTTCATCTCGGAGTCGATGGTCGGCCACAAGCTTGGCGAGTTCGCGCCGACGCGGACGTATCGTGGCCACGTCGCCGACAAGCAGTCGAGGCGAGGCTGAGATGCCGAAGCGCTTCTCCTTTGACCAGACCGGGCTCGTGCGCGCCGAGGCGCGTCAGGTGCGCTCCTCCGCTCGCAAGGTTCGCCTCGTGCTCGCAGACATTCGCGGTCGCTCGGTGATCGACGCCCGCGCGCAGCTTCTCTTCTCGCCACGCGCTGTCGCGCGTGACATCGAGCTCGTGCTGCGATCTGCCGTCAGCAACGCCGAGGTCAACCACGGCCTCTCGCCCGACGACCTCGTCATCCACGAGGCCTTCGCGAACGAGGGCGTCACGATCAAGCGGTTCAAGCCGCGCGCCCGCGGTCGGGCCAGCAAGATCAACAAGCGCACGTCGCACATCACGATTTTGCTCCGCTCGAAGGCGAGCGGCGCGGTTGTCGGTGGCGGTAGCGCTACCGGAGCAGCGTCCGCCAAGGCCGACACGTCGCGAGCAGCGCGGGTCGCCGCCTCCCAGAAGGCGGATACGTCCGTCGACGTTGCAGTCGCTGCGGCCACGGACGTGGCTGAGGCAGCTGCGGCGAAGGCGCCCGCTAAGCCGAAGGCCCCGGCCAAGCCGAAGGCTCCTGCCAAGGCCGAGCCAGCGGCTGCCGAGGCAGCGACGACGACGCCTGTGGCGAAGAAGCCCGCCGCAAAGAAGCCGACGGCCGCCGAGGGCGACGCCGAGAAGAAGCCAGCAGCGCCGCGCAAGCGCGCGCCCAAGAAGCCCGCAGACGGGGAGAAGGACTGACCATGGGCCAGAAAGTACATCCAGGTGGCCTGCGCGTCGGGATCATCCACGACTGGAAATCCAATTGGTGCTCGGAGCGCGAGTTTGCTCGGTATCTGGGCGAGGACATCAAGATCCGCGAGCACATTCACCGCAAGCTCAGCCACGCCGGCCTCTCGGATATTCACATCCGTAAGGACTCGCAGAAGATCACGGTCGACATCTACACGGCACGCCCAGGCATCGTCATCGGCAAGTCCGGTGTCGAGGTCGACGCGCTTCGCAAGGAGGTCCACGCGATCACGGGCCGTGCGGTGCAGATCAACATCAACGAGATCAAGCGGCCCGAGCTTGACGCCAGCCTGATGGCCCAGTCGGTCGCGGAGCAGCTGCAAAATCGCGTGGCCTTCCGCCGTGCGATGAAGCGCTCAATGCAGTCGGCCGTTCGCTCCGGCGCCCAGGGCGTGCGCATCAAGTGTGGAGGACGGCTCGGCGGCGGCGAGATGTCGCGGACCGAGCAGTACTCTGAAGGTCGTGTGCCGCTGCAGACGCTGCGCGCCGACATCGATTACGGCTTCGCCGAGGCGAAGACGACCTACGGACGCATCGGCGTCAAGGTCTGGATCAACAAGGGCGAGATCATGCCGGAGGGCTACGAGTCGGCCGACACGGGCGCGACACGCCTTGGCGAGGTCGACGCTCGCCGCCGCAAGGGCGGCGCCAAGGGTGCCATCGAAGAGCTCGGGCCCGCGCGTCCGCAGCAGCGTCGTCGTGGTGCCGGTGGCCCCGGCGGTGGTGGCGATCGCCCGGGTGGCGGTGGCGATCGTCGTGGTCGCAGCGGCGGACAGGGTGGCGGACAGGGTGGCGGTCCGGGTGGACCGAACCAGCCGCGGCTCAGCGGTCCGTCGGTTCCGGCCGGTCGGCGCGCGCGTCCGAAGTCCGAGACGCCCGTCGTCGAGGAGACCAGCGTCGAGGCACCCGTTGCTGAGGCCGTCGTGGCCGAATCCGTCGTGGCTGAAGCCGTCGCTGCCGAAGCCGTCGTTGACGCTCCGATCGCCACGCCTGCTGAGGAATCCCCGGCTGCTGACGCACCCGCGACCGACTCGAGCGAGGGGGCTGTCTGATGCTGATGCCCCGTCGCGTCAAGCACCGTCGCGTGCATCGTGGTCGTCGCACCGGCGAGACGAAGGGTGGCGCTCGCGTCAACTTCGGTGAGTACGGTCTCAAGGCAATGGAGGAGGGCTGGATCACAGCCCGGCAAATCGAGGCCGCTCGTATTGCCATGACCCGCAAGATTAAGCGTGGCGGTAAGGTCTGGATCACGATTTTTCCGGATAAGCCCGTCACGAAGAAGCCCGCTGAGACCCGCATGGGTTCGGGTAAGGGCTCGCCCGAGTTTTGGGTTGCAGTCGTCCGTCCCGGTCGAGTGATGTTCGAGCTCGCCGGCGTTCCCGAGCCCCTGGCTCGCGAGGCGCTTCGTCTCGCGGCCCAGAAGCTCCCAATCAAATGCTCGTTCGTGACCCGGGAGGGTGATCTCTTTGAAGGCTAGTGAGATCCGCGAACTGAGTCCCGATGACATCATCAAGCGCCTCCAAGAGGCGCGGCAGGAGCTCTTTAACTTGCGCTTTCAGCACGCCACAGGTGCGCTCGAGAACACGTCCCGCCTCAAGCTGGTGCGGCGTGAGCTTGCGCGGCTCATGACGGTGCAGGGCGACCAGGCACAAGAGCAGCAGGAAGGCGGCACGCGGTGAGCGACGAGAACGAGACCCCAGACGTGGAGGAGACTCCCGTCGAGGAGGCCCCCGTCGTGGAGCCGGAGGCCGCTGCCGAGGAGGCTGCGCCTGAGGCTGCCGTCGTGGAGCCGGAGGCCGCTGCCGAGGAGGCTCCGCCTGAGGCTGCCGTCGAGGAGCCCGCGGCTGTTGAGGCGGCCCCTGTGGCCGAGGCGCCCGCTCCTCCCAAGGAGAAGAAGAAGCGTGGTCCACGCGCCCCGCGTCCCCGACGCGTGCGCACGACGGCCGCCGAGCGTGCCGAGCTGCGCACGAAGGCTGCGGACGCACGTCGGCGGCGGCGTGCCGACGAGAAGACCGGCGGCGAGTACGTGCGAACGCCTGCCTCGGAGAAGGAGGAGGGTCGTCGGCGTGAGCGTCGCGGCATCGTTACCTCCGACAAGGCCGAGCAGACGATCACCGTGCGCGTCGACGTGCTCAAGGCGCATCCGAAGTACAAGAAGATCATGCGCCGC
>CAMDVX010000046.1 GCA_945877865.1 Bifidobacterium breve | reverse complement strand
GCCTGACCCCAAAGCAAAGCTGACCCTCCCTGGGGTGCCTGACCCCAAAGCAAAGCTGACCCTCCCTGGGGTGCCTGACCCCAAAGCAAAGCTGACCCTCCCTGGGGTGCCTGACCCCAAAGCAAAGCTGAGCAGCTCTGTTTGGCTTCAAGCAAAGCTGAGCAGCTCTGTTTGGCTTCAAGCAAAGCTGAGCAGCTCTGTTTGGCTTCAAGCAAAGCTGAACCGCTCTGTTTGGCTTCAAGCAACGCCGAGCTGCTCAGCGGGCGGCTCGGATGGAGACGCCAACGCGGGCCTCGGTGAGGCGCGAGACGGCAAGCTCGCCGCCCTGCCCCCCGTACTGCTCCATGGCGGCCTTGAACTGGCCTTCGACGGTCTCGAGCAGGAGCGGAAGCGCGTCCATTTCGCTCGTGAGCTCGCGGATTAGCCGCAGGTCCTTGCAGCACAGCGCGAGGGTGAACGATGCGTCATCGTCGTCGGCGAGGATGTTCGGGAGGTCGTGGTTGCTGACCCAGGTGCCGCCGGCGCTGACCGGGATCAGCTGCTGCAGGGCCTCGGCTGAGATGCCGGCCTTGACGCCGGCGGCCATCGTGTCGCAGATCGCGATGACGTGGGTGAACCAGAGGAGGTTCGTGAGGAGCTTCGCGGCCGAGCCGGTGCCGACGTCGCCCATGCGCTGGACGACGGAGGCCATCGGCTCGAAGACGGGGCGCCAGCGGTCGAAGACGGTCTCGTCGCAGCCGATCATGAAGATCAGCGTGCCGGCCGCCGCGCCGTCGGCTGCGCCCGTGACGGGCGCGTCGAGGAAGTCGATGCCGCGTGCCGCTGCGGCCTCGGCGAGCCGCAGCATCAGCTCCTTCGAGATCGTGCTCGCGTTGATGATGGCCGTGCCGGGGCGCAGCTTCGCAATTAGGCCATGCTCACCGAGCAGCACCGCCTCCGACTCCTTCGGTCCGGGGAGCGACAGCAGGACCGCATCGACCTGATCGACGATGCTCGCCGCGTCGTCGGTCGCCTTCGCGCCGAGCGCCTCGAGCGCAGCGCGGCGCTCAGGCGAGAAGTCGCAGCCGACGACGCTAAAGCCGCCCTTGATGAGGTTCGCGGCCATGCCGCTCCCCATGTTGCCGAGGCCGATCACGGCGATCCGGGCCTGCGTGGCGTCCTGCATGGTGCGCTCCTTTGTGACCACTCAGTGGTCGTCAAATCCAGATAGTGGTCACGCTAGCATGTAGCCGTGGCAACCGACAACCAATCGATCGGTCGGGGGCTCGCGCTCCTGCGTGCGGTCGGCGCAGCCGGGGGCGAGGCGACGGTGACCGAGCTCGCCCGCGCGACCGGGCTGTCGCGCACCACGGCGACCCGGCTACTAGCAAGCCTCGAGCGGCACGGGCTCGTCGACCGTCCGGCGGAGAGCGAGCGCTACGTGCTCGGCTACGAGCTGGCCCGCCTCGGCCGCCTCGCCGACCCGGTCGGTGGCGTTGTGGCGCGGTCCGGCAGCGAAATGCAGGCGCTCGCGCGCGCCACCGGCGAGACCGTCACCCTGGCGCTCGCGACGCCCGACGGCGAGCTCGACTTCGTCCACCAGGTCGACGGCGTGCACCTGATCGGCGGACGCTGGTGGGTGGGTGAGCGCTTCGCCCTGCACGCCAGCTCGAGCGGCAAGCTCCTGCTGGCCGAACCGTCGCAGGCCGACCGCGTGCAGCTGCTGCCCGACCGCCTTGAGCGCTGCGCCCCGAGGACGCTGACCTCGCGGAAGCTGCTCAGCGACGAGCTGGTCCGCATTCGCCGCGACGGGTACGCGCAGACCGTTGACGAGCTCGAGGACGGGCTCGCCGGAATCTCCGTTGCGATCCGCGACGACAGCCAGCGCCTGTTCGCGGTGCTCAGCGTGTCGGGCCCGAGCTTTCGCTTCGACGAAGCGCAGCGCGCCGTGGCGCTCGAGCCGCTTCGGCAGGCCGCCGAGGCGCTTGAGGCGGCGCTGTTTCTCCGCACGACGGACCTCGTGTAGGCGCGGACGCGCGCAGCTGGTCAGGCGGCGGCGACGGCGAGGCAGCGCGCGGCAAAGCCCTCGGCGATGCTGCGGGCAATGGCCGTTGCGGACGGGTCTGCAGTGCGGGCATCCCGCTCAAGCTTGTCGGCGGTGACGCCGCCGCGGGCGAAGAAGTCGACCGTATTCGGCTCGATCGCGGAGAAGTCACCGCGCAGCCCCCGGGCCAACCCGTCAGCGGCTGCCAGGGAGATCTCCGGATGAAACTGCATCGCCCACGCATCGCCGACCGTGATCGCCTGCGCACAGACGTCCGTCTCCAGCAACAGCGTCGCGCCCGCCGGCGGGCGAAAGGCCCAGGCGTGCGCGTGAAAGGCAAGAAAGCGGTCTGGCGCGGTGTGCAGCAGCGGGTCGGCGGCGGCCGCCGGCAGCGAGCGCAGCTCGTGGTAGGCGAGCTCCTGCGTGCAGGCGAAGACGTCGCCACCAAGCACCTGCGTGAGCAGCTGGCCGCCGAGGCAGATGCCGAGCGCAGGCAGACCGCGGTCGAGCGCCTCGGCGAGGATCCCGCGGGCGCGATGCACCTCGGCGGTGTCGTCGACGGGGTCGGCGAGCCCGGGGAGGACGGCGACGCCGACGTAGCCGTCGAGGCTCGGCAGCTCGGAGGTGACGAGCCGCGTATCCAGCTCGACCCCCGTGCTGGCAAAGGCCTCGGCAATGCGGCCAAGCCCCTTGTCAACGTCGTTTTGGACGACGAGGATGCGTCCCTGCTTCTGCTGCTCAGCCACGTGGTCAGCCTACCAACCAGCGGCAGCGGGCTCCCTACCAGCGCTCGCGGCCGGTGCTGAGCACCTCGGGCGCACCGTCGGTGACCAGCAGGTTGTGCTCGAACGTGGCGGCGATCCCACGCTGGCCCGTCCAGTTCTCGATCGCGAGGCACATGCCCGGCTCCAGCACGAGCGCGTTATCGACCGTCAGCCAAGGGTGCTCAAAGCCGAGCCCCATGCCATGGCCAAGGGCGGGAAAGCGACCCGGATCGTAGTCGCCCGCCGCGGCCAACACGGCGAAGCCCGCTGCCGCGACGCTGCCAGCCGTCACCCCCGCACGCGCTGCGGCGACGCCCGCGTCGATCGCTCGCTGAACGAGATCGATCAGCTCCTCGCCGCCATGGCGGTCGTCGCCGACGACGCGCGAGCGGGCAAAGTCGAAGAAGTAGCCGTCGACCGAGCCGGACATGTCGACGGCGAAGATGTCGCCTGGCTCCATCGCCAGCGTGTCCGCATACGACGGGAACAGCCGGCGGCGCGGCGGCCGACCAGGACGGTAGACGCTCGTGAAGGTGTTGGATACTGCCGCTCCCTGCTCGACCGCCGTGCGGATCGCAGCAGACGCCGCCTCAAGCTCGGTGGCGCCCTCGCCCGCCGCATCCATCGCCGCCGTGATCGCCGCCGAGCCGGCGGCTCCCGCCAGCCGGAGCAGGGACTGCTCAGCGGGGCTCTTGACGCGGCGCAGCACCTCGACGAGCTCGTCTGCGCGCACCGTGGCGCCGGTGCGGGCGAGGATCGCCGCCAGCCCGTCGGCGGGCACGGCGTTGGCGTTGACGAGGCCGATTGGACGACCGGCCAGCCCGACGGACTGGACGGCAGAGCAGATCGCCTCAGCCAGATCGTCGATCACGCGTACCTCGTCGGCCGCGACGGTCGACACGTCCGCGTCGTCGTCGGTGCAGAGCACGACTCGGTCGGGGCCAATCACCGCGGCGGCGTGGCCACGCAGCGTCCAGTGGCCCGGCAGGTCGGGGATCGCCGGAAACGTCGTGTAGTGGCCCGTCAGATAGAGCAGGTCGCCGTGTCGCTCGAACGCGCCGCCGCCTTGGCCAAGCACGATCAGCCCGTCGAGCCCCGCCGCTGCCGCAGCCCGTCGAGCACGATCGACTCGACCAGCGAGCTCTGCTCGGGTAATGCCCGCAACCTCCGCCTGCTCGTCCCGCTGCATCTGTCCGTCCTTCCCGCGCCCTCCGGCCCGCCTTAGCGCGATCCTACAGGAGCCACGAGCAGCCGGAGCGACGCCTGCGGGCTTGGCGGCCTGCCCTGACGGCTACGCTGACGTCAGCGAGAAGGAGCGAGAGATGGCCGCTACGGAAGCCCGGACGAGGACGACGTGCCCGCGCGATTGCTACGACGCGTGCGGCATCGTCGTCGTGCAGCGGCCCGGCAAGGCGCCACAGGTGCGCGGCGATGAGGCGCATCCCGTCTCGCAAGGCAAGCTCTGCCGCAAGTGCACGACCGCCTACAACGGTGCCTTCCTCGACCCGAAGGTGCGCCTCACGCGACCGTTGATCCGCAGCGGTCCAAAGGGGACCGCCACGTTCCGCGAGGCATCGTGGGACGAGGCGCTGGCGTACATCGCTGAGCGCCTCAACGGCATCGTCGCCACCGCTGGTGGCCAAGCAATCACGTACGCGCACTACACCGGCACGTGCTCCGTGCTGGCCTACGGCTTTCCGCTGCGGCTGCTGCGCCGGCTCGGCGCGACCGAGGTCGACCCCGACACCGTCTGCAACAACGCGGGCCACGTTGCCCTCGGCTACGTCTACGGCGATTCGTGCGACGGCTTCGACCCCCGCACCGCAGCCGACGCGGACTGCATCCTCGTCTGGGGCTGCAACCCGTCCGTGACCGCGCCCCACCAGCAGGAGCACTGGCTCGAGCCACACCCCGGAACCGTCATCGTCGTCGATCCGATCCGCACCGACACGGCCAAGCAGGCCGATCTGCACCTGCAGCCGCGGCCGGGCACGGACGCAGCCCTCGCCTTCGCCTTCCTGCACATCGCCTTTCGCGACGGGCACGCGGACCGCGCCTTCCTCGCTGCTCACAGCATTGGCTGGGAGGAGCTTGAGGCGCTCGCCGCGGAGTGCACGCCCGCCTGGGCCGAGCAGCAGACCGGCGTCGCCGCCACGCTGATCGAGCAGGCGGCACGCGCCTATGGCTCGGGCCGCTCGCTGCTGTGGATCGGCCAGGGCCTGCAGCGCCAGCCGCAGGGCGGCAACGTCGTCCGCGCCGTCGCAGCGCTGCCCGCCGTGACCGGCAACCTTGCCCGGCCCGGCTCGGGCTTCCTCTACCTCAACGGTGCGGGGCGCGACCTCGACGAGGACCACATCGCCGGCCTCGACCTCTACCCCGACGTGCCCGAGCCGATTGGCCACATGGACCTCGTCGAGCACCTCGCTGATGCGCAGGCGGCGCAGGCGCTCGTGTGCTTCAACATCAACCTCGCCGCGTCGAACCCCGATCAGGTGCGGCTGCGGGCTGCGCTGCTGCGCGAGGACCTCTTCACCATCGTGCTCGACCTGTTTCCGACCGACACCGCCGACCTCGCTGACGTCGTCCTGCCCGCCGCCAGCTTTCTCGAGTTCGATGACATCGTGGCGTCGTACTTTCACCGCAGCCTGTCCGCGCAGGTGCGAGCCATCGACCCGCCCGGTGAGGCGCTCTCGAACATGGAGATCTTTCGTCGTCTCGCGGCCGCGCTCGGGCTCGACGACCCCGCCCTGCACGTGGGCGACGCTGCGCTGCTCGAGCACCTGATGCAGGGCACTGGCACTGGCCTGACGTTTGCCGACCTCGCCGAGCGCGGCACGATCTGGCCGGCGTCGGAGCCCGACCTCCAGTTCGCCGACCTTGCCTTCGCCACGCCGAGCGGCAAGATCGAGCTCGCCTCGGCCGAGGCTGAGGCGGCCGGGCATGGCCGCCTGCCTCACGCCGGCGTGGATGCGCCGCCCGCCGCTGGGCGGCTCCGCCTGCTGTCGCCAGCGATGGGGTGGATCCTCAACACGAGCTTCGCTAACGATCCAAAGATCCGTGACCACGCGGGGCCTGAGCGAGTGTTCGTGCACGCAGACGAGGCGCGCACGCGCGCGCTCGAAGCGGGAGCGCTGGTGCGCGTCGCGAGCGAGACGGGCACCCTCGACGTGCTGCTCGCCATCTCGGACGACGTGCCTCGCGGCGTCGCGCTGCTGCCCAAGGGTCGCTGGCTCAAGCAGGAGCCGGGCCAGGCGAACGTCAACGTGCTCAATCCCAGCCGGGCGGCCGACATGGGGCGCAGCGCCACGTTCCACGGCACCGAGGTAACGATCGGCCCTGTGTCTGGCTGAGCGCAGCGGCAGCGGGTTGGCTTCACCACGTTGTTACCGAACGGGAGCGCGGTTGGCTCCCCGCGCCACGCAGCGTTGGCTACCCTCACCCTATGCAGCCTGTGACCCGCATTGGCATCAATGGCTTTGGTCGCATTGGCCGCCTCGCGCTGCGGGCCGCCTCGGATCGCGCCGACCTCGAGGTGGTGCACATCAACGAGCTGCACGGCGACGCCGCCACGTCCGCGCACCTGCTGGAGTTCGACTCCGTCCAAGGCCGCTGGCCACACGCGATCGGGACGGACGGTGACGCGCTCGTGATCGATGGCCGCAGCATCGGACACTCGCGGGCGAGCGAGCCGGGCGGCGTGGCCTGGGGCGACCTCGGCGTCGACATCGTGCTCGAAGCGTCCGGACAGTTTCGAACGCTGACCGGCCTGCAGCCGTACTTCGACCGCGGCGTGCGGAAGGTCGTGGTCGCAGCACCCGTCAAGGACGCAGCCGCCCTCAACATCGTCGTCGGGGTCAACGCTGACCGCTACGAGCCGGACCGCCACGACGTGGTCACCGCGGCATCGTGCACGACGAACTGCCTCGCACCCGTCGTCAAGGTGCTCCACGAAGGCCTCGGGATCCGGCACGGCCTGATCACGACGCTGCACGACATGACCAACACGCAGTCCGTCGTCGACGCTCCCCATCGCGACCTGCGTCGCGCCCGCGCCGCATCCGTCTCGCTGATCCCCACCACGACTGGCTCGGCGACGGCGATCGGGTTGATCTTCCCCGAGCTGGAAGGACGCCTCAACGGCCTCGCCGTCCGCGTGCCGCTGCTTAACGCATCGCTCACCGACTGCGTGTTTGAGGTCGAGCGCCCCACCGACGTGCACGAGGTCAACGCCTTGCTGCGGGCGGCGGCCGCTGGGCCGCTGGCCGGCATCCTCGGCTACGAGGAGCGGCCGCTCGTCTCCGTCGACTACAAGGGCGATCCCCGCTCAGCGATCATCGACGCGCCGTCCACCATGGTGGTCAACGGCACGCAGGTCAAGGTGCTGGCGTGGTATGACAACGAGTGGGGCTACGCCAACCGCTACGTCGAGCTCGCCGGGCTCGTCGCCGGCCACCTGCCCGGACGCGGCTAGGCGAGGACGATGCGGCAGGCAAGGAGCGCGCTCCGCGACTACGTCATCGTCACGGGCGCGTACTGGGCCGACACGATCACGGACGGCGCGCTGCGCACCCTCGTCCTCTTCTACTTCTACCAGCTCGGCTACAGCCCGCTGCAGGTGGCCTCTCTGTTTCTGCTCTACGAGGTCTTCGGGATCATCACGAACCTCGTCGGCGGCTGGCTCGCAGCGCGCTTCGGCCTCAAGTCGACGCTTGTGGCCGGCCTCGCCCTGCAGCTCGGTGCGCTCCTGATGCTGGCGCTTGCGCCGACGCCGTGGCTCGTCGTGCCCTACGTGATGGCAACGCAGGCCATCAGCGGCGTTGCCAAGGACCTCACCAAGATGAGCTCGAAGAGCGCGGTCAAGCTGGTCGTTCCCGCCGGCGAGGCCGACACGCTCTTTCGCTGGGTGGCGATGCTGACGGGCTCCAAGAACGCGCTCAAAGGCGTTGGCTTCCTCGTCGGCGGCGTGCTGCTGACCAGCGTTGGCTTTCAGCCCGCGCTCGGCATCCTCGCCGTGCTCGTCGGCAGCGCGCTGCTGCTCGTGCTCCTGCTGCTGAGCGGCGGGCTCGGCCGCCCGAACGCTGCCGCCCGCTTCCACCAGCTGCTCTCGCAGAACCGAGCGGTCAACCTGCTCGCCGCGGCCCGCGTGTTCCTGTTCGCCTCGCGCGACGTGTGGTTCGTCGTCGGGCTGCCCGTGTACCTCCGCGGCGTGCTCGGCTGGAGCTTCTGGGAGGTCGGCGGCTTCATGGCGGTCTGGGTGATTGGGTACGGAATCGTGCAGGCGTTCGCGCCGCAGCTGCTGCGGCGCAGGCCCGGGCGCGAGCCGACCGGCCGCACCGCAATGGTGCTGGCGCTCGTGCTCGCGCTCCTCCCCGCAGGCATCGCGCTCGCCCTCGCCGCAGAGGCAGACCCAACGACCGTGCTGGTGGTCGGGCTGATCGTGTTTGGCGCCGTCTTCGCATTAAACTCGGCCGTCCACTCGTTCCTGATCCTGCACTACGCCGATGGTGATCGGGTCGCGATGAACGTCGGGTTCTACTACATGGCGAACGCGGCTGGACGGCTGGCGGGCACGGTGCTCTCCGGCCTGCTCTACCAGTGGCAGGGGCTTGAGGCGTGCCTCTGGGCGTCGGCCGCACTCGTGCTCGCAGCAGGGCTGATCTCCCTGGCGCTGCCGCGCGGCGCGAGCGCAGCACCTGCAGCGGTAGCGACGGCGTAGAGTTTCGCCGACCAAAGGAGCAGCTGACATGGCTGGCGTAACCCGACTCGACCCCGCTCGACTAGCAGCGTTTCCACAGGTGCTGGAGGATGGCGCGCTCGCCCGCACCGCGCCGCTCCACGACAGCGGCGATGGGCTGACGTCTGGCATCTGGGAGTCGGAGGCCTTTACGTGGGAGACCGACGGCTACCCCGTTGACGAGACCTGCGTGCTCATCGAAGGCGTCGTCGAGTTCCGCTACCCCGACGGGTCGGAGGAGTCGTACGGTCCCGGCGAAGCGTTCTCCATCACGAAAGGCACGCCGCTCACGTGGCACCAGACCGGCCTCGTGCGGAAGTTCTACGTGATTCGGGAGCGCTAGACGGGCCGGAACGCCTCTCGCTCACCGCCAACCGGGAAGGGGTTCGACCAGGCGCGGCCGCCATCCGGAGCGAGCACGCTGATGCGCCCCCACGGCCAGTACGTCAACGGGCTGAAGCGCACGGCGGTGATCAGACCATCCGCGTCCCGCTCGAGGATCTCGCCGCCAAGATCGGCAACGGCTGGATCGGCGTTGACGCGGCCGCCGTCCCACGCGCCCGAGTGGAGCGTAACCGCCGCTGCCGGCGAGCAGCGAACGAGCACGTTGCCGGCCGCGTCCGGCTCGAGACCGAGCAGCTCTGCTCCCGTCGATGCGTAGAACGCACCCGAGCGGAGCGCCGCCAAGACCGCGGCCAGCGTCCGCTCGCTCGCCTTCACCACCGTCCAGCCGAGGCGGCTATCCGAGCCGTCCGGATTGAGCGCCTGATGCGAGTCGTCGGTCGCGATGCCCTTCGCCGCCAGCGGCGTGCCTCCCTGCTGCTTGACCAGATCCCAGAGGACGTCGGAGAGGCCGTTGCCCTGCTGCACCTCGCAGCCGCCGTTGAAGACCTCGAGGCCCGTTAGCGCGGGTGCGCTGAGGTAGTCGTCGGCGGTCAGGCTGCTCCAGCGCGGATGGGCAAGGTAGGCCACTCCACCGTGGTCGACGATCCACTGGGCGCACGCCGCGATCGAGTCGAACTCCTCGCGAGGCTCGGGCAGCTCCTCAATGCCGAGCGCGAGCACCTCCGCCTCAAACGGCGCGCGATCAAGCTTGGACGACAGCTCGCTGGCCGGGAGCATCAGCATGGTGGAGGACTCGCCGCGGGTAATCAGCCAGTGATCCGTGATCGCGAGGACGTCGCAGCCCGCCGCCTCATAGTGGGCGATCAGCTCTGCAATCGTTGGCTCGCCATCGGACTGGTCGGTGTGGCAGTGCAGCTGGCAGCGCAGCCACTCGCCGGGAGCGGTGAACGGATTCATGACCACGAAGGTAGCAGCCGCAGACACGCAGCAGCAGAGCCACTAGGCTACGGGGCGATGACCGACCATGCTCCCCCGATTGCAGCTGACGCCACAGAGGCGGAGCGCTCGTGCGCAGACGTGACGACAGGCGAGGCGCGCTACCTGATGGCGCTCTACGACATGCAGCGCGAGGCAGGCAGCACGGACACGTCGCAGGCGAGCCTTGCCCGCCACCTCAAGGTCTCGGCGCCGACCGCCTTCGAGATGCTGCGACGGCTGCGCCTGCTGGGCCTCGTGGAGGCGGACGTCGTGCGCCTCACCCCGGCGGGCATGAGCGCTGGACTCGTGCTCAGCTCGCGCCGTCGGGCCGCGCTCGCCATCATGTGCGACGTGCTCGGCATGGATGAGGCGCACGCAGACATTGAGGCCGCCTGGCTCGCGGCGAGCGCGTCGCCTCTGCTTGGTCGCCACCTCGTGGCGTGGCGCGCCCACGGCGACGACGCTCGCGGGCACTAGCGCACCGGCTGAGGCAGCCTCTTGCCGACGCAGCGCGTCGGTGCCGCGCGGTCTGTATCGCTCCGTAGGCGGCGTCAGACTGCTGTGGCAGTGCGGGCGGCTACCTCCGCGCGGACGCGTGGCGCGACCTCGCGGCCAAGCCGCTCAATGCTGCGGAGCGTCTCCTCATGCTCGGTTGGCGACGCGCTCAGCTTGAACAGGAAGCGCGTGTTGCCAAAGACGCGATGGTAGTCCAGCAGCTTGTCGACGACGTCCTCAACGGAGCCGATCAGCAGAGCGCCACCCGGGTCGCACTCGAGCTCGAAGTGGTCCCTGCCGCGTGGCGCCCAGCCGCGCTCTCGACCGATCACGTTCATCATGTTGTTGTACGTCGGGTAGACCAGATCGCGAGCCGACTGCGATGCGTCGCCCACGAAGCCGTGAGCGTTGATGCCGAGCTGCAGCTCGGCGGGATCGTGCCCGAACTCCTCCCACGCCTGACGGTAGAGGCGCGTCATCGGCGCGAAGTGCGCGAACTCGCCGCCGATGATCGCCAGCGCCAACGGCAGCTTGAGCTCAGCGGCCCGCACGACCGATTGCGGCGTGCCGCCGACCGCGAGCCAGATCGGCAGCTGCTCCTGATGCGGGCGAGGAAAGACGTCCCGACCGTCGATCGAGGGCCGGTGCACGCCGTGCCACGTAACGTTCTGGTGCTCGCGCAGCGTCAGCAAGAGGTCGAGCTTCTCCGCGAAGATCTCGTCGTACTGCCCGAGGTCCTGGCCAAACAACGGGAATGACTCGATGAACGAGCCGCGGCCCGCCATCAGCTCGGCCCGGCCCTCGGAGATCTGGTCAATCGTCGCGAGCTGCTGAAAGACGCGGACGGGATCCTCCGAGCCCAGCACGGTGACGCCCGTCGACAGCCGAATTCGCTGCGTACGGCTGGCCGCCGCCGCGAGCACGGTCGTGGGCGAGGACACCGCGAAGTCGGCGCGGTGGTGCTCGCCCAAGGCGATCACATCGAGGCCGACCTCGTCGGCAAGCTCGATCTCCTCCAGCAGGTTGCGCAGCCGCAGGCCCTGGTCGATGCGGATGCCGGAGACGGCATCGGGCATCGAGTCGCCGAAGTGGTAGAGGCCAATCTGCATGCGAAGGTGATAACGACGGCGACGGCAGGCAGCATTCCGTCGCGGCCGAGCGCTCCGCAAATGGGTCGTCGGAACGTGGGTCGAACCCCACGCGCGTCGGCTGTCCGAACGGTGTCAGACCCCACTCGTCCGGGCGTGTCCGAAAGCAGGCCCCAAACGAATAGCGTGTCCGAAAGCAGGCCCCAAACGAATAGCGTGTTCGAGAGCAGGCCCCAAACGTCTGGGCGTGTCCGAAAGGGGCCAGACCCCAATCGGACATCTGCCCACACCGTACGAGTTACCCATTTGCCTACGGGCAGATGTCCGATTGGGGTCTGGCCCCTTTCGGACACGCCCGGACGTTTGGGGTCTGCTTTCCGACACGCTATTCGTTTGGGGTCTGCTTTCGGACACACCCGACCGTTTGGGACCTGCTTTCGCGCACCCCCGACATTTGCGGCCTACTTCCGGACACCCCCGACCTTTGCGGCCTACTTCCGGACACGCCCGACCGTTTGGAGCCTGCGTTCGGACACGCTGATCGCTTGGGTTCGCGGTCGTCTCCGAGGTCATCGCACCACGCTGATCTTGGAGATGACGCGATCGGTCGTTCGGATCGGGCGTGTCCGAAAGGGGCCAGACCCCAATCGGACATCTGCCCGTAGGCAA
>CAMDVX010000045.1 GCA_945877865.1 Bifidobacterium breve | reverse complement strand
TCCGTGTCGTGGCGGACCTTCTCCATTGGCTGCCCGGTGTGCAGCGCGAGAATGCGGTCGAGGTTCTGCCGCATGTCGATGATCTCACGGGCATGGATCTCAATGTCGGTGGCCTGACCCTGAAAACCGGCGGAGACTTGGTGGATCAGGATCTTGCTGTTCGGCAGGGCCATTCGCTTGCCCTTCGCGCCGCCCGCGAGCAGCAATGCACCCATCGACATGGCGATGCCGACGCAGATCGTCTGCACGTCCGGCTTGATGAACTGCATGGTGTCGTAGATCGCCATGCCGGCGTACACGGAGCCACCAGGAGAGTTGATGTAGAGCGCGATGTCCTTGTCTGGATCCTCGGACTCAAGGTGGATCAGCTGCGCAACGATGAGGTTTGCGATCTGGTCGTCGACGGGCGTGCCGAGGAAGACGATGCGTTCGCTGAGGAGACGCGAGTAGATGTCGAAGGCGCGCTCTCCGCGCGACGTCTGCTCGACGACCATGGGGACCAGTGGGCTCACGGGAAGACCTTTCGGTGCGGGTGTCTAGTTTTCCTGCTCAGGAGCGTCGGAGTCATCCGGCGCACCCTCTGCAGGGGCATTCGTCGCGGCTACCTCTTGCGGACTACGAGCAGCCGAGCGTGCCTCAGCCTGCTCGGCGGAGATCTCCTTGGCGGCGGCGACCGCGTGATCCAGCGCGTTGCGCAGACGAAGATCGCGCCGCACATCCTCGCGCATGGCAGCGTCATCCATGATGCGCTGCACGACCTCTTCGGTCTCATCCTCGGCGGCTGCCTGCTCGCTGACGAAGGCGCGCAGCTCATCGTCGGTGACTGCTGCCTTGACGCGCTCCGCGTAGGCGTCCAGCGCCAGCTCCTCGCGGACCTCGCGCTCGGCCTCCGGCATCATCTCGACGATCAGGCTGCGGATGTCACGTCCCATCATCTGCAGGTACTGCTCAAGCTGAATCCCTTGCTGCCCGAGCGAGCGCGCCATGTTCTGGAGACGATCGTCGACGCGGCGGCGGATCATCTGGTCGGGGACGCCGACGACTGCCTGACCACCGAGGTCCTGCAGGACGTTGCGGCGAAACTGTCCTTCGGCCTCGGTCTTCGCTGTCTGCTCACGGGCAGTCTTGAGGTCGTCGCGAAGCTCTGCGAGCGTGTCGAATCCGGCCATCTGCTTGGCGAACTCGTCGTCGAGCTCAGGCATGACCCGTGCCCGAACCTCCTTGACCGTGATGGTGAAGATCGCCTCGCGCCCGGCGAGCTTCTTCGGCTTTTGGGTGGCGGGCAGCGTCATCGCGACCTGGCGCTCCTCGCCTGCACGCATGCCGAGGATCGCCTCGTCGAGCTCGTCGAGCAGACGACCGGCGCCTGCCTCGACGAGGAGGTCTGTGGCCTGCGCGTCCTTGATCGCGTTGCCATCCACGGCGCCGTTCAAATCCACGAGCACCTGATGGCCCTGCTCGACTGCGATCTCGAGCACCTCGAACGTTGCACCGGCAGCCCGGATGCGCTCAATCTCGCTGTCGATCACTGCCTCGTCGGTGTCGACGGACGGGCGGACGGCGGCGAGCTCGAGCTTCTTGGGTAGCTCAGCCTTCGGTGGCACAGCGACCACGCCGGTGAAGCTGAATGCGCTGCCTTCCGCGGGTGGCTCAGGCCAGTTGATCTCCGGCTGTCCGATGCCCTCAACGCCGGCAGCGCTGCAGGCTCGCGACCACCAGCCGTTGATGTGCGAGCGCAGCGCCTCATCGCGCACAGCCTCCTCGCCCATCCGCTGGCGGATGACGGCGACGGGAGCCTTGCCCTTGCGAAAGCCAGGGAGGCGCATGTCCTTGGCCATGTCAGTGAGGGCGTGCTTGAACGCGTGGTCGATATCGTGTGCATCGACCTCCACGCTGATCTTGACCATGTCGTCTGGAAGGTGCTCTACGGCGGTTTGCATACGTTGATTCTCCGGCGGGACAGCCCCGTGGCGGGGAGACGGATCCTAGAGGATCGGTGGGTGGTCCCGACCCGGTCGGGACCGTGGCAGTGATGCGGGCGAGAGGACTTGAACCTCCACGGGGTCTCCCCCACCGGGTCCTAAACCCGGCGCGTCTACCATTTCGCCACGCCCGCGCTGCCGGTACGGTAGCCGACGGAGGGATTGCGGGCTCAGGCTCGTGCCCGTGCTCTGCGTCTTTCGTCTGCAACGTTCCGTGGCAGCGAAGATGATGGCCAGCACCCGCGGCAGGCTGCGTCGTCGTGCTGCTGTGACGAGCCTCACCGCTCGACAGCATCGCGATGACGACGACGTCTGCGATGACCAACCCGGCGAGGGCGCTAGCGAGGATGCGGGAGTTCTGCGTGTTGCTCATAAACACAGCCTGGTCGACGACGGCGAACGGTTGATGAGTGCGAGGTGAGGGCTTTCTCATCGGGCAACCTCAGGCCATGAGGTGGTCGTCGCGACGCTGCCGTCGAGGCTGATCCGTGCCGCCGGCACAGCGAGCGACGCGATCAGCTCTGGCCGAATGACGAGGCAGGAGGCCAGGACATCGGCCGCAACAGGGTCGGTCCCTGCGACGACAGCGGTGCCGCGGCAGGCAGGGTTGCTGGTGGCCGGGTCGATCAGGTGGTGGGCGACGGTCCCATCTCCAAGGGTCCAGCTGCGGCGTTCGCTGGAGGAGGTAGCCACGCCATCGCCCGCGACGGCGGCGACCGGCCCGGCGGCGGTCAGGATCGTGTGGACACCGCGCGCGGTCAGCATGATGACCCGCGCCAGCGGATCGACCTCGCGGATGCGGCGAAGCACCTCGTAGCCGTTGAACCCCGGCAGCTTCACGTCGAGGGCGGGGGCGGCGAGGAACGCGGCGACGCCGCTCGGGCCGTCGCCAGCCACCTCGATCGCATGTCCCTCGGCTGTCAGTCCTTTGCGGATGAACGAGGCGATCAGCGGTTCATCTTCGACCACGAGTAGGCGCATGGCCACATGCTGGCATGCCGTGATGAGGATGCTCTCATCCGGAGGGCTTCTGGTGGCGCCCGAACCAGCGTGGGATGGCGACGCGCTGCGCGAACAGGAGCGCGGCGGCCAGCACGATCGCGACCAGCGCCACGAGGCCAATGCGGTCAAGCAGGCTGGTCACGCCGACCGCGTCACCGACGAGTCGCCCAAGGAGGCCGTACACGACCGCCCAGAGACCGCAGCCAAGGGTGTTCCAGACGAGAAAGCGCGGATAGGGAACGTGCGCTGCGCCCGCCAGCACCACGACCTTCGTGCGCAGGGCCGCCAGCAGACGCGACCCGACGAGCGCCTTCGCCGCATGTCGGTTGATGTACGCCGTCACGCGCTCGGCTCGTTCTGGGCTTGCGACGCGGCGGACGATGCGGGCACCTACGAGCCGCCCGGCCCAGTAGGCGCCGTTGTCGCCCACGCTGGCGCCCGCGAATGCCACCAGCATCACGACCGCCAGCGGGTGGGTTCGCAGCCCAGACCAGATCAGCAGCGCAGCGTCACCCGTTGCGGGCAGGCCGAACGAATCCCCTGCGGCAAGGATCAAGACCGCCCACAGCCCGAGGTCCTCAACGCTGGCCACGATCGCGTGGAGCACCTGGCTGATCTCAGGGAGCGGGCTCATGCTCGAATCCTGCCGGATCAAGAGGCGCAGGGTGGCGCCGACTGGCGCTCTCGAACGCTCGTTCTACGCGGCTTCGCCGCCCGGCTCGTCGCCGTAGGTTCCAAATCGGCCCCAGACGCGTTCGGCATCATCGAGGCGGCGCCTGATCCCCGCCGGGTCGCGCTCGAGCAGCGTCGCTGCGAGCAGCTCGACGAGGAAGATTCCCGTCACGGCCGTAGGAAACGGCGCGGGCGAGTCGTCGGCGCAGAGCAGCACCTCGGTGGCATAGTTGGCGGCGGGCGCCGAAGGCGAGTCGGTCACGAGCACGACCGGCGCGCCGGCCTCCTGAAAGAACGCCGCCACGTCCGTGGTCACCTTGGCGTACCGTCGGAAGGTGAATGCGAGCAAGCGGTCCTCAGGTCCAACGCTCATCAGATGATCGGCGAGGGCCGACTCGCCAGACTCGACGCGGACGACGTTCGGCAGCATTGGATTCAGCAGGAAGTACGCATACTCCGCTACGGCCGCGCTCGTTCGTTGACCGAAGACGTGGATCCATCCCTCGCGCGATTCGAGCAGCGTCGCGACTCGCTCGAGCGTCATCGCCGTCGTGCTGGAGGACACGACGCGCAGGTCGTGCTCAACGGCGGTTAGCCATCGCTCGACCAGGGTTCCGCTGCCTGGCGACGGGCCCGACTGCGTGGCGCCGAGGCGGGTCCGAACGCCCGACTGCAGCGCCTCCTGCAGACCCGTGTAGCCTCCGAATCCGAGCCGGGCGCCGAAGCGGACGACGGCAGCCTTCGACACCCCTGCGGCAATCCCGAGCGCGTCCGCGGAGCCGAACGACACGCCGGTGGGGTCCCGCAGGACGACCTCGGCGATCCGCCGGTCGTTGAGCGACAGCTCGTCGAGCCGATCGCGAATGCGGTCGAGCGGATCCTCACTGGGTGCGGACACGGGCCGACCCTACCAGACGGACGGCGCGTCGTGGAGGGCCGGTCGGTACGGTGTCGCCATGGCGCGGATCTTCTCGGGTATTCAGCCCACCGGTGACAAGCACATCGGCAATCTGCTTGGAGCCGTTCGGCACTGGGTGGCGGGGCAGGATCTCCATGACTGCCTCTTCTGCGTCGTTGATCTTCATTCGATCACGGTTCCCGTTGAGCCGGCTGCCCTGCGGACCTCGACGCTCTCGCTGGCAACGCTGCTCTTTGCCGCCGGTCTTGATCCGGAGCGCTCGACGCTCTACGTGCAGAGCCACGTCTCTGAGCACACCGAGCTCGGCTGGATTCTCAATTGCACGGCCACCATGGGCGAGCTGCGCCGGATGACGCAGTTCAAGGACAAGTCGGGTGGCCAGGAGTCGGTCTCCGTTGGTCTGTTCGACTATCCCGTGCTGCAGGCCGCAGATGTGCTGCTGTATCAGGCTGGTCTCGTCCCGGTTGGCGAGGATCAGCGCCAGCACCTCGAGCTGATGCGCGACATCGCAATCCGCTTCAACGGGCGCTACGGCGAGACCTTCGTCGTGCCCGAGGCGCAGATTCCGCCGACCGGAGCGCGCATCGTCGACCTGCAGGAGCCGACCAAGAAGATGTCCACGACCGGCGGCACGGAGCAAGGCACGCTGCTCCTGCTCGATCCCCCGGCGCGGATTCGCAAGAAGATCATGTCGGCCGTGACGGATTCGGACGGAGTCGTGCGGGCTGATGCGGAGAACAAGCCGGGAGTCACTGGGCTGCTTGCGCTCTTGTCAGCCGTCGACGGCGCGTCCGTGCCGCAGCTTGAGGAGCGCTACGACGGCATGGGCTATGGGGATTTCAAGAAGGACGTCGCTGAGTCGCTGATCGCTCTGCTTGAGCCACTGCAGGCGCGGCACGCCGAGCTGGCCGCCGATCCCGGAGAGGTGCATCGGCTGCTTACGGTCGGTGCTGAGCGCGCGCGCGCGCTCGCGGTGCCGACGATCGAGCTCGTCCGTGAGCGCGTCGGCTTCGCCCCACGCGGCTAGCGTCTCTGAGGCGGTGCCTTCAGCCGAAGCGCTGGCGGCTGCGGCGGGCGAGGCGGGCCATCGTGCTCGGCGCGAGCGCCTGTGCCACGGCAGCGGCTCGCCACCACTCCGGCTGGAACGCTTCGGCTCGGCGACGGTCGAGGGCGCGCACGATCGAGCTCGCGCAGTCGTCCTCAGCAATCACCGCGTGCTTGAGGTAGCGGTGCTCCAGCAGCCGCTGATGCGGAAAGGCTGAGGTCGCAACGGGCCCTGGGTTCGCTGTCAGCACGTGGACGCCAGCGGCGTGGGCCTCAACGTGGAGGGCTCGTGACCAGGCCAGCGCAGCGTGCTTGGCGGCTGCGTAGTGTGGCGCCGAACCGGTCGCTACCGTGCCGGCCACGCTGACGACGTTGATGATGGCACCGCGGGCGCCGAGCAGCCCTGGCCAGGCAGCCGCGGTGGTTCGCACCATCGCGAGATAGAGCAGGTCGATCGCGGCCGCGGCCTCGTGTGGGTCGTGGGCGAGCAGCGGCGTTCGAAACGGTCCGCCGGCGTTGTTGATCAGCAGGGCGATCCGGCTCTCTTCAGCGAGCCGCTCGCCCACCCGCGCAATGCCCTCTGGGTCGGCGACGTCGGCGATCAGCGTCTCCGCAGCGAGCAGGCGACCAGCGGCGTCCAGCCGCTCACCTCCTCGCGCGATCAGCAGCAAGCGCTGCGTCCGAGGTCGTAGCTGTCGTGCCAGCGCGAGACCGATTCCCGCCGAGCCTCCGGTCACCACGATCAGGCTCGACGTTGCCATCCGCTGGAGCCTAGCCTGTCGCGCGGTACAATCACCACGTGAGCGTCCCGACCGATCCTCGTCGCCGCGTTGAGATCACCGTCTCGACGCGCACGCTCATTCGGGTTCTCGTGACTGCGTCGCTGTTTTTGCTGATCGCCTTCGTCTTCTGGCAGATCCGCACGATTCTTGAGCTCGTGCTGATTGCAGCATTCTTGGCGCTGGCGCTCAATCCGCTGGTGAGCGTCTTAGAGCGTCGGCTTGGCAATCGGCGTGGGCTGGCCTCGGTCCTCGTTGTGCTGGTGGTCATCCTGATCGTGTTCGCCTTCCTTGCCGCCCTGCTGACGCCGCTCTACTCTGAGCTGCGCTCATTTGCGACCCGCGCGCCCTTGCTGCTTGATGAGCTACGCATGTGGGGGCCGTTCAAGCGGTTCGATGCGCGCTATGACCTGATTAGGCGACTCGGTGAGGGGGCGACCGCATACTCCAGCCGCCTGCCTGCGCAGGCCGGCAATCTGCTGGGCGTCGCCACCGCAGTCGTGACGGGCCTGGGCAAGTCGCTGACGGTGCTCTTCATGACGCTGTTCCTGCTGCTGGAGATACCCAGCTTTCTGCGGACGGCAACGGAGCTGCTGCGCCCTGGGCACGCGGATCGCTCGTTGGAGATGTTCGATCAGGTCAACGGCACGATCGCCCGGTGGACCGCCGGCGTTCTCTTCATCGCCGTCATCGCCGGCACCATCACGGGCGTCACGGCTTGGGTGCTTGGCGTACCGTTCGCTCTCGCGCTTGGCCTGCTCGTCGGTCTGCTGGACATTGTCCCACTGGTCGGTGCCACCATCGGGTCGACGGTGGCAGTGCTGATGGCGCTGACGCATTCGCTGACGGCGGGGATCATCATGCTGGTGCTGGCGATCGTCTACCAGTTTATTGAGAACCACATCATCCAACCCGTGGTGATGCGCAAGAGCATCGATGTCTCGCCGTTCATCGTGGTATTCAGCGTGCTGGCAGGCGCATCGCTCTTGGGCGTCATTGGTGCGCTGCTCGCGATTCCGGTGGCCGGGTCGGCCCAGGTGATCCTGCGGCGCGTGCTTGATGCGCGTCGCGTGCGTATTGCAGACGAGCGGCAGCAGCTGCTTGGTGCCGATGGTGACGGTGTCGTCATGGAAGGAGACACGCTATGACCGCCCCGTTGAAGATCCTAATCTGGTCGGACTTCCTTTGACCATTCTGCCGCGTCGCGTGTGAGCGCGCGACGTGGCTCGAGCGCCAGTTCGGCGCCGAGATCGAGTGGCTCCCCTGGGACCTGCACCCGGAGTACCCGCCGGAGGGGATTCCGCGGGCTGAGCTGATCGCCAAGTACGGTGACGAGCACATCGCGCGCGTCTCTCAGATGTTCGCCGACAGCGGCTTTACCTACGCGCCGCATCCTGAGCGCGTGCCGAACACGCACCTTGCGCTTGAGCTAGGCGAGCTCGCCCGGGAGGTGGGGCTGCATGCGCCGTACCACGAGGCCGTGATGCAGGCGATGTGGGAGCAGGAGCAGGATGTTGCTGATCCCGCAGTGCTGCGTGCGCTCGCCATCACGGTGGGGATCGAGGCTGAGAGCATCGACGAGGCGATCGCGTCGCGTCGCTTCAGGCCGCTCGTCGAGCAGAGCACGCGTGAGGCGCACGCCGCCGGCATCAATGCGGTGCCTGCCTTCGTGCTCGCCGATCGCTACCTGCTGATGGGCGCACAGCCGCATGAGGTGTTCGAGCAGGCAATCGCGCAGCTGGAGGCGGCCCAGCAGGAGTGACGCTGCTGGGAATCGAACGTATGTTCGACTAGACTGCGTTGGGCATGCTCATCGCCCTCGCACTTAACCGGCTCCCGCTTGCCATCGCGCTGGCCGCGCGTGGCACCTCAATGTCGGCGGGCACGCCCGTGGCGCTCGGACCGCTTCCGCTCGGCGAGCCGCGGATTGGCATGCCGTCGGCAGGGGCTGAGGCTACTGGCATCCGTAGCGGCATGTCGCTCGCGGAGGCGCTGACGCTCTGCCCTGGTCTCGTGCTCGTTCCTCCCGATCCGGCTGGCGTGCAGGCCCGCGCGGCGCGCCTGATCAGCGACATTCAGGCGTTGGGCCTGCCGGTTGAGGAGGTCAGCCCCGGGCGCGTGCTGATCGACTCCGCCCCCGGTCTACGTCTGCACGGTGGGCCGCAGCGGCTCGTTGAGCGTCTCGTCACCGTTGCGCCGGGCGAATCGCTTCAGCTTGGCGCTGCGCCGGCACGCTTCGCTGCTCTGATGGCTGCACGGCTGGCTCGCCGTCGCCCTCGCATCTTGGCAGCCAGCGACGTGCCAGAGGCGCTGGCGTCGCTCTCCGTGCAGCTGCTGCACGAGGACGGCGGCGTGCCCAAGCGGGTCTGCGAGACGCTCATGCTCGTCGGCATCGGGCGCCTTGGTGGTCTTGCCTCGCTTAGTCGACTCGCGGTGCGCGACCGGCTCGGTGTCGCGGGGCTCGCCGCGTGGCGGATGGCGCGAGGCGAGGATGGTAGCCAGATCGTCGCTCAGGATCCCTCGTTTCTGCTCACCGCAGAGCTCCGTCCGGGCGAGCCGATCGCTACCGATGCTGCGCTTGAGCAGGCGGTCTCGGTTCTGCTTGAGCGCGCGCTGGCCGATCCTGCTCGCAACGGTCGAGAGCCCCGCCTCGTGCGATTGTCGGCGCACCTCGTCACGGGCGAGTCGTGGCTCTGCGAGGCGCCGCTGCGGGAGGCCTGTGGCGAGCATCGGCGCCTCCAGCTGGCGCTGATGCAGAAGGCGCGCCGGCTGCCTGCGCCGGCCGAGCGGCTCGCTGTGGTGCTGGCCGAGTTTGCCCCGGGCTCGCGGCAGCTGGCGCTGCTCGACCCGGCTGGTCGCGAGCGGCGGGAGTCCCTCGATGAAGCGGCCAGCCAGATCCGCGCAGCGCTTGGTGAGTCCGCGCTGCTGCGGGTCATCGAGCTCGCTCCGCAGAGCCGCCTGCCGGAGCATCGCTACGGGTTGGCGCCGCGGTGAGCAGGGCGCTGCGTCCTCTGCAGGCGCTGCAGCCGCGCCGCTGCGTCGTCGGCCTCGACGCTGCTGGGCGTCCGCGTACGCTCGACGCGCAGCCGATTGACGCGATCCGTGAGGAGTGGCGAGTCGAGCAGGGCTGGTGGAGCGAGCCGTATCGTCGTCGCTACTGCGAGATCGTTCTGCATGATGGACGTCTCTGCGTCATCTACGAGGATCGACGCGAGCCGGGCTCTTGGTGGCGGCATGGCCGCTGATGCGGGCTACGTCGAGCTGCACTGCCACTCCGCCTACTCGTTTCTCGATGGGACGGCGCAGCCAGAGGAGCTCGTCGATCGCGCCGCCACGCTTGGCTACGCCGCTCTGGCGCTGACGGACCACGATAACCTCTGCGCGGCTCTCCCTTTTGCGCAGGCGGCTCGTGCCGCCGGGCTGCGGGCGATTACGGGCTGCGAGCTGACGGTGGTGGACGAGGACGGTCCCATGCACCTCGTGCTGCTCGCTGAGGATCGCACGGGCTATACGAACCTCTGCCGGCTGATTACCGCCGCCCATGCCGATACCCGCGGCGGCGACGGCACGCTCGTGCGACCGCCGGGCGTCTCGTTGGGGCATGTCCTGACGCACGCAGCGGGTCTGACCTGCCTCACGGGCTGCCCGGAGCACGGTGCCCTCGCCAACAGCGAGGCGGCAAGGCGCCGCCGTGACCGTCTGCTGGAGGCGTTCGCAGAGCACTTGGCGGTCGAGCTGCAGCGGCCGCTGCGACGCGGCGCGGAGCAGCAGCTGCGCGCCTTTCACCGGCTGGCGACCGAGCGTGGCCTGCCCGTCGTCGCTACGAATGATGTGCACATCGTCTTCCGTCGACGGGGTCCGCTGCAGGACGTGCTCGTGGCGATCCGCGAGCACGCGGCGCTCGACAGCTGCACTGCGGCGCTCCGCGGCAATCGCGAGCACGTGCTGAAGGCGCCGGCCGACCTGGTCCGCCTCTTCGCTGACCTGCCCGAGGCGGTTCGCGAGAGCGGGCGCATTGCTGAGCGCTGCTGTTTTGACCTCACCGAGCGCCTGGGCTATCAGACTCCCGCGCGCAGCGGAGATGCGGATCAGGAGCTGGCGCTGCTCTGCGCCGCTCACCTTGACGCGCGCTATCCGGGTGGTTCGCCGCTTCGTCATGAGGCCGAGCAACGGCTCTCGACCGAGCTCTCTCTGATCCACCGTCACGGTCTCGCGGGGTTCTTTCTGCTGCACCATGAGCTGCTTGAGCTCGCCCGTGCTGTCGCCCTTCAGCTCCGCGGACGCGATGCTGCCCGCAACGTCCTGCCACCGGGCCGCGGGCGTGGCTCAAGCGTCGGCTCGATCGTGTGCTACCTCACGGGTCTCTCGCATATCGATCCCGTCGCCGCCCGTCTCTCGCTTGGGCGCTTTCTCAACGAGGAGCTGGCGTCGACGCCTGACATCGATCTGGATTTTCCGCGGGACATCCGTGCCGAGCTGATTCGCCGCATCCACAGCCACTACGGAGCGGAGCACGCCGCGCTGGTTGGCGCGTTCTCAACCTATCGGGCCCGTGGCGCGATCCGGGAGATCGGCAAGGCGCTTGCGCTGCCCACGGCGGATATCGCCCGTCTGGCAGCTGCGTCTGATGGGTGGAGCGCCGAGAACGTTGGAGACGAGCTGCGTCGCGTGCCGGGCCTGTGCGAGCGGGCTGACGATCCGCGCCTGCGGCTGCTGGCGCTGCTGTGCCGACAGATCGCTGGCCTGCCACGGCACCTGTCGCAGCATCCGGGCGGCATGGTCGTGTCCGACCGGCCGCTCAGCGAGCTGGTTCCGCTGCAGCCGGCCGCCATGGCGGGCCGCACGATCTGCCAGTGGGACAAGGACGCCTGCGCAGACGCGGGGTTCCTCAAGGTGGATCTGCTCGGGCTCGGCATGCTCAGTGCGGTCGAGCGCTGCGTTAGCGAGATCGCCCGAGCCAGCGGCAGCCCGATCGATCTGTCGAGGGTGCCGCTGGATGATCCTGAGGTCTATGCGGAGATTCAGGCGGCAGATACCGTGGGCGTCTTCCAGATCGAGTCGCGTGCCCAGATGCAGACGCTGCTGCGGGTGCAGCCGACGTGCCTTGATGACCTCGTCGTGGAGGTGGCGCTGGTCCGGCCAGGGCCGATCCAAGGCGGAGCAGTCAACCCGTACATTCAGCGGCGCATTGCGCAGCGGGCAGATCCCGACGTGCCCATCCCGTACGATCATCCGCTGCTGGAGGATGCGCTGCGCGACACGCTCGGCGTGATCATCTTTCAGGATCAGGTGCTCGACGTCGCCCAGGCGCTGGCGGGCTTCACGCCTGGGCAGGCCGAGGCACTACGGCGTGCCATGAGCCGACGCCGCAGCCGCGCGGCGATGGAGGCGCAGTGGCAGGCCTTCGCCGCGGGGGCTCGGCAGCGTGGCGTGCCAGAGCACGTCGCGGATACCGTCTTCCAGAAGATCATCGCCTTCTCAGCGTTCGGCTTTCCCAAGTCGCATGCGGCTGCCTTTGCGCTGCTGGCGTATCAGAGCGCGTGGCTTCGTCGCCATCATCCAGCTGCATTTCTCAGCGCGCTCCTCGCAGAGCAGCCGATGGGGTTCTATCCCCCGGCCTCCCTGATTCGCGATGCTGAGCGAAGAGCGGTCAAGGTGCTACCTATTGATATTCAGAGGTCGCAGGTAGACGCAGCCTGCGAGGGCGAGCGCGCGGTCCGGCTCGGGCTTCGGCAGGTCATCGGCCTTGGCGTTGCCGACGTCGAGCAGATCATCAAGGAGCGCGAGCAGAGAGGGGCTTTCCGTGACGCTCGCGACCTCGGCAACCGGCTCGACCTGCCGCTTGAGCGCCT
>CAMDVX010000044.1 GCA_945877865.1 Bifidobacterium breve | reverse complement strand
GCGACCTACGAACCGTCTGTGGCGCCGGCAGCCTCGATCGCCGCAGCGCCGCTCGGCGCTCGCCGCGAGACGAGCACGAGCAGCAGGCGGTTGAGCGCCAGCGCGATCAGGGCGAGCGCGATCACGAGCACGATGACGTCAACGACCGTCGACCACGCGAGCAGGACTGCCGCCGCGATGGCAAGGGCGACGACGCCCTGCAGGATTAGCCCCTTGCGCGATGCGGCCGGGACGAACAGCCGACGGATGCCGCTGATCAGCACGATGGTGAGGTCCTGCGCGTGCAGGTCTCCTGGGCGGAGCGAGGTGGCCTCAGTGCTCGCTCCCGTCGCGGCGGTAGCAGCAGCGCCGAGGGCGCTCCCAGCCGTATCGAGAGCGACGTGGCCAGCTTCGGTTGCGCCTCCCAGCGCGCGTCCGCCAGCCGAGGCCGCGACCGGAAGCGTGTAGCGCAGCGACCACAGCAGGACAGCCGCGATCAACCCGACGGCCGCGATCACGTAGCCGATGTGCCTGAGGTCGGCGAAGATCCCCTCGAAGACGCCGGCGACAGCTTCGCTCAAGACGGGGTCGCCAGCAGCGGCGAGGCCGAGCCCCACGTTCGCGAGGCTCAGCACCACGACGATGCCGAGGCCGGCCAGCGAGAGCGTCGAGAGGCTGATGATCGCTCCCCGTCGACGATCCGGGGCAATCACGGCGGCCAAGAGCAGCAGCAGCAGACCGACTGCGACGACGACCCACGAGGCAGGCCCGACGTCGGCGCCAAGCTGGATCAGCTGCAGCGTTGGGCCCGGGTCAGGAACCCGCGCAAGCTCGGCCGACGCCGCGTTGCCGATCTGGGCTGCGAGCTTCGCATCAAACGGCTCGATCGTCTTCTGAATCAGCTGGGGGGCACCCTCGATCGTCAGGACGATCTGCGTCGTCTTCGGGTTGAGCACGATCGCGTGAAACTTGGAGAGCGCAGCAACGACCAGCTCCTGAAACACGGGCTGCTCAACCACGGCGGTCACTGCGGACTCAATGATCGGGCGAGCGATGATCGCGTCGGGCACCTTCTCGATCACGACGTTCGTCAGCTTCGTGGCGATCGCAGCCTGGACGCCAGGCTGCTCGAGCACGGAGGTGACCCTTTTCGTGAAGACCTCGTTGTTGTAGAGCGTGCTGTGGAGGTAGACGCCGTGCACGCCCACCACGACCATCAGCCAGCCGAGAAACAACAAGACGGACATGCCGATCCACGCACCCGTCGACCGCTTGCTCGCCCGTGTCATGCCGGGGAGAGTAGCAAGCGACGCTCGCTGCATCTCGCCCGCTTTGCGCTCACAAGCGGTTTCTACTTCGGCTGATAAATCATAAAGTGCTGATTAATCACCTCTTGAATCGCCACGGGCGAGACGCCGTTACGGTTTGCGTCGAAGCGGAACTTGCCGAGCAACGTCGAGACGAACTTGTCGCCGGTGATGGCAGCGAGCTGCGTCTGCATCGCAGTCTGCGAGGTCGAGTTGCCGTTCTTAGCGGCTTGGGCAAGCACGTAGGTGTAGGCGTAGCCCGTCGCGGCGTACTGATCCGGCAGGCGCTTGTACTCCTTGCGGAAGGCCTTGATGAACGCCTTGTTGCGCACGGTGACCGTGGCTGGGCTCCACGCCGTGCCGACGATCAGCCCGTTCGACGCGGCCTTCGCGGCACTGATGATCTCCTGGCTATTGAAGGCGTTCGACCCGATGATCTTGCCCCTGAAGCCTGCTGCGCGTAGTGCGACGATCAGCGGGATGCCCTCACCTGGCAGCGCTGTGATGGCAACGATGGCCGGATCCGTCAGCTTGACGTCCGCGCCAATCGACGAGTAGTCCGTGGTGTCAGCGGGTACCGCGATCGTCTTCGTCGTGACGATGCCGTTATCGGTGAGCGCCTGGCCCATGATCGCCGACGCCGTCGCCGAGTAGGAGTCGACGGTAACTGCGGCGTCGCTGCCGACGATGAGGACCGCCGACTTTGGCTGCGCCGACGAGGTTGCCACGGCCTTGACGACGCGGGGGAGGACGATCGCCTCGGTCAGCGCCGGGCGGAAGACGAAGGTGCCGATCTCCGTGATGCCCGGCAGCGAGTTCGAGATGCCAAGCACGGGGATGCGCGCACCATTCGCAAACGGGTCGACGTTCAGCGCCACGCTCGACAGGGTCGGCCCGAGGATGGCGGACACCTCGTCGCGGAAGAAGATGCCGAAGGCAGCGGCCGCACCCGGCACCGTGCCCGCATCGTCGACCGTCTTGACGCTCATCTTGATGCCAGGAATCGCTCCAGCATTAATCTCCTTGACCGCCATGTCGATGCCCCGGCGCGAGCTGAGCCCGAACGCCTGATTGGAGCCCGTCAGCGTGAGGACCGCGCCCGCATTGAGCACGAGCGGAGCGGCGGAGGCCGGCAACGCGAAGGCAAGCACAGCGGCTAGCGCAGTCGCGACCGTAACGATGCGTAGAGGCAGGCGCGAGGATTTCATGCGTCCAAGACTACGCGATGTTCCACGACAAAGCGAGATCAGGACTACCGGTCCCCATGGTGCTCGGTGATCAGCAGCGACGCCCCAATCGCTCCGCCGAGATCGCCTAGCTCGGCGACGATGAAGCGTGGTGGCAGGGCCGGCTGGAAGAGGTGTGGCTGCGTGGCGCGGGCGATGCGATCTGCCAGCGGCTGGCCGAGCCGCGAGCCAAGCCCGCCACCGACGATGATCGCCTCAAGATCAAGCACGTTGACGAGATTCGCGGCGGCGGCGGCCAGCGCTTCCACCGCGTCATCGATCAATTCGACGGCAAGCCCGTCGCCAGACTCAAGCGCCTGCTGCCAGACGCTTGAAGACAGCTGCGACTTGCCCTTGGCCGCCATCAGGTCGAAGAGCAGCGTCGAGCGACCGCCGGCAACGGCCGCGCGGGCCCGTGCCTCCATGTTGCGTCGACCGGCATAGGCCTCCAGCGTGCCGATCAGTCCGTTCGGCTCAGCGAGACCGCCGAGGCGGACAACCATGTGACCGACCTCGCCCGCCGCTCCGCGCCCGTGCCAGAGCTCGCGGTCCAGCACGATGCCTCCCCCAACGCCCGTGCCCCACCAGATTCCCGCGAAGCTCTGAAGCTGAGAGCCGGCACCGAGCTCGCGCTCACCGAGCACCGCCATGGTGACGTCGTTGCCGAGCCGGACCTTGCAGCCGCAGGCCGCCTCAACGTGCTGCGCCAGCGGGTACGGCGCATCCCAGCCGGCGAGGTTTGGCGCCTGCGCGAGCACGCCACGCTCGGCGTCGACCGCTCCCGGTGCGCCGATGCCGATGCCGCCAAGGTGTGCGACCTCAACGTCTGCAGCATCCGCCGCCTCCCTGACCGCGCTGACGATCGCCTCGACGATCGCGTCGGGCCCACCCGCCGTCGGCGTCGCCACACGTGCCTTGCCGCGCACGGCATGCTTTCCATCGATGATCGCAGCCTGAATCTTGGTGCCGCCGAGGTCGACGCCCGCGCTGAGGTGGCTCATGGCGGGACGCTACCAGCGCACCTCTGGCGCGCCCCTGTCGACCACGGCAGCCCACTGCCGTAGACTCGTGGAATGAGCACCCCGCTTTGGCATGAGGAATGGTTTCCGGCGCTCCGCGCTGCACGGCCCTGGCTGATGGAGGAGATGATCTCCGCCGAGCCACCGGTCGCCGAGGCCGTCGCCGGCAGCGATGGGCTCGCGCAGCTCACCGACGAGGTTCGCCGCTGCCACGCGGCCGGCGAGCCGATCTCGGTCGTCGGCTGCGGTACGAGCGAGCACGGTGCCCGCGCGATCGCCGCGCAGCTTGACGATGCGTTCGGTCACCGCGGCGTACGCCCGGTCGGCCGCCAGGCGCTCGAGGCCGCGATCGATCCGAGCCCGGGCGGCCTGTGCATCGGCATCTCGCACGACGGGGCAACGCACGCGACGCGCCTCGCCCTCGATGCTGCCCGCGAGGCGGGAGCGACCACCGCGCTGATCACGGCTAGCCCGCAGGGCCCAATGCTCGCCGCGGCTGACCTCGTGGTGGTCACGCCGACGCAGGACCGCAGCTGGTGCCACACGGTTGGCTATAGCTCGCCGCTGGTCGTTGGCGCCGTCATCGCTGGCAGCGTGGCCGACCGGCCCGTCGACCCAGCGGTGCTCCGCGCCCACCTCGACGACTGCCTGCAGGTCCGCCAGTCGGCCGCCGAGATCGCGGCAAACCTCGCCGGCGTCGAGCACCTCGTCGTCGTGGGTGGTGGCTACGACCGCATTAGCGCCGACGAGTTCGTGCTCAAGGTCGAGGAGGGTCTCCATCTGCCGAGCGCCGCCCGCGACCTTGAGACGTTTCTGCACGGCCATCTGCCCGCCTGCGATGAGCGCACCGGCCTCGTGATCTTCGCCACCGAGCATCGGGGCCGCCCCCGACGCACGGACCGCGGACGACTGCTGCTGCGCGCAGCCCGTCGCGTCGGCATGCCGTGTGCCGCGATCATGGTGCCCGCCGTCGAGAGCGTCTGGGGGCGCGAGCTGACCAACGCCGGGCGGATCATGCTTCCGCACGCCGCACGCCTGCTCCCGACCACGAGCGCGCTCTGCGCATCGGCAATGGCTTTGCAGCTCCTCACGCTCGAGCTCGTGCATGCGCGCGGCACCTATCCCGACCTGATCCGTCGGGAGCAGGAGGCATGGCGCGACGCGGCGGCGATTACGGAGGGCGACAATGTCTGGTGACGAGGAGAAGAAGATGACCGATGCGATGACCCCCGCAGCCCAAGAGCTGGTGACGGCGCTGCAGCATCTGCACGGCGCGGACCACTCCCTGCGGCAGTGCCTGACGCTCCTGCGCCAGAGCGGCCAAGAGGTGCCCGAGACCGTCGAGGACGCGATGTCCCTCGTCGCCGACGCCCTGCAGACGCTCGAGTCGTGACCCCAGAGCAGGCGGTCGCCCTCGCCTGCGACACGTTCGGAGCAACGCCGGCTGGGGCCAAGGTGCTGCGAGCGGCGGATGCGATTACGGTGCAGCTCGATGACGCCCGCGTCGTTCGCGTCATCCCGGGCAGCCCAAGCGAGCTGGTCGACGCCGAGCGAGTGCTCGCCGCGCTTCCGCACCTCACCGGCCTCGTGCTAGCGCCGCTTGCACCACCTCTGCGTCGGGACGACGCGGTCCTCGTCGCCTACCCGCGCATCCACCCCGGCCTTGCAGGCCGCGTAGACCTTGCCGAGGTAGGTCGCGCGCTCGCAGCCTTCCAGCGGAGGGGACGCACCGCACTCGCAGCTGGCGTTGAGCTGCCTGCCTTCGACCCGCTCGCGATCGCGTCGCGCTGGCTCGCGCACTCGTCCATGGGTGCGTCTGAGGCCGAGCAGCTGCTTGCCGCCATCACCGACGCCTGGCCCGGAGTGACCGGGCCGACGGGGATCATCCACGCCGACGCGCACCCCGCAAACTGGGCGTCGGCAGGCGCCAACGGGTGGCTGCTGATCGACCCCGAGTTTCTGTCGATCGGACCCGAGGTCTACGACCTCGCGCCGCTGGAGGTCGTCGAGCGGCGCCTCAGCGCCGACCCGTCGCGCTTCCCATCGTTTCTTGCTGGCTACGAGGCGCTGGCAGGCACCGTCGACCGCGCTGCGCTCGCGGCAGCCTGCCGCGTCCGCGAGCTGCTGTCGGTGGCGTGGCTTGCCGCTCAGCCCGGCAACGCGGCCAACACCGCGCGCGCGCGCGGGCGTCTGTCCGACGCCCGCGCAGGACGTGACGGCTCGTGGCTGGCGTAGCCCGCCGCAGCGAGCACGGATGCGGCCCGATTGACGTGCACGCCACGCTCGCCTGGCTCGGGCAGCGCACGGTCCGTGGCCTCGACGCCTGGGACGGCTCGACGTACACCCGCACGACCCGCCTCGCCGGCGAAATCGGCTCCGTAGCGCTGGCCGCCACGGGCAGCGACAGCGTCGAAATCACTGCCTGGAGCGCGCCCGCCCTGCAGGAGGCCGTGCCGCTCGTGCGTTTCCTGCTCGGCCTCGACGACGATCCGCAGCCGTGGCTAGAGCTGCTCAGCGGGGATCCGCTGCTCGCCCCACTGGTTGCAGCAAGCCCTGGGCTACGGATGCCGGGCTCGTGGGACCCTTGGGAGATGTGCGCACGCGCGGTGCTGGGGCAGCTCGTCAGCGTGGCGGCCGCCCGCACGCTCGTGGCTCGGCTGGCCGAGCGTCATGGCACCACGCTGCCAGACGGCCGAGTGGCGTTTCCGCCGGCAGCCACCGTCGCTGCCGGCGACCTCGACGGGCTCGGCCTGCCTGCCGCGCGGCGCGATGCGCTCCGCCTGCTCGCCGAGACCGTGGCCACCGGCGCCATCGACCTGACGCCTGGCGCCGACCCCGAGGCGGCGCATGCGGGCCTGATTGCGCTGCGCGGGATCGGCCCCTGGACCGCGATGTACATCCGCATGCGCGCCCTCCGCGATGCCGATGCGTTTCCCGCCGGCGACCTTGGCATCAAGGTCGCGCTGGCGGCCAGCGACGGTCGCCGGCCGACGGAGCGCGAGGCCCGGCAACGCGCAGCCGCCTGGAGCCCCTACCGGGGAGTCGCGACGATGTACCTCTGGTCGGCCTGACCGCGACCGGCTCGCGGGCGGCCCTCAGAGCGGAATCTTTGCTCCCGGATTCATGATCCCCGCCGGGTCGAAGACGCGCTTGATCGACGCCTGAACGCCAAGCGTGACGGGGTCCAGACCGCGCGCCGCCTCCAGCTTAAAGCGACCGACGCCGTGCTCTCCCGAGATCGAGCCGCCCAGCGAGCGAGCGAGGTCGAAGAGCCGTGGCGCAGCCTCGGTGGCACGGGCGAGAGCCACGGGATCGGAGCGGTCGAACATGAACGAGGCGTGCAGGTTGCCGTCGCCGGCGTGGCCCCAGCTAGTCGTCTCGAGTCCGACCTCGGCGCCAAGGGCTCGCACGCCGAGCACGGCCTCGCCAAGCCGGTCGATGGGCACGACGATGTCCTCGCTCAGCTTGCCGCCGTGCCGCGCGAGCACCCCCAGCGACACGCCGTCGCGCCAGGCCCACAGCGCCGCCGCCGTCGAGGCATCCGCGACCACGACGCTGCTCGCGCCATCGCGCAGCAGCTCGACAATCAGCGCCTGCTCGGCAGCGGCGCCGGCCGGCGTGCCGTCGGCCTCCGCCAGCACGGCGAACTCCGCGCCGTCCGGCAGGTCGCCTGGATAGGTGGCGCGGGCCGCGGCGATCGCGCCTCGGTCGAGAAACTCCAGCGCTGCTGGCACGACCCCGCTGGCCATCGCCTGCGCAACCGCAGAGGCGCCTTGCTCGGCTGACGGGTAGACGGCGAGCACCGGCAGCCGCACCGCCGGCTCGGGCATCAGCCGTAGCCACACCGCGGTAATCACGCCGAGCGTCCCCTCCGAGCCAACGAGCAGGGCGCGCAGGTCGAGGGTCGCAACGTCCTTCGGCAGGCCCGAGCCCACGCGGACGAGCTCTCCCGTGCCGAGCACGGCCTCGATTGCGGTCACCCAGCGACCCGTCACGCCGTACTTAAAGCAGTGCGGCCCGCCGGCGTTCGTAGCGACGTTTCCACCGATCTGCGACTGCTCCTGCGCGCCCGGATCGGGGGGGAACAGCAGACCATCCTCGCGGGCGAAGCGGCGCACCTCCGCGGTGGTGACGCCGGCCTCGACCGCGAGCGACCACGTCTCTGGGTGCCGTGACCGCACGGCGCGCAGCCGATCGAGCGAGAGGACGATCGCCTCGGCGAATGGCACGGCTCCCGCTGCGTAGCCCGTGCCGCCGCCACGCGGAATCAGCGGGACACCGTGACGGAGGCAGTAGCCGACGATCCGCTGCACCTCGTCGGCGTCAGCCGGCCTGACGACCGCCTGTGCAGCACCAAGCACCGCTGCGCTCTCCGTGCCATCCGCGAGCCAGCGGCGATCCTCGACGGGCGCGATCACCGCGGCCTCGCCGACGAGGCGACGCAGGTCGGCGATCAGGGAGGCGGTCACGATGCAGGCACGAGGTCGATGCCGCGAATCGTGGCGGACGCGCCCACCGTCCGCGCCGACGAGGCACCGACAGCAAACGGTGGCGCCCCTGACCGGCGCTGCCGGAGACGACTGCTGCTGCCGCCCCGCGACTAAACTGCCTGCCAGATGACTGCTCCACTGCTCCACGGTCTCGCCCGCGCCTCTCTGGAGATCGCCGGTGAGCGGCTCGATGGTGACGAGCTCAGCGGAGCCGCCGGTGCGGTTGCCGCCTCGCTGGCGGGTCGCTCTCGCGTCGCCGTCTGGTGCACGCCGGAGGTCGCCACGGGCCTCGGCGTCGCGGGCGCGCTGCTCGCCGGCGTCACGGTCGTGCCGCTCAACCCGGCCTCTGGCGACCACGAGCTGGCCCACGAGACGGGCGACAGCGCGCCCGAGGCCGTGCTCGCCTCCGCTGCTGCCGAGCTGCCTGCGAGCATCGCGCACCTGCCGCGGATCGTGGTCGACCCAACGGCGCGCGCCGAGCCACCAACCGGGCCCGAGCCTGCGGCCACCACGACGGCGCTGATCGTCTACACCTCCGGCACGACCGGCGCTCCCAAAGGCGTCGTGCTGTCACGCGGCGCGATTGCCGCGAACCTCGACGCGTTGGCAGACGCCTGGGCCTGGACGGACGACGACGTCGTTGTCCACGCCCTCCCGCTGTTCCACGTCCACGGGCTCGTGCTCGGCACCCTCGGCCCGCTGCGGCTCGGTGGCCGCTCGCACCACGTCGGGCGCTTCTCGCCCGAGGCCATCGCGGCCGCCCTCAGTGCCGACGGCACGCTGCTGTTCGCCGTGCCGACCATGCACGGTCGGCTGCTCGCGGCTGCTGAGGCTGACCCCACGATTGCCACTGCCCTGCGCTCGGCGCGGCTCGTCGTCTCCGGCTCAGCCGCCCTCCCAGCCCGCGTGCACCTGGCGTACGCGGCAGCAACGGGGCAGCAGATCATCGAGCGCTACGGCATGAGCGAGGCGCTGATGATCGCGAGCGCGCGGCACGACGGGCCCCGCATCCCAGGCGCCGTCGGTCGGGCGCTGGCCGGGGTCGAGCTCCGCATCGTCGACGAGGCCGGGGCAGCCCTCCCCGCCGGCGAGACGATCGGCGAGGTCGAGCTGCGCAGCGCCGCCCTCTTCGACGGCTACCTCGGGCGACCAGACGCCACCGCCGCCGCTCTCCGCGACGGCTGGTTTCGCACCGGCGACGTTGGCACCCTGGCGGCCGACGGCGTCCTGCGCCTCGTCGGTCGCAGCTCGACCGACCTGATCAAGACCGGCGGGTACCGCGTGGGTGCCAGCGAGATCGAGGCGGCGCTGCTCGAGCACCCGCTCGTGCTCGAGGCGGCCGTCCTCGGCCTCCCCGACGAAGACCTCGGCGAGCGCATTGCAGCCTGGGTCGTGATGATGGAGGGGGCCGACCTAGCGGACGCTGTGCTGATGGACCACGTCGCCGCCCTGCTCGCGCCGCACAAGCGGCCGCGTGTGATCGTCCGCGTCGCGACGCTTCCACGCAATGCCCTCGGCAAGGTGCAGAAGCAGCGGCTGCGGAGCTCGGAATGAGCGCGGCCCGGCTGACCAGCCCGCTGCGCCAGCCACGGACGTACATCCGAGCCGCCTTCAGCATCCTAATCGCCACGCTGACCCTCTGGCTCTGCGCCGCGCTGCTGCCCGGGCTGACCATCCTCAGCTGGCGCGACGCGCTCGGCACGGCCATCGCCATCGCCATCACCAACGCCATCATCTGGCCGCTGCTCATCCGGTTCGCGCTTCCGATCACCGTGCTGACGCTCGGCCTCGCCGGGCTGCTGCTCAACGGCATCCTCGTCTGGGCCGTACTCTCGACGACCGACGGCCTCCACGTCGACAGCCTCGGCACGTCGCTCCTCGTCGCCTTCCTGCTGACGCTGGCGAACACCGTGATCACGGGGCTGCTCGGCATCGACGACGACGACTTCTACTACCGCAACATCATCCGGCGCGCCGCCCGACGACACGCCGACGAGACGCTCGACGAGGCCGTGCCCGGCATCCTGTTCCTCGAGATCGATGGCCTCGCCGAGCCCGTGCTGCGCCGCGCCATCCGCGATGGCAACGTGCCAACGCTGGCCCGCTGGATCCGAGCCGATTCGCATCGCCTGGAGTCTTGGGAGTGCGATTGGTCCTCGCAGACCAGCGCCAGCCAGGCCGGGCTCCTCCACGGATCGAACCACGACATCCCCGCGTTTCGCTGGTTCGAGAAGGAGACGGGCCGGTTCATCGTCTCGAACCATCCGCGCGGTGCGGCCGAGATCGAGCGGCGCGCTTCGAACGGCGCGGGGCTGCTGGCCGGCGGCGGTGCGAGCCGTGGCAACCTCGTCACCGGCGATGCAGCGCACACGAGCTTCACCATCTCCGCCCTCCACGTGCGCGCCACCCGTGGTGGCGACTACTACGCCTACTTCGCCAACCCATACTCGGTCTTTCGCACCTTCATCCTCGCGCTGCTCGACATCGGCCGCGAGCTCTTGGCCTCGGCCCAGCAGCTGCGCCGCGACGTTGAGCCACGCGTTCGACGAGGCTTTCGCTACGCACTGCTACGCGCGGTGACCGTCGTGATCCTCAGGGATATCTCCGTGCAGACGGTCATCGCAGATGCGTACGCGGGCCGTCCAGTCCTCTACGCGACGTTCGTCGGCTACGACGAGGTCGCCCACCACTCGGGCATCGAGCGCTACGACGCCCTTGACGTCCTGCGGGGCATCGACCGCTCCTTTAGCCGCATCGCGCATGCCGCTGCCACGTCACCACGGCGCTATCACCTCGTCGTGCTCTCGGATCACGGCCAGAGCCAGGGCCCGACCTTTAAGCAGCAGTTCGGCACGACCCTAGAGGAGGTCGTCCACGAGGCCTGCGGCACCGACTCGATCGCCCATCCGTACCACGAGGACGAGGCGTGGTCGCACCTAAGCGCAGCAGCGTCAGAGCTCCTTGCGGCACGCGGCCGGGTGCTGCGCCTCGCCGCGCGCCCACGGGAGTCGGGCGATGCCCTGCTGTTCGGACCAGGGCGCGACGCCGCGGCCGGCGACGAGCACGCCTTCGACTCCGAGGAGCTGAAGGTCCTCGCCTCCGGCAGCCTCGGGCTGATCTACATCGGCAACGCGCCCGGACGGCTGTCGCTGGAGGAGATCAACGAGCGCTACCCGCACCTGATTCCGCGGCTCGTCGCCCACCCTGGGATCGGCTTCATCCTCGTTCGCAGCGAGGACGGGGAGCCGCTTGCGATCGGCAAGCACGGAGTCCACCACCTCGCCACTGGCGCGATCGACGGCAGCGACCCGCTGCTGCCGTACGGGCCCAATGCGGCGCAGCACGTGCTGCGCACCGACGGGTTTCCGCACGTTGCGGACATCATGCTCAACGCGGCGTACGACGAGATGACCGCAGAGATCGGGGCCTTCGAGGAGCTCGTCGGCCATCACGGCGGGCTCGGCGGCGAGCAGATGCACCCGTTCGTGCTGTTCCCGCGCAGCTTCGACTTCCCCAGCGAGGAGGTTGTCGGCTCCGAGCAGCTCCATCGCGTGATGATCAAGTGGCTTGAAGACCTCGGTCACGGCGCGGCGCGACCAGCGCCCCTCGCCCGAGCCACAGGCTCGCCATGACGGTCCGGGCTCAGCCCGGCCATGATCATCTGACGTGGGTCGGCCACGGAACCGTCGTGGTCGCCATGGGCGGCACCCGCGTCATCGTCGATCCGATCCTGCGCCCGCGCGTCCTCCACCTGCGGCGGGTCCACCCGGTGCCGAAGCACGCGCTGCGCTCGCTCGACGCAGTGCTGATCACCCACATGCACCACGACCACCTAGACCCGCCCTCGCTGGAGCGGCTCGGCAAGGATCTGCCGATCATCGTCCCTGTCGGGGCGGCCGCCATGCTGCGGCGCAAGCGCTTCACGCGCGTCGTGGAGATCGCTGAGGGCGAGCGAATGCGGATCGGCGCGCTGACGGCGCTGGCCACGCCAGCCGACCACGCCGCGACGCGCAACCACCCGCTGAGCGGCTCCGCGGATCCGATCGGCTACCTGCTGGAGGGAGCCAAGCGCATCTACGTGGCCGGTGACACGGACCTCTACGACGACATGGCGCTGCTCGGGCCGCTCGACTACGCCTGCCTGCCGGTGGCGGGCTGGGGCACCTCCCTCGGGCCGGGCCACCTGGACCCGGAGCGCGCGGCCGAGGCCGCGCGGCGCCTTGAGGCCCGCGTCGCGATTCCAATCCACTGGGGCACGCTCTGGCCGATCGGCCTCGGCAGCCCCCCACAGGAGCCGCCGCTTGCCTTCAACGAAGCCGTCTCGCGCATCTCACCCTCGACGCGCGTCGAGCTGCTCCCGCCCGGCGGATCGCTCGCGCTCTAGCCTGTCGGCGCCGCCGCCGGTCGACCAGCAGGGCGCCCTCGAATGACCACCCTCATGGTCGACGGGACGCCAGCGACACCATCCTTAGTCGGCGTAGTGCTGATCACCCAACGACCCACACGCCGTAGACCCCACCTCGCGACACGGCCCTCCAGACACGAGCTGGTCGACGAGGGTGCGCGCTGTCTGGCTGGACACGCTGGCACAACAACCACCGACCCCACGGCAGCCTCACCGCCCAACCACCCATCAACCGCGTCTCACAGGAAACGAGGCAGAACACCTAGCGGTGGTGCGTTTGTCCGAAAGGGGGCCAGACCCCGAGCGGCGGTGCACTTGTCCGAAAGGGGGCCAGACCCCGAGCGGACAACTGCAGGAACGCAAACGCGTAGCCCACGGCGGTGCGGTTGTCCGGAAGGGGGCCAGAGTCCGAGCGGTGGTGCGTTTGTCCGAAAGGGGCCAGACCCCAAACGGACATCTGCCCATTTCGTGGGGGTTACCCCATTTGCGTTCCTGCAGATGTCCGTT
>CAMDVX010000043.1 GCA_945877865.1 Bifidobacterium breve | reverse complement strand
CTCCGCAGCCACGGGGTCGAGCTCGACCAGACGCACCTCGCGAAGCAGCGCATCGCGAACGTCAGGGCCTACCTCGAGCTCCACATTGAGCAGGGACCGGTGCTTGAGAGCGAGGGCCTCGCCGTCGGTGCGGTGCTTGGCACCGTTGGCGTCGAGCGGTTCACCGTGACGTTCCGCGGCCAGGCTGCGCACGCCGGCTCGACGCCCATGCTGCATCGTCGCGACACGTTCACCGCTGCCGCCAGCTTTGCCCTGCGGCTGCGCGACGTTGCAATCGCCCATGCCGGCGTGGCAACGATCGGCAATGCGGTCTGCACTCCCGGCGTCGTCACTGCCGTCCCCGGCGTCACGCAGATCCTCGTCGACCAGCGGCACATCGACGCTGACGCCCTAGCGGCGATGAACGCTGCGGCCCAAGCGGCGGCGCACGCTGCGGCGGAGGAGCAGGGCTGCACCGTCGAGTGGGAGCCGCTCTGGCAGATCCCGCCGATTCCATTCGACGACGACCTCATCAAGGATGCCCTCGCAGCCGTGCGCGAGGTCACCGGCACGGAGCGGGCGCTACCAAGCGGTCCTCTGCACGACGCCGCCGAGCTGGCACGGCTGGTGCCAACGGTGATGCTGTTTGCATCGTCGACGAATGGCCTCTCCCACTGCCCCGAGGAGGACACGCCGGAGGAGCACCTGCTCCTCGCCGCCGAAGCCTTCGGGATTGCAACCCGGCGGGCGATCGAGCGCGTCGGGCGGGCGTGAGCACCGCCCGCCGCTAGCGCAGACACGGACGGAGAGCGGTCGCTCCGTCCCCGCCCGTGTCGGCGCCTCGTCGAGGCTCGCAGGCTACCCAGCGAACTGCGGGATGATCTCCTTGCCGTAGACGTCGATCGAGCGCTCACGGTCGCCGGCCATCAGGTAGATGTTGTAGTGGTGCACGCCGATTGATTCGAGCTCCTTGAGCTTGGCGACGTGCTGCTCGACGGTGCCGAGGATGCTGAAGCGATCGGCCGTCTCGTCATCGACGAACTCGCCGTGGGCCGCGCCTTGACGGCTGTGATCGGCGTAGTTGTAGAACTCACGACGCTCCAAGTAGGAGGTCAGGGCCTCGGGCAGCTCCGCCTTGTCGTAGCGCTGGAGGAGGTCGAAGACGTGGTTCGACACCATCGCCGGGAACCAGCGCGAAGCGTCGCGCGCGGCAGCCATGTCGTCCATCAGGATCGCGGGGGCACAGACGATCGGCTTGAGCGCAGCTGGGTCGCGTCCAGCCTGCTCGGCAGCGGCCCGCGCGAGGCCCATGATCCAGAGGATGATCTCAGGGTCAGCCAGCTGGATGATGACGCCGTCGCCATGACGACCGGCCACGGCGAGCGCCTTCGGTCCGTAGCCCGCAAGGTAGAACGGGATCTCCGGCTGGTCCTTGGCCCAGGCGAGCTCGAGCTCCGTGCCGTTCCACTCGGTCTTACGACCGTTCATGAGGTCCTTCATCATCGCCGTCGCGGCCTCGTACTCCGCGACCTTGACGGGCTGCAGGCCAATGAAGCGGCGGGCGGAGTCGCCACGACCGACGCCGAACACCATGCGCCCGTTTGACATGTCCTGCAGGGTTGCGTGCGCGCTGGCCGTGACCGTAGGATCACGCGTGCCAGGATTCGTCACGCACATGCCGAGCTTGATCCGCTCGGTGCCAAGCGCAGCGGCGGCCAGCAGCGGGTACGGGTCCTGCCAGAGGACGTGCGAGTCATACGTCCAGCCGATCTCGAAGCCGTTGTCCTCGGCCTGCTTGAACAGGCGCACGAGATCGGTGTAGGGCGGGTCGGGCAGGACGGTAACGCCGAAAGTGAGAGACATGGTTGAAGCCCTTCTACGCGTTCGCGTGCTGCTTGAAGAATCCGGTAACCAGCTCGGTGGCCTCGGCGGGGCACTCCAGCAGGCCGGCATGACCGATCTCGGTAAACTCGTGCACCGTCGCCCAGTCGCCAATGGCATCGGCGATGTCGTGTGCGCTGAAGCCACCGGTGGCGAGGCGCGGCGGAGTCATCGTGTCGCGCGAACCATTCGTAAAGAGAATTGGTCGCTTGATCGAGCGGGCGAGCTCCTCATTGTCCATGTTCTCCATCGCAAGGCAGGCCCAGCGAATCGTGTACGGCGGGTTGAGGCGAATCACGTGGCGGACGAGATCGAAGGTGCCCGGGTTATCAGCAAGGAACTGGTCACCGACCGCTTGGATGGTGATGAGGTCGCAGAAGTCGTCGAGCGGCATCGCCTCAGCCATCTTGCGCCACGTGCCGAAGTAGACCTTGCGGTAGAGATCGCAGCGGGCCATGCCGCAGTCGGCGCAGGCAGCGATCGTCCGCTCGGGGTACTTGCCGACGAAGGCGATCGTGACCATGCCACCCATCGACGTGCCATGGACGAAGACGCGGTCGAGGCCGAGCGCGTCAAGCAGCAGCGCACCCTCGTCGGCCCAGTTCTCAACGGAGTGCTCGGTGTTCGGGCAGTCCGAGCGACCGTAGCCTGTCGCGTCAAAGGAGAGCAGGCGATAGCCAGCGTCTCGGAAGCCGTCGTTGACGAATCCGAAGTTGTGGCGGCCAAACAACGACCCTCCGAACTGCATGACGATCGGGCCGGTTTCGGGCCCCGTGAGCTCGTAGTAGATTCGATTCTCGTTGGCGAGCGTGACGAACGGCATCTCTATGGTCCTCTCCCGGTGGTCTCCTCGGCGACGGACCGTCCGGACTGCTCCGGGCGGCTATCCTCGCCAAGCTGTAGATTATCCCCGCAGAGGGCGAAAGGGAAACGCAGATGGCCGGAGAGCTCACGAATCGAGTAATCGTTCTAACGGGTGCGGCGGGAGGCATTGGCCGTGCGACGGCTGAGCGACTGGCAGACGAAGGCGCGAGGCTCGTGCTGTCGGACCGCGAGGCGGCTGTCGCGGACGTCGCGGCGGCGATCGTCGCCGCTGGTGGCGAGGCGATCGCGGTTGTCGCTGACGTCACCGTCGCCGCGCAGGTCGCGCGCATCGCTGAGGCCGCGACGACGGCCTTCGGTGGCGTCGACGTCCTCGTCAACAACCACGGCGCGATCGTCGGGCGCTCGTTTCTGGAGACGACGGAGGAGGATTGGGACCGCGTCCACGACGTCGTCTTGAAGAGCGTGTTTCTCGTCTCGTCGGCAATCATCCCGCTGATGCTCGGCCGCGCCGGTGCGAGCGTCGTCAACATCGCGAGCGTCGGCGGCGTGATCGCCCTGCGCAACATGAGCGCGTACGGCGCCGCCAAAGCGGGCGTCGTGCACCTCTCCAAGTGCATGGCGATCGATCTCGCGGAGCAGGGCATTCGCGTCAATGCAATCTGCCCTGGCGTGATCGACACGCCCCAGCCGCGGCAGTTTGCAGCGACGCTGCCCGATCCGGAGGCGGCCTTTGCCGCATTCGAGCCGCTGCATCCGCTCGGTCGGCTTGGTCGGCCCGACGAGGTCGCAGACGCCATCTGCTACCTCGCCAGCGACCGGTCGTCGTTCGTGACCGGGTCCGCGTTGATCGTCGATGGTGGAATGACGGCCGTATGAGACGGGTCCTCGTCACCGGCGGCGCATCCGGCATCGGTGCTGCGACCGTCCGGCGCTTTCAGGAGGACGGCTGCCGCGTAGCGGCGCTTGACGTCGACGAGGCGGCGCTCGGTGCCTGCAGCGCCGACGTCAAGATGGTCTGCGACGTCGCCGACGAGCAGTCCGTCCAGAGCGCCGTGGAGCGAGCCGTCACGGAGCTTGGTGGCGTCGACGTCGTCGTGGCGGCGGCGGGCATCGCGTCGCGCGGGTCAGTCATGGACTGCACGCCGGCCGAGTTTGGTCGAGTGATGAGCGTCAACGTGCGCGGCGTCTACCTCACCTGCCGGGCCACGCTTCCCCACCTGCGCGCGGCGGGCGGCGGGGCAGTCGTCGTGGTGGCCTCGCAGCTTGGCCTCGTCGCGGTTGCCGACGCCGCGGCCTACTGCGCCTCAAAGGGCGCGGTGATCAACCTGACGCGAGCAATGGCGCTCGACCATGGACCCGAGGGCATTCGCGTCAACTGCGTCTGTCCAGGCCCGACCGAGACGCCGCTGGTGGAGCGGTTCTTCGCCGACACGGCCGACCCGACGGCGACGCGGCAGGCGTTCGAGGCCGCCGGCGTGATCGGCAGGCTGATCGAGCCCGCAGAGATCGCCGAGGCGATCCACTATCTCGCGTCCGAGCGGGCGAAGGCGACGATCGGCGCCGCGCTCGTGGTGGACGCAGGCTACTCGGTGCGCTGAGAGGGCTCGTCGATCGAGACGACCTTCGTGCCCGCCCACTTATCGCCGAGCCGCTGACGGCGCTTCTCGCCGGTCGCCAGCATCCACAGCACCCCGAAGGCGTAGGGCACGACCCACGGGAGCGAGTCAACCGGTCGGGCGATCGTGCGCTTGAAGGCGGCCTCGCGCGTGAGGCGGTCGCCGCCGCCCATGACGACCCGAATGCGCGCCGCGCGCTTGCCTGGGGTCTGGCCGTTCCAGAGGTACTCAAAGAGCCCGTAGTAGAGCAGCCACCAGATCAGGAAGAAGACGTAGGACCACGTGGGCAGCGTGAAGCCACCGTCCGCGGTGGGGACGCGGGTAAAGACCGCGAGCCAGAAGAGGACGACGACCACGACGCCGAAGTCGAGCAGTCCAGCAACGATCCGGACCGTCAGGCCGCAGGGGGCCGGACCAGATGAGCCGTGGACGAGAATGTGCCTAGCAGTCGCGGAGTCCACGGCGGTAGCGTGACACGTCAGCGTGGGTGGCGGGGCGGGCACCCCATCCAAGCGGATGCGGTGCCCACCCCGCTCCTACGCCTTCGTGTCGCCGTGCAGGGCGGCGTTGAACGGCCCGCGCTTGACGAAGCGGCCGTGCCCTGGCTTCGTCAGGATCGCGCCGTTGTCGAACACGACCGTGCCGCGCGAGAGCGTCTGACGGGCCGATCCCGACGTCCTCTGGCCGTCGAAGATGTCGTAGCCCACGTTCGAGAAGGCCGTCTCGAGCGAGAAGCGGTGCTCGCGGTTGGGATCGAAGATCACGAGGTCTGCATCAGCTCCCGGCGCGATGGTGCCCTTCTGCGGGTGCATGCCGAACTGCTTGGCGATCGCCGTCGACGTGACATCGACGAGCTTGCTCGGCGACATGCGCCCGGTCTTGACGCCGTGCTCCCACATCAGCGCAAGCCGGTGCTGGATCGCCGACAGGCCGTTCGGGATCTTCGAGAAGTCGTCCTTGCCGAGCGCCTTCTGCTCGTCGTTAAACGGGCAGTGGTCCGTCGAGATCGACTGCAGGTGGCCGAAGCTCAGGGCATCCCACATGAAGTCCTGGTTCGACGCATCGCGCAGCGGCGGCGAGCACACGTAGCGGGCGCCCTCCGGCGCAGGGCGCTTGAGATCGTTGATGTCGAGAAACAGGTACTGGATGCACGTCTCGCCGAAGACGTGCACGCCCCGCGCTCGCGCCGCGATGATCTCACGGGCCGAGGCCTCACACGAGACGTGGACGATGTAGACGGGGGCGCCGGCCATCTCGGCGAGCCGAATCGCCCGCGAGGTGGCCTCTGCCTCGACCGACTCGGGGCGCGTCAGCGCGTGGTAGATCGGCGCAGTGTTGCCCTCCCCAAGCGCTCTCCGGACGAGGTGATCAATCACCCAGCCGTTCTCGGCATGGACCTGCACGATGCCGCCGACCTCTACGGAGCGCTCAAGCGCGGTGACGAAGAGATCGTCGGTAACCATCAGCGCGTCCTTGTAGGCGAGGAAGACCTTGAAGGACGACACGCCCTGGTCGACCATCGCCTGCATGTCCTTGAAGGTCTGGTCGTCGGCCTTCGTGATCGCCATGTGGAAGCCGTAATCGACGTGGGCCGTGCCCTCTGCGCGACCAAGCCACTGCTCAAGCGACGACTGCAGGCCGTTCGGCTCCATCTGGAGGCCGAAGTCGACGATGCAGGTGACGCCGCCGGCGGCAGCGGCCTGCGTGCCGGTGTCGTAGTCGTCGGCGCTGGTCGTGCCGCCAAACGGCATCGACATGTGCGTGTGGTTATCGATCAGCCCAGGCAGGACGAAGCAGCCCGCAGCATCGATCGTCTCGGCGTCGACGGCACCAATCGCTCCGACCGCGGCGATCTGCTCGCCGTCAATCAGCACATCCGCCTTGATGGTATCGCTCGCGGTGACGACGGTGCCGCCACGGATGACCTTCAGCATGTGTTCTCCCTGCCTCTCGTGGGACGTTGTGGGCGCGATCATACCCATCTCTGAGCGGTAATCATCAGGTAACCGTCGGATTTGCCTCGCCGAGCGGTATGGTGCACCGGTGCTCGTGCTCCTCACCGGTGTGTTGGCGGGAATTCTCTTCGGGCTGCTGACGGTCGCCGTTCGCCGCGGACTGATCCGCGTGCCTGACGCGGTGGCCGGATCGATGGTGATCACCAGCACCGCAGCGCTGATGGTCGTGGCCCTCGCAATCGTGACCGGCGTCGGCGACGAACTCCTCGACGTCCGGGCCGGCCTCGTCTACGCGGCGATCGGAGCGATCGTGCCGGGCCTCTCGCAGATCCTGTTCGTCGTCGCGGTGCGTGAGGTCGGCGCCAGCCGTGCGGCCGTGATGATCGGCACGGCGCCGCTGCTGGCGACGATCATCGCCGTCGGCTTCCGCGGCGAGCCGCTCAAGGCGGGCCTCGTGGCGGGCACCGTGCTGATCGTCTTCGGCGGGGCGTCCCTCGCCTGGGAACGCAAGCTGCCGCAGGGCTTCAGAGCACGCGGGATGGTGTTTGCCTTCTGCTGCGCCCTGCTGTTTGCCCTGCGCGACAACGCGGTCCGCATCATGGGCGCGACCACGGAGATGGACCCGCGGGCCGGCACGGCGTGGGCGCTCGTCGGTGCCGCGCTGACGGTCGCGGTGTACGCGCTGGCAACACGACGGAGCGGGCTCCCTGCGCAGCTGTCGCAGGCCTTCCGACCGTTTCTCCTGCCAGGCTTCGTCCTCGGCCTCGCCTACACCTGCCTCGTGCTCGCGCTGCACATTGGCCGCGTCACCGTCTTTGCACCGCTTAACGCCACCCAGTCCCTCTGGGCCGTCCTGTTCGCCTGGATCTTGCTTGGCAAGAGCGACTCGATCGGCCCGCGCGTGGTCATCGCCGGCCTGCTCGTCGTGTCAGGTGGAATCCTGATCGGGGTCTTCCGATGATCATCACTGCCGCAGACCTGCCAGGCCGCCGGGCCTATCGCCTGCTGATTGACTGCGTCGTGCCGCGCCCAATCGCCTGGATTACGACGATCGACGCCGAAGGGCGCATCAACCTCGCCCCGTTCTCGTTCTTTCAGGCCGTCGGCGCCGATCCGCCGAGCATCATCGTCTCGATCGGCAAGCATCGAGACGGAGCCTTCAAGGACACGGGCGTCAATGCGCTGGCAATGAATGAGCTGGTCGTCAACGTCGTCACCGACGAGCTGGCAGAGGCGATGAACATCACCGCGGGCGAGCACCCGTTCGGCCTCGACGAGCTGCGCCTGGCAGGCCTCACGACGGCGCCGTCACAGCACGTACGGCCGCCCTGCGTCGCCGAATCGCCGATCTCGCTGGAGTGCCGCGTCAGCCAGCGGGTGTCGATCGGCCGGGAGGGCGCCGAGAATCAGTACCTCGTCCTCGTCTGCGAGGTCGTGGCCTTCCACGTCCGGGACGACCTCTACGCGAATGGCCGCGTCGACCCGCACCTCCTCCACCCGCTTGGACGCCTCGGCGGTAACGCCTACAGCCATCCAGGTGAGATCTTCGAGATGGAGCGCCCCGCGGCAACCCGTCCGCACGACCTGGCCTAGGCTGCCGAGGCGGCAGGGCAGCGCCCTACCGCCTCCGAGCGACCTACTGCGTGACGGCCGCGACGACCGGACGAACACCGCCCGTCGCAAGGTTGTCGACCGCTGCGATCACCGCGTCAAGCTGGGCGGCATCGAAGACGCTGGCTGCGAGCGAGCGAAACTTCGCGCACATCTCGTCGTACGAGAGCCGGTTCTCCGGATCACCCTTGGCGAACTCCAGGCTGGCCTCGAGCGTCCGCCCGTCGACGGTTGTGATCTTCATGTCACACGGCCAGACGGCGGGGTAGCGCGCGTCGAACTCGGGCCGCACGACCGCCACGGTGCGCTCGGCGATTGCCAAGACGCCACGATCTGACATCGTCGGCTCCGCGTACTCGTCCAGCGTCGCCTGCCCCTTGATCAGCCCGAGGCCGACGGCGTACGGCAGCGAGAACTGGGCGTCGACGTCGTTGGTCGGCCGAATCTTGCGATCTCGCGGCTCAACGACGATGCCGATCGCGGCCGTGACGACGCCAACCTCGATCGCAGCAACGTCGTCGAGGCTGATGCCGTGCTCCTGCTGCAGCCGAATCGCCAGATCGATCGGTCCCTGGTTGTAGCGGCAGCAGGCATGCGGCTTGACGCTCGTCGCAGCCAGCTCGAACGGCGCACCAAGACCTGCCGTGAGGCGCTCGGCGAAGTCGGCCGACCCATAGCCACGCAGCAGGCCATCGCGGCCGTCAAACGGCTGGGACGGGCCGGTGAAGCCATTCTGCGCGAGCCGAGCGGCAATGTAGCCCGCATGGCTGGCCCAGCCGGGATGAAACCGCTTGGTCCACGCCCCCTCGGCAAGGAACTCGGTCCGGCCGGCGGCCTCGCTGGCCGCGATGCCGAAGGCGTGCGCGAGCTGCTCCTCATCAAGACCGATCAGCTTGCCAACGGTCGCCGCCGTCGCAAACGGACCAACGATCGCGGTGGGATGAAAGCCCTTGGCGTAGACGTCCCGCGGGTTCAGCGCGCGGCCCAGCCGGCAGGCGACCTCGTAGCCCGCCACCACGGCCGCGATGAACTCCTTGCCGCTCGAGCCCTCCAGCTCGGCCGCTGCGAGCGCCGCAGGAATCACCACGACGGCCGGATGCAGCGACGATGCGGAGTGCGTGTCGTCCAGCTCGATCGAGTGCGCAGCGATCGCGTTGGAGAAGACGGCCCACTCCGGCCGGGCTGGCTGCTTGCCCACCACGGCGGTCAGCTGCGCGCCGGAGCCCGCACCCATGGCCGCGAGGGCGGCATCCACGCTCGGCATGTTCTCGACCACGCCCCCACGCGCCGCGCAGCCGAGGTGGTCGAGGATCAGCTCGCGGGCATAGCTCTCGGTGCCCGCGTCGATGTCCTCGTAGCGCAGGGCGAGCACCCACCGTGCGAGGTCACGTGCGATCACGGAACCACCACGATCTTGCCGAAGTGCCCGCGGCTCTCCATGCGCTCGAACGCCTTGCGGATGTCCTCGAGCGGCACCTCGGAGTCGACGAGGGGCTTCAGCTTGCCCTCGGCAACCATCTGCAGGACCGTCTGGTACTCGCCCTTCGTGTACGTGAAGGAGCCAATGATCTGCCATTGCATGCGGAACAGCGGGATCATGTCGACCGGGACGACCTCGCCCGAGTGTCCACCACAGGTGACGAGCCGACCATCCTTGCCAAGCGACTGCAGACCGGCAGTAAAGAGGTCACCACCGACGTGCTCGTACGTCAGGTGCGCACCTGCACCGTCGGTGATGCGCATGACCTCTTCGACGATGTCCTGCTTGGTGTAGTTGATGCCGTGGTGCATGCCGAGCTTCGTGGCAGCAGCCAGCTTGTCGTCGCCGGACGAGGTGCCGATGATCCGGGCACCACACATCGCAGCGAGCTGCACAGCCGCCGAACCAATGCCCGAGCCGACCGAGTTGATCAGCACGGTTTCGCCGATCGCCAAGCGGCCGCGTGTAAAGAGCATGTGGAAGGCGGTTCCGAACGCAATCTGCGTGGCCGCGGCATCCGCGTAGGACAGGCCATCAGGAATGCGCACGAGATGGCTCTCGGGGATCGCGCTGTACTCGGCAAAGCCGCCCGGGCGCGTGATGCCAATGAAGTCGATGGCGGCGAGGTTCTCGCGACCAGTGCGCGCGTAGTGGTTGTTGAGGTCAATGCCCATCAGGTACGGGGCAACGCGATCGCCGACCTTCCACTCGTCGGAGACCGCCGAGCCAACCTCGGTGATCTCGCCAGCCAGCTCAAGGCCAAAGACGCCGCCTGGATCGACCGGGAAACGCGAGATTCCCGCGCGGAAGTCCACATCGAGATGGTTGAGCGCGCACGCTCCCACCTTGATCAGCACCTCATTCGGTGCTGGCTTCGGGACGTCAACGTCCTCGACGACGATCTTGTCGATCCCACCGAACTCATGAAACAGCGCTGCGCGCATGGCTCTCTCCTTCGTCTCGCGTTCTCGGAGAGTATCGCCGTCCAAGGCGGCTCGGTCAAACCCTACGCTTCGCGTGGGTTTACGCCGTCGCGGGCACCGAAGTACATGCCGAAGCCTGCAATCACGGTGATCGTGGCCGCGAACAGCCACGCCGCGCTCCAGCCCCAGTGGTCGGCCAGGTACCCAAGAATCGGTGGGATCACGACGACCCCGGAGAACACGCAGCGCAGCGACCATCCGGACAGGCGCCCCACGTGGGTCCAGGGCACAGAGTTGGAGACGAGCGCCAGAAACACGCCATTCCAGCCGATGCTCGACAGCCCCACCAGCACGAAGCACGGCCACAGCAGCGGGCCGGTTGGCAGGACAGCCATGCCGACGAGTCCGACGGCCGCGACCAGAGAGGTGAGGAGCAGTCCCGTCCACCGATTTTCGCGGAACCAGCGGTCCGAGATGACAGCCCAGCCGAGCCGCCCCACCGTGCCGCCAACCATCATCACGGCGAAGGAGACGCCGGCAATCGCAAGGCCGTAGCCGTGGGCCTCGGTCAGAAACAGCGTGGTGTACGCCATGAACCCCTGCTGAACGCCGGCCATCAGGAAGCCGAAGCCTCCGACGCCGAGACGCCACATGGCGCGGATGCGGATCTGCTCCATCACCTTGGTGCGTGGTGCGCGCGGCCCGACCTGGTGGTTCAGGTTGTTGCGCGTCAGCACGATCAGCGCTGCGACCACGAGTGCGCCAGCAACGGGTGCCATCAGCGACATCCGCCAACCGACAGCGTCGGCCAGCGCCGGTAGCGTAAGGCCCGCGATCAGACCACCAAGCGTCACGCCGATCTGCTTGGCGCTCATCACGAGCCCCTGATTCGCGCCGTCTGCAGCGCCGCGCACGATGACGTTGGTCGGCGGTGTGATGCACCCGTAGCCGAGGCCGACGCCGAACATGGCAACGACGAACAGCCAGACCCAGGGCGAGGCTGCGGCAACGAGCTCCATCACGGCGACGGCGACCATCGCGATCGCAAGCAGGCGCACTGCGCCGAGGCGATCGGTCATGTGCCCGGACGGCGTGCTCACCACGGCAGCACCGAGGAAGATCGCGGAGGTGATCAGCCCGATTCCCGTCAGGCTGATGCCGAGGTCGGCACGGATGAGTGGTGCGATCGGCGCGATCGAGAGGTTCGCGTACGCGCCCATCATCAGCGCGCTGCAGCTGACGGCCACGGCGGCCACGGCGCCACGTCGACCTTCGAGCCACGAGTTGCTGGTGGCCGGGTCCATCCCCTGCATACTGTCAGAGAAATCCTTCGGTCATGAGAGGAAGCCCGTGAGCACTCCGATTCGAACGCTGATGTTCGCCCCCGCAGACGACAGCCGCAAGTCGTTGAAGGCGATTGGCATCGGCGCTTCAGCCGTCTGCCTTGACCTCGAAGACGCAGTCGCCAAGACCGCGAAGGTCGAGGCCCGCGGCATCGTGTCGGCGACGCTCCAGGATCCCTCCGTGCTCGGTGCACAGGTGCACGTGCGCATCAACGGCGTTGGCACCGAGTTCTCCGACGACGACCTCGACGCCCTCGCGCCCTCGCTGCCTCGCCTCGCCGGGCTGATCATCCCCATGGTTGAGGAGCCCGATCAGGTGCGGCACGTTGCCGATCGACTTGATCGCCTCGAAGCAGCGCACGGCGTAGAGCCCGGAGCGATTCGCCTCATCGCGATCGCCGAGACCGCCAAGGGCGTGCTCGCTGCCGCGGCCGTCGCTGCCTGCAGCCCGCGGCTGCGGACGCTGCTGCTCGGCCCAGCGGACCTCTCGAACGATCTCGGCATCGAGCTGACCGCTGACGGCTACGAGCTGTTCCACGTGCGTAGCCAGCTCGTGCTCGCCGCCCGCGCCGCCGGCTTGGAGAACCCGATCGACGGTCCGTACCTCGGGCTCTCGGACGACGAGGGCACCGAGACATCGGCTCGGTGGGCCCGCCGGCTCGGCTTCCAGGGCAAGATGGTCCTGCATCCCCGCCAGCTGCCAATCGTCGCCAGCGTCTTTGCTCCGAGCGCCACCGAGATCGCGTGGGCCGAGGCCGTCGAGGCCGCCTTCGTCGAGCACGAGGCCCGCGGCGTGTCCGCGTTCCAGCTCGAGGACGGGACGTTCGTCGACTACCCCGTCGTCTACCGCGCACGGGCCATCCTGCGTGACGCGGGCATCGCCACCACCGACTGAAGCGGACACGTCAGCCTCGAGACGGGCACGAGTCGGCCTCGTAGCGGCGGCGACAAGTCGGCCTCGTGGTGGCGGCTACAAGTCGGTCTCGTATCGGCGGCTACAAGTCGGTCTCGTATCGGCGGCGCCTCAGCCTCGTGGAGGCAGGCACGAGGCGGCCTCGTGGAGGCGGATGCAAGGGGCCTCCAGAACACCACCAGCTGCCGCCGCAGCCACCGCGCCAGCTGAACGCCGCATGGTGGTCGCGGAGACCGAGGCGATGCTGCTTTGCTTTGGGGTTTCGGCCGGTTCTGATGGTCGAGGCGATGCTGCTTTGCTTTGGGGTCAGGCACCAAAGAAAAGCTGACAGCTGAACACGCCCCCAAATAGGAAACGCCAGCTTTGCTTTGGGGTTTCGGCCGGTTCTGATGGTCGAGGCGATGCTGCT
>CAMDVX010000042.1 GCA_945877865.1 Bifidobacterium breve | reverse complement strand
AAAGCAGTGCTCGCGGAGCAGCACCTGCGCAACCCGAAGACGATCGACGGCAGCCGGCGCTGCTGCTCCCAGCAGCTCGCCGGAGACCAGCCACTCGCTGATCTCCTCCAGCAGATCGCAGGCAGCGATCAGCGCCAGCGCAGGCGAATCGCTGCGGACGGCCCGGGCCGCCAGAGCAGCCGCGAGCTCGTCGCCATCGCGTCGCAAGACATCCCCCCGTCGGGTCACCCAGCGCGAGCCCGTCACCGACACAGCGAGCAGCCGTGCAGCCTGCGCCTGGGCGGCGGCAAGCCGCGCCTGCGGACCCCGCAGGCGACCCTCCCGCAGCAGCCGCTCGCAGCCGAGCACGAGCAGCAGGCCGAACGCTGTCCGGCGCCTGCCGTGCTCGATGCCCGCAGCCGGGGCGGACCAGTAGATCTGGCGCTGCAGAGGCGTGAGAGAGTCGGCTGACATCGGCAAAGCGTAGAAGGAGACGCTCCATGTTTCGCTGCATCGACGCCGTCGGACGGGCGCGGTACCGTTTAGCCGTGCTGAACCCTCGCTGGCCCGTCATCCTCTTTGATCTCGACGGCACCGTCCTCGATACCGTGGAGCTCATTCGCGCCTCGCATGAGCACGCGTTGCGCGAGGTCCTTGGCGTCACTCTCACCGACGCCGAGCTGATGGCGGGGATCGGCACGCCGCTGCGTGAGCAGATGGTCTCGTTCAACGCTGCCCGTGCCGACGAGCTCTACGACACGTACCGACGCTGGAACCACGCCAACACCGCCCGTCTCGCCTGCCGCTACGACGGCGTCGACGACCTCCTCGTTACGCTCCAGGTCGCGGGTGCGCGCCTCGGCATCGTGACCTCCAAGAGCCGCGACGCGGTCGAGCTGGTGCTCAAGGCCCTCCCCGCCCCGATCGACTGGGACGTCGTCATCACCCACGACGATAGCTCGCTGCACAAGCCGCACCCCGAGCCGCTGCTGGTCGCGCTCGCGGCGCTCGCAGCAGAGCCCGCAGCGGCGGTCTACATCGGCGACTCACCCTTCGACCTGCAGTCGGCCAACGCCGCTGGCTGCTCTGCCGTCGGCGTGACCTGGGGCGTGTTTCCCCGCGCCGCCCTCGCCGAGCACGAGACGATCGCGATCGTCGACACCCCAGCCGCGCTCCAAGGCGTGCTGCTGGCATGAGCGACGCAACCACCCGCGCCGTCGAGCTCACCGAACGCCTCCGCGCGTGGGACCGCGCCTACTACCTCGAGGACGCGCCAGTCGTCGACGACGCCACCTACGACGCGACGCTGCGCGAGCTACGGGCGCTCGAGGCCGCGCATCCCGAGGCTGCTCGACCCGATTCTCCGACGCAGCGAGTGGCGGGCGGCGTCTCGGCGCGCTTTACGGAGACGCCGCACCTCCTGCCGATGCTCTCGCTCGCCAACGCGCGCGACGACGACGAGCTCGTGGCCTGGGACGCGCGGGTTCGCAAGCTCCTGCTCGAGGCGGGCATCGACGACGAGCCGGCCTACGTCGTCGAGCCCAAGATCGACGGGCTAGCCCTCTCACTCGTCTACCGCCATGGCCTGCTTGAGCGCGGCGTCACCCGCGGCAACGGCGAGGCGGGCGAGGACATCACGGCGAACGTCCGCACGATCCGCAGCATCCCGCTGTCGCTGGACGATCCCGCACCACCCGCGCTCGTTGAGGTTCGCGGCGAGGTCTACATTCCGCTGGAGGCGTTTCGTCGACTCAATGAGGAGCGCATCGACGCGGGGCAGCCCGTGTACATGAACCCGCGCAACACGGCTGCGGGCTCGCTGCGTCAGCTTGATCCTGCCATCACCGCCAGCCGACCGCTCGCCTTCTGGTGCTACGCAATCGGGGCGGTCGAGGGTGTGGCGTTCGGCTCGCAGGCAGAGGCCCTCGCGTGGCTGGAGGCCAGAGGCTTTCCCGTCAACCCGCGCATCGTCAGGGTGACCGGCATTGACGCCGTGCAGGCTGCCTGCCGCTCGATCGAGCGCGAGCGGGAACGCCTGCCGTACGACATTGACGGTGCCGTCGTGAAGGTCGACGACTTTCGCCAGCAGACCGCGCTCGGGGCCGTCGGTCGCGACCCCCGCTGGGCTGTGGCCTACAAGTTTCCACCGACGACGAGAACCACGAGGCTGCTGGCGATTGAGGTCAACGTCGGCCGCACGGGCGCGCTCAACCCCTTTGCAGAGCTCGAGGCCGTCGAGGTCGGCGGCGTGGTCGTCCGCCATGCCACCCTCCACAACGAGGAGGACATTCGCCGGAAGGACATTCGCGTCGGCGACATGGTGATCGTCCAGCGCGCAGGAGACGTGATTCCGCAGGTGCTCGGGCCCGTGGTCGAGCTCCGCACGGGTGACGAGCGCGAGTTCAGCATGCCGGAGCAGTGCCCGGCCTGTGGCGAGGCGATCATCAAGAACGAGGAGGACGCCAAGCACTTCTGCGTCAACCCGCGCTGCCCCAGCCGGGACGTTGAAGGGATCAAGCACTTCGTCTCACGCTCTGCGCTCGACATCGACGGGGTCGGTGACAAGCTGATCGAACGCCTCTACGAGCTCGAGCTGGTCCAGCGCCCCAGTGACCTCTATCGCCTGCGCGCCGACGATCTGCTGCCGCTCGAGGGGTTCCAAGAGACGTCTGCCCGCAACGTGATCGCCGCGATCGCCGCCTCGCGGGCACGGCCCTTCGGCAACGTCCTGTTTGGCCTCGGCATCCCGCACGTCGGACTGATCATCGCGCAGACGATTGCGCGCGCCTTTGGCTCGGCCGACCGCCTCGTCGCAGCCGGCGCGGACGAGATTACCCAGGTTGACGGGGTCGGGCCCATCATTGCGGAGGCCGTTGCCGCGTGGTGCGCCGACCCGGAGCGTCAGGCCGAGCTGGCAGCGCTCGCCGCCGCCGGGCTCCGGCTCGAGCTTGCCGAAGACGAGCGGGCGGTCGAGGGTCCGCTGACAGGCACGACGTTCGTGGTCACAGGCACCCTCAGCGGCCTGTCGCGCGACGAGGCCCATGCGGCGATCGAGCGACTGGGAGGCAAGCCGACGAGCGCCGTCTCCAAGGCCACGACGTACCTCGTGGCCGGGGCCAAGGCTGGCTCCAAGCTGGCCAAGGCGGAGCAGCTTGGCGTTGAGATCCTCGAGGAGCAGGCGTTTCTGGCGCTGCTGGCCTCAGCCGGCTGAGGCTGCGCGCTTCGCCAGGACCTGCGCGATGGCGTCCTCAAGCGCGTGCGCAGCGTCCTGATCCAGCGCCGCGCCACCGATCAGAATGCTGAACGTGTACGGGCCCGCGTATCCGGATAGCGCCGAGGCGCCATTGAGGGTGCCCGTCTTCGCGAGGACGTAGCCATGGGCGGCGCCGCGCGTCATTCGCGCCTCGAGCGTTCCATCCGTCCCGGCGACCGCCAGCGTCTGCCGGAAGGCAGCGGCGAGCGCGGGATCGGCGGCGACGCGAGCCAGCAGCAGGCTTAGCTCACTGGTGGTGGCCCGATTCTGGGCAGAGAGGCCAGAGCCGTCAACGAACCGCACGCCAGCCGTCGGCACCCCGAACGCAGCCAGGGTCCGCAGCGCAATTGCTGCGCCCGCTCGCGTCGTCCCGGGCGTCTGCGTAGTGGCCGCCACCGCCTTCAGCAGCAGCTCGGCCACGAAGTTGTCTGAGTCCTTGCCGGCCAGCGTGGCAAGCCAGCGCAGCGGCGCCGAATCGACGTAGGCGAGCGTCGTGCCAGCGCTGGCGGGCGGGGCGGCGACCCCAGCGGCCCCGATCGAGATGCCGACGGCGCGCAGCGCTGCTCGCACGCGACGGGCCGCCACCAGCGCTGGCTGCAGCGTGGCACGGTCGATGGTGAGCGCCGACAGCGGCGGGCACTCCAGCGGGGTGAACTCCTGCTTCCAACCAGGGCCGGCGATCTGCTCATCGAACAACGATGCATCGGCGAGCAGGCGTCCGGTCACGCGCACGACGCCCGCCAGCCGGAGCCGGCCCGCCAGCTGCTCCGCGGTGGCAACGCGGATGCCATACGTCCTGCTCCCAAACGCCCGCGTGGAGAACGTGGGATCGCCTCCGCCAACGAGCCGGAGATCGCCGTCGATCACGCCATCCAGCACCGGCTCCGTGGCGACGAGCGAGGTGCGTAGCTGCGCATCGGGGCCGAGCAGTCGCAGCGCGGTGACGATCGTCAGGAGCTTCTCATTCGATGCGGGCGCCAGCGGCACCGCGGGCCGGACGGAGGCGATCACCTCCCCGGCGGCGTCGCGAACCACTACGGATGCACCCGAGCCGACCGGGCTGCGCGCGACGAGGCCCTGCACCACGTCTGTCAGCGGCCGCTGCGCGCCCGCCGCGGCCGGGACGCCGCCGACGGCCAGGCTGGCGACGAGCAGCAGTGGTAAGACTCGACGGAGCGCGGCCACGACCTCAGGCTATCAGCCAGCTGTGGGGAGGAAGAAGCCGCCCGGCCCGGGTCGAGCAGCCACCAGCGTGCGCTGCCTGCTCTGCCGCCCGCGACCGTCGGCGTGGTGCACCTCCAGCAAGCCGTCAACGAGCTGGCAGTCGAACCCTGGCAGCGGCAGTCCGAGTGCGCCGAAGCGATAGTTGCGCGGCCGGTTGAGGAGCACCGGTGCCGCCACGCGATCGTCGACGGCTGCCTGCAGCACCGTCGTTCCCGCGACGTGCAGATCGAGGCACACCGAACGGGGGACGATGCCGTCGCCGACGATCAGGCAGCGCGGGCCACACGGGGCGCCGCGTTGGGAGAGCGCACCTACGAGGCGAGCGATCAGGTCGGGTCGGCCGCGACTGCCACGCATGACGCGCAGGCTCTGGAGCCGTGCGCGTCGAGCGAAGGCGGGCCAGCGAGGTGCCGCGATCGACTGCGCAAGCAGCAGCGCCTGCTCGCGGCTGGCCGCAACGATGTCGGGCAGCACTGGCGTCCCGGCGCGCAGCGGGCCAATGCTCACCAGCGATCCGGCCTCGACGCCGGCCAAGGCGAGCGTCAAGCGCCAGGGCCGACCGAGATCCGGTGCGATCCTCAGGGCCTCGTTCGGCCGCAGCAGGTCGCCGACGGATCGCAGCGCGCGCACCCCTGCCCGCAGGTCATCGAAGGAGATGGCGTCACCCGCTGGCCCGATCACCGCTGGCAGGGAACCGGCGCCGCGAGTGGGCAGCTCCTCAGCGGCCTTGCCTCCGCGCGCCCGGTGCACGATCCCGTGGGCGGCGAGCCGCTCGAGGCTAATGCCGCCGTCGCTCGGCGGGTCCGACGGCACTGCGAGTGGGTCAAGCTGGGCGAGCGCTGATAGCTCGGCGGCACGCAGCGGCGAGGCTGCGAAGGCCGCCCGAAAGGGCAGCGTCGCCGGACCGAGCCGAACCGACATGCCGATCTCGAGCCCCGCCAGCGCCAGCAGGAGCGCTTCGCCGACGCAATCGTGCTCGAGCGCGAGGATGTCGCCCGCGGTGCAGCCCACCTCGAGCAGTCCGTCGGCAAGCTCTGTGGCCCGCTCGCGGAGCGTAGCCTCTGCGAGCACCACGCTCGCGCGAGGCCTGTGCATCAGCAGCCGCGGCGCGGCATGGGCCTCGGCGGTCGACATGGCTCGTTGAGACTAGCCGCTACGGCCGTCGGTGCGCTAGACGGGGTTCGTGACGGGCAGGAACTCGGCGGTGACGCCGAAGCGATCGGCGATCGCCTCGCCGAGGGCGATGACGCCAACCGTCTCCGTGGCGTTGTGTCCTCCGGCGATGAAGTGCACGCCCAGCTCAGCGGCCAGATACGCGGCGTCCTCGCTGGGCTCACCGGTGATGAACGCGTCGAGGCCCGCCTCTGCCGCCTGCCGGATATCGCGGGCTGCTCCCCCAGAGACGATGCCGAGGGTGCGCACGGGGTGGGCACCGCCCGAGAGCACGAGCGGTGCTGAGCCAATCAACGATCCCAGCCGTGCTGCGAGCTGCTCGACAGGCTCCGGCCTGACGAGCGTGCCGAGGCAGCCGATTGCCGTGCCCCGATGCAGACCGAACGGGGCCACGCTCGTCAGCTCGAGCAGCGCCGCGAGCCGTGCGTTGTTGCCGAGGGAGCCATGCGCATCGAGCGGGAGATGGTAGGCGATGAGGGAGAGGTCGTGGTTAAACAGGGCCGCTAGCCGTCGACGCTCGAGCTGTCCGATGCAGGGGTCGGCGCCGTCCCAGAACAGACCGTGATGGACGAGCAGCGACTGGGCGCCGGCGGCTGCCGCGCGCTCAATGACCTCGAGCGAGACCGATACGGCGGTACAGACGTGCTCCACCTGCTCCGCACCAACGACCTGCAGGCCGTTTGGCCCGTGATCACGGAAGCTCGGGGCAGCGAGCGTCTCGTCACACCAGGCGACGAGGTCCGCGAGCCGCACCCCGGTCATCCCGGCTCTCCGGCCTCCAGGGGCAGGCCGTCGGAGCCAGCCGGAACGGCGATCGCCTCGACCTGGTCGACGAGCCGGAGCCCAGCCTGGTCAATCTCGATCACGTCACCGTTGGCACCGACGTGGATGTTCTTGGCCAGCAGCCCGTTGGCGATGGCGAGCTCTGCGTGGGCTGCGAGCATCTGGGGCTCGCCGTGCACCGGGATCAGGCACTGTGGGCGCAGCATCCGGACCATCTCCGAGATCTCATCCGCTCGGGCGTGGCCAGAGACGTGGATGGCAGCCTCGTGGTGCGTGACGACGCGAACGCCGCGCATCCGCATCATCTCCTGCATCTCCTCAACCGGTCCCTCGTTACCCGGGACCGGGCGGGAGGCGAAGATCAGCGTGTCGCCCGGGCCAGGATTGAGCTCGGGATGCTCGCCACGTGCGGCCCGTGCGAGCACGGCAAACTCCTCGGCCTGCGAGCCGGTGCAGATGATCATTGCCTTGCCCTTGCCGTCAAGGTCGCGTCGCCCAAGCGTCGGCAGGTTCGGCGGCACGATCTCCTTGAGCTGCTCGGCGATCTTGACGTTGCGCCGCATGGAGCGGCCCAGCAGCATCGTCTGGCGACCCGTGCGATCTGCCGCTCGGATCGCATGGTCGATGCGGTCGATCTGCGACGAGAAGCTGGTCAGGATGACGCGGCCGACGGCCTCGTCGACGACATCGTTGATCGGCTCGATCGTCGTCGCCTCAGACGGCGTGCGCCCGGGCAGCTGGGCATTCGTCGAATCGCCGAGCATCGCCAGCACGCCGGCATCACCCAGCGCTGTCAGGCGGGCCCGGTCGACCTGGCGGCGGAGGTCCTGGCCCGTCGCGTCAAGCTTGTAGTCACCGGTCAGGACGATCGTGCCGGCCGCCGTCTGCAAGGCAATGGCCGCCGGGTCGGGGATCGAGTGCGACACGCGAATGAACTCCGCGGTCATCGCGCCGATCTCGACGATCTCGCCGGGCAGCACCCGTACGAGGGGAGGCAGCGGCAGCTCATGCTCGGCCAGCTTGGCCTCAACGAGCGCGATCGTGAAGGGGAGCGAGATGATCCGGCCGATTGGCGTGCCCGAGCGAATCAGGTGCGCGAGCGCCGCGACGTGGTCGTCATGGGCGTGCGTCAGCAGGATCGCGTCGATGGGCTGGCCACGCAGCACGCGGATGTCAGGCAGGTAGACGTCAACGCCGAGGCCTCGATCGGCGCCGTGCGGAAAGCCGATGCCGCAGTCAATGACGACGCGCTGATCGCCCTGTTCGATGACCATCATGTTACGCCCGACTTCGCCGAGACCGCCAATGGGCGTGATGCGTACCGGATCTGTCACGAGCGACACCCTACCGTGACCACGGCTGATGGCGCGCCGGGCGACGGCTTGCCGCGACGGGTTCTGGCATACTCATGCCCGCCCGGGGTATGGCGCAGCCTGGTAGCGCGCTCCGTTCGGGACGGAGAGGTCCCCAGTTCGAATCTGGGTACCCCGATGAGCTGCACTGCCCGCCTCTGCCGACTACCGGCTGGGGCGGGCAGCCAGTCCCGCCTGCGGCCGCAGCCGCAGCAGCGTGCCGAGCGAGCCCTTCGCAGGCCGCTGCGGCAGATGGATCAGCCGCTCAGCAAGGAGCGTCGCCAGCACCACGGCGGGAAGGTCGCCCGGCCGCTCGAACGCGGAGTAGCGCGGCTCCCAGCGGGGCTGGAACTTGCGGTTGAACGCGTTGAGCCGCTCGATCTGGAACCAGCGCTCGCCCCGCAGCAGGATGTGCGCTGCCAGCCGCTGCCAGCCGCGTGCGTCGGCGGAGCGCAGGATGCCGCCGAAGGCTGAGAAGTTCAGAGACACCCGCTCGACGCCGTGTGACCGAGACCAGAGGAACGTCTCGGCGAGGATCGCGTCCATCAGTCCGCTGGGTGCCGACGCAGTCCGGCGCATCGTCGACAGCGAGAGCCCGTGCGGCAGATAGGTCGGCACGAAGTGGATGTAGCCCACCGGCCGACCGGCGGGATCAAAGCCGACGGCAAAGATGCAGTCGGCATGCTCCGGATCCCACGGAGCGTCGAGCGCCATCGAGAAGCCGCGCTCACCCTTGCCACCGAGCCACTCGTCGGAGACGCGACGCAGCTCGCTCACCAGCGCATCCGATAGCTCGTCCCGACGGAGGAGCTGGATCGCGTAGCCGAGGCGATGCACGCGGTTATGCGACTGCCGCACGACCCGCATTGCGCGTCCCTCGAGCCCAAACTCTGCGGGGATCACGATCGCCTCATCGCCAATGTAGGCCGTGCGCAGGCCTGCGGCCCACCACTTCGGAAGCGCCGCAGCCGGCAGGCCGATGGCCGCCACCCGCTGGCCTGCGCTGGTGCGCTCGGCATGAAAGCGATTGATCAGTGCGGTGCTGGTGGCGTCGTCGCCGATCGCATCACCCGAGATCAACGCGACGCCCGCCACGACGCGGTAGGCGAGCATCGCTCGGCCATCGTTGGCGAAGAGGTACGACTTGTCGCGGCGCAGGGCGAAGTAGGCGAGCCCGTCGCCGCCGACCCGCTGAATCAGGCTGCGCGCCCGTTCGCGGCCCTGGTTGGCTACTGTCCGCGCTCCGATCGCCGGGCGGAGCGCCAGCCAAGCGATTGCTGCCAGCGCGACGGCGGTGTAGAGCCACAGCATCCCTGAGGTGCCACCGACCAGCGCGTGGGCGGTTCCGCTCAAGGCCTCGGCGAGCGAGGGGCGATTTCCAGCCCGAGCCCCGGCCGCCTCCAACAGCCCGATGCCAACCACCAGCCCGCCCACCGAGGTGGCGAGGCCGCGGACGAAGGCTCGCCGCATCGCATCGGGGTTCCCCGGCAGGGGGAAGCGCCGCCGTGTCAGGAGCAGCAGCCCGGCGACGAAGAGCGTGAGGCCAGACTCCTCGACATCGAGGCCCTTGGTCAGGTGCAAGGCGCTGATCACCAGCAGGAGCGTCATCGCCACAACCCAGTGTTGACGCTGACGGCGGCGCAGGCCGAACGCGGCGATCGTCAGCACCACGCCGAGCTCGGCCGTCAGGATGGCCGCGGTGCGCGGGGCCGCCAATGGTACGGCGCTTGCCAGCAGAGCAAGCCGATCTGCCAGCGCTGGCGTGAGGGCCGACACGGCGGAGATGACTCCAGCGAGTCCGACGAGCAGGGCGATCGCAGAGGCGATCCAATCGGGTCTCCGGGTGTCCGGCACCACCGTAGTATCACCGACGGACCGCCGAGCGGTGATGATCTGCCCATGCCCTACGGCTGGCAGTACGCGGTGCTCGTGATCCTGCAGGCGCTGATTGTCGTGCTCGTCCGCGACGCGGCGGCCCTCCCTGCCCTGCCTCGACGGGCGCTGCTCGGCCTGCTGCCGCTCCTGATGATTGGCGGTGGCGTGGTCGCTCTCGGCGCCATACCGGGTGCGGTCAGCGTCGTGACGGCCGTCGCGGCGTTCACGGTGCCGCCGCTCGCGCTGCTTGGTGCGCTCCACGTCCGGCGCGCTGCGCTGCCGCTCGCGCTGGTCTCGCCACTGCTGTGGGTGCTGGTCTGGCGCCTGCCCGCGAGCCCATGGACGGCGCTGGCGGCTGATCTCCTGATCGTCCTCGCAGCCGTCTCGCTAGGGCGCTTGACCGGCCTGCTCGCACCGAAGGCCGCGCTCGTCGTTGGCGTGGTGGTGGCGGCGACCGTCGACGTCTGGCAGGTCGCCGAGGGGCAGGTGCAGCCGGTCGCCCGCGCGCTCGGCCAGGCGATCCCGCCGCAGGGCCTCCCCGACCTGCAGCAGCTGACGCTGGCCGGGGCGTCGATGGGGTGGGGCGACGCCTATCTCGCTGCGCTGGCGGGTGCCATCGTCGCCTGCAGCCTCCGCGCAAGCCTCGCTGCAGCGCTCGGGACCCTGCTTGGTGGGCTGGGCCTGGGGCTGCTCTTTGCCGTCACCGATCTGCTGCCGGCAACCGTGCCGGTGGTCGTGGGATTGCTCGCAGCAGGCGTCGTGGAGCACGCCGCCGTCCGGGCGTGGGCCCAAGCGGCGGTGCTTCAGGCTCGAGGTCGTACCATGCGCCATACCTAAGGAACACGACCAGCGACGAGGACGACCATGCAGCAGCTTGACGAGAGACTCCTGATCGGCGGCAACTGGGCCGAGGCCACCGGTGGCGCGCGCTTCGACGTGACCGATCCTGCCACTGGCGCGCTGGTCGGCACCGTGCCGAATGCGACGGAAGGCGACGTCCGCTCCGCGATTGACGCGGCCGCGGCAGCGCTGCCCGGCTGGCGCTCCACGCCTGCGATCCAGCGCGCGCGCATCCTGCGCGCGTCGGCAGAGCTGATGCGCGAGCGTGCAGTCGAGATCGCCACGGCGATGACCTCCGAGCAGGGCAAGCCGCTGGCCGAGGCCAAGGGCGAAGTGGAGTACGCCGCAAGCTTCCTCGAGTGGTTCGGCGGCGAGGCAGAGCGCATCTACGGTCAGGTCGTCTCGCCGATGAACACGGCCAATCGCGTCATGGTGCTGCGGCAGCCCGTCGGCGTCGTCGCTGCGATCACGCCGTGGAACTTTCCAGCCGCGATGATGACCCGCAAGCTTGGCCCCGCCATGGCCGCCGGCTGCACGAGCATCGTCAAGCCTGCCAGCGCCACGCCGCTGACGGCCGCGCTCGTGCTGCGCTGCATCGAGGACGCAGGCGCTCCCGCTGGCGTCGTCAACCTGATCACGTCGCGCGACGCCGGCATGGTCGCGAACACGATCTTCACGGATGCCCGCGTCAAGAAGATCTCGTTCACCGGCTCGACCGAGATCGGCAAGGACCTCATCCGCTCGTCTGCCCACCAGGTCAAGCGCCTCAGCCTCGAGCTCGGCGGGCATGCGCCGTACATCATCTTCGAGGATGCGGACCTTGACGACGCCGTCGAGGGGCTGATCGCCTCTAAGTACCGCAACGCTGGCCAGACCTGCGTCTGCGCCAACCGCGCCTACGTTCAGCGCAGCGTCTACGACGACTTTCTCGCCCGGCTCGTCAAGCGCGTCGGCGAGATGCCGGTTGGCCATGGCCTCGCTGAGGGCACCGTGATCGGCCCGATGATCAACCAGGCCGCCGTTGACAAGGCAGATGAGCACGTGCAGGACGCGGTGGCGAAGGGTGCACGGGTCGTGATCGGTGGCCATCGGCTGACGGAGGGCGAGTACGCCAAGGGGGCGTTCTACGAGCCGACCGTGATCGACGGCGTCACCCCAGACATGCTGATTCATCACGAGGAGACGTTTGGGCCGGTCGCTGGCCTGACGGTGTTCGACACGGAGGACGAGGTCATCGCGCTCGCCAACTCGTCGGAGTACGGTCTGGCGTCGTACTTCCACACCCGCGACTACGCGCGCCTGCTGCGCGTCGCTGAGCGCCTGGAGTACGGCATCGTGGGTGCCAACGCGGGCATCATCTCCGCCGCGAACGTGCCGTTCGGTGGCGTCAAGGAGTCGGGCTACGGGCGCGAGGGCGGCTCGGTTGGCATCGATGAGTACCTCGACGTCAAGTACGTTCTGATCGGCGCGGTCGGAGCGGTCTGATGCGCGCCGTCCGCCAGCACGCCTATGACGCTGCGCTCGTCGTCGAGGATGCTCCTGCCCCGAACGTCGCAGCGGGTGAGACGCTCGTCACGCTTGCGTACGGGTCCGTCAATCCGCTCGACGCGTGGATCGCGCTTGGCAGCGTTGGAGCGGCCGGTCCGCTGCCCCGCACCCCGGGCTGCGAGGGCGTGGGCGTCACGGCCGACGGTCGGCGCGTCGCCTTCCGCGGTGCGGGGCTCGGGCTGACACGCGACGGCTCGTGGGCGGAGCAGGTCGCTGTGCCCGACGTCGCGCTGGCTGAGATTCCACAGGGCTGCTCGGATCAGGCTGCCGCCGCGCTTGGCATTCCTGGTGTGACGGCGCTGGATTGCCTCAACCTCGCCGAGGTTGGCTCCGGGTCGACCGTGCTGGTCCTCGGCGCCTCAGGCGGCGTGTCTGTCATCGCGATGCAGCTGGCTCGTACGCGCGGCGCCCGCGTGATCGCGCAGACGTCGTCGCCCGACCGCGTCGGCCTGATCTCGCGGTACGCCGACGAGGTCGTGGTGGCTACGGCCGAGGCGCTCGAGGCCGCGGTGCGGGAGCTCGCACCGAGCGGCGTAGACGCAGTGATCGACCCGCTTGCCGGGCCGTTCGCTGCGGCCGCCGCGCGCCTGCTCGCGGCCAATGGCTCGCTCGTGCTCTACGGTGCAAGCGCGGGCTCCGAGTTTTGCTTCGGTCCCCAGGACCTCTACCGCAAGAACGCTCGGATCCTCGGCTACAGCGGCCTGCCGGTCGCTCCGGAGGCCACGGCGCGAAGCCAAGAGGCCCTCTTCGCACTGGTCGCAGCGGGCGCCCTCGAGGTCGTCATCGCCGATGTCCTGCCGCTCACCGATGCGAATGAGGCGCTGCGGCGAATCCGCGAGAACCGCGCTGGCGGCAAGCTGCTGCTGCAGCCGTAGTGGTTCGCGTCGGCTTCGGGCTGCGACCCGAGGCCGACGTCTACTCGCGATCGCGTGCGTCAAGGCGTCGGCGCCGACAGACGAGCGCAGCG
>CAMDVX010000041.1 GCA_945877865.1 Bifidobacterium breve | reverse complement strand
TCGCTTGAGCCGCTTGGCGAGGCGTTCGGTGAGCACACGGCGGAGCAGGCACGTGAGCACACAGCGGACCCGTTTGCTGGGCTGGAGGGCGAGCCGCCGGAGCACACGGAGGAGCGCACTCCGGAGCCCAAGGCGGAGAAGTTCACGCTCTACACCCCCGGTGAGGCTGGCCTAAGCGCTGACGCTGCGGACGACGACCGCGTCGGCGAGTCGACCGTCGATTGCGCGAAAATCAACTGACGCCGCCGGTGAGCCACCGCGTGGCTATGGTTCTGCCGTGGACACGGCGCTGGCCAAAGAGGCGTTGCAGTCGGAGCGCGCGCGGATGGCCTTCGACCTCGAGCGCTTGCAGCGCTCGCTCGGGACGGCGACGTCGGGCTCGGGAGAGCGCCTCGACTCCGGTCTGGATGATGCTGTCGCGACGTTCTCAAGCGAGCTGGACGAGGGGCTGATGGACGAGCTCCGCGGTACGCTGAACGAGCTTGACGCAGCGCTTGCTCGGATCGTCGCGGGCACGTACGGCGAATGCGTTGAGTGCCGCAAGGCGATTCCCGATGCTCGGTTGGCAGCCCTGCCTGCCAGCCCCTGCTGCATCGACTGCCAGCGGCGAGCGGAGCACAGCTAGGGCCATGGGCACGCCTCCCCCGCCGACGCCACAGCCCGCGCCAGCCCGCAGAATGCCGGCCGATGCCCTGCAGTGGGCTGGGCTCACCGCGATCGTCATGGTGACCATCGCCGCCGATCAGATGACGAAGCTGGTTGCTCGTCGCTCCTTCACGCCCGATGATCCGTTCGAGGTCGTGCCCTTCTTCCAGTTCACCAATACGCGCAACTCGGGCGTCGCGTTCGGCCAGTTCCAGAACAACCAGCTGATCGTGATCGGCCTCTCGATCGTCGCGATCACCTGGATGCTCTACTACTTCGCTCGCTCGGGTGGGCGACACATGCTGCTGCCGGTGGCGCTGGGCCTGCTCGTGGGTGGCGCGGCCTCCAATCTCGTCGATCGGGTCCTGCAGGGCTACGTCACCGATTTCCTGCATGTCGGAAGCTTCCCCGTGTTCAACCTCGCGGATGCCGCCATCACCTGCGGCGTGATCCTGCTGCTCCTCACCCTGCTCCAGGGCGAGCGCGCCCGACTCGCATGAGGACGGTCGACGTTGGGCCGGACGAGGCAGGCTCGCGGCTCGACCGGTTCGTCCACGAGCTGCTCGCTGGCAGCTCGCGGGCCGAGGCGCAGCGGCTCGTCGATGAGGGCCTCGTCCGGGTCGATGGCGACGTGCGCTCCCGCAGCTTTCGCGTCCGCACCGGCATGAGCGTTGAGGTCGACGAGCCAGTGCCGAGCGAGCAGGCGCTGGTGGTGCCCGAGGTGCTGGAGCCTGTAATCGCGTACCAGGACGACTGGCTGGTCGTTGTCGACAAGCCGATTGGCCTGATCACGCACACCGCGCCGGGAGCGCGCGGGCCCTCGCTCGCGACGATCCTCGCCGAGCGTGGCCTCGCGGGCGGCGGCGACAAGGAGCGCCCGGGCATCGTGCACCGCCTCGACCGCGATACGTCCGGCCTGCTCGTCGTAGCGCGCGACGATGAGACGCGCGAGGCGCTTCAGGAGCTGATCCGCGACCGCAAGTTCGACCGCGAGTACCTCGCGCTCGTGCATGGCCGCCCACCGTCGCTGGCGGGTCGCATCGAGGCGCCGATCGGGCGCGATCCGACCAATCGTACGCGGCGAGCGATCGACGGCATCGGGTCCCGCTCAGCGACCACGCACTTCGAGCTCGTCGAGGCGTTTCCCGAGCATACGCTGCTGGCGATCCATCTCGAGACCGGGCGAACCCACCAGATTCGCGTCCACTTCCCGGCGATCGGACACCCCGTGGTCGGCGACCCGGCCTACGGGCCCTCGTCGAGCGACACGCTCGGCCTGACCCATCAGGCGCTCCATGCGCATCGCATCGCCTTCGACCATCCCGTGACCGGGAAGCGCATTGACGTGTCGTCGCCGGTGCCGCCCGCTTTCGAGGCGGTCCTCCAGCGCCTCCGCGCCGCATAGCGCGGCCGCAGCCTCGCCGCTGGTAGAGTGCAGCCGTCCAAGGTACGGCTGTGTCGTACCGACCACTCCCCCGTCGGGAGTGTCCCACCGAGAGGTGCCGGCAACGCCGGTCTCGGGGGACGCCGACGGGTGCTCGTCCCACAACCCAAGCGAAGGAGCCCATCGTGGCTGCAGTAACAATGCGCGAGCTGTTGGAGGCCGGAGTCCACTTCGGCCATCAGACCCGGCGCTGGAACCCGAAGATGCGCCGCTTCATCTTCACGGAGCGCGGCGGCATCTACGTGATCGACCTTCAGAAGACCATCGTGCTGGCCGAGGAGGCCCACGAGATGGTCCGCGACATCGCGGCGCAGGGCGGCACGGTGCTGTTCGTCGGCACCAAGAAGCAGTCGCGCGACGCGGTCGCCACGCAGGCCGGACGCTGCGGCATGCCCTACGTCAACCACCGTTGGCTCGGCGGTCTCCTGACCAACTTCCGCACGATCACCGACCGCATCCAGCGGCTGCACGATCTGCGCCGCCTCAACGAGGAGGGCCAGCTCGAGCTCCTGCCCGCCAAGGAGCGCCTCGTGCGCCTGCACGAGCTGGAGAAGCTCGAGAAGAACCTCTCGGGCGTCGCCGCGATGAGCAAGCTGCCAAGCGCGATCTTCGTGGTCGATCTCAATGCGGAGCAGCTGGCCGTGCGTGAGGCGCGCCGCCTCGGCATTCCGCTGATCGGCCTCGTCGATACCAACTGTGATCCCGACGACGTTGATCTTGTGATCCCGGGCAACGACGACGCGATCCGCTCCTGCGACCTGATCGGCCGCATCATCGCGGACGGCGTGCTCGCCGGCCAGAAGCTGATGCCGTCTGCCACCAACACGGATCTGTCCGCTGATGAGGCGGCCGCTGTTGAAGAGGCCGTCGCTGAGATCCTCGCCCAGGTGGAGGAGACCGAGGCGGTCGCCGTGGAGGCAGTTGCCGAGGCCGTCGTCGCCGAGGCGGTGGCCGAGGCAGCGATTGCCGATCCGGCCACGCCCGAGGCTGTCGTCGAGGAGGCCGTGATCGAGGCCGTCGTGGCCGAGGCGGTTGCCGAGGAGGCCGTCGCCGAGGCGATCGAGGCTGCTGCGGTCGCCGAGGTCGTCGCGGATGCCATCGCGACCGACGCAGACGCGACTGATGAGACCCCCTCCGCCTAGCGCGGAGCACCGACCAGACGGATTCGGCCGAGCGCCGAGAAGGACAGAACCATGAGCGACTACAAGCCGAGTGCCGCCGATGTGAAGCTCCTGCGCGAGCAGACGAGCGCAGGGATGATGGACGTCCGTGACGCCCTCGCCGAGGCCAAGGGCGATCTCGACGCTGCGAAGAAGATCCTGCGCGAGCGCGGTCAGGCCAAGGCCGCCAAGCGCGGCGGACGCGCCACCAGCGATGGCAAGATCGCCTCGTACATTCATGGCGGTGGCACCAAGGGCGTGCTCGTCGAGATTGGCTGCGAGACCGACTTCGTGGCCAACACCGACGGCTTTCAGGCGTTCGCGAAGGACATCTGCCTGCAGATCGTCTCCAGCGAAGGCACGCGGTTCATCTCGATTGCTGCTGTGCCAGAGGACGTCAAGGAGGCCGAGCTCGAGCTGTTTCGCACGCAGGCCGCTGACAAGCCCGTCGAGGTGCAGGCCAAGATTGCCGAGGGTCGCCTGCGCAAGTGGTACGGCGAGGTCTGCCTGCTGGAGCAGCCGTACTTCCGCGATGAGGACATCACCGTCGAGCAGCATCGTGCCGCGCTGTCCTCCGAGATGGGCGAGAACATCGAGATCAAGCGCTTCGCGAGCTACACCCTCGGACAGGAGTAGCCCGTGCCGGCAGCGTTCAGCCGCATTCTTCTGAAGCTGTCGGGCGAGTCGCTGATGGGCGAGAGTGGCTACGGCATCGATCCCGCCCGCGTGGCCGAGATCGCGGAGGCGGTTCGCGTGATTCGCGAGCTTGGCGTTGAGGTCGCGATCGTCGTCGGTGGCGGCAACATCTTCCGTGGCATGGCCGAGGCCGCGAAGGGCATGGATCGGGCATCGGCGGACTACGCCGGCATGCTGGCGACGGTGCTGAACGGCATCGCGGTGCAGGATGCCTGCGAGCGCGTCGGCGTCTACACGCGCGTGCTGTCGGCCCTCACGATCCAGGAGGTCGCGGAGCCGTACATTCGCCGTCGAGCGATCCGCCACCTTGACAAGGGCCGCGTCGTGATCTTCGCGGGCGGCACCGGAAACCCCTACTTCACCACGGACACCGCTGCCGCTCTGCGCGCCTGCGAGATCGGTGCCCAAACCATCCTGATGGGCAAGAATGGCGTTGAGGGGGTGCTCGACGCGGATCCCCGGATCAATCCGGACGCGAAGCTGATTCGCGAGCTGACCCACCTAGAGGCAATCGAGCGTGGGCTCAAGGTGATGGATACGACCGCCCTGTCGCTGTGCATGGAGAACGACATGCCGATCCGCGTGTTCAACGTCAACGATGCAACCAACATCGTGCGGGTGGTGCAGGGCGAGGACATCGGGACGCTCGTGGCCAGCGGCGCTCGCGTCGCACCGGTCGCCCCGAAGGAACCGAAGGTCTGACCCGCGTGCGTCCGGGTTCCGCTCGCTACCCTGTGCGCTGATGGCACGCCGCAAGGACAAGGAAGCAGACGAGAAGGCCGAGCTTGAGGTGCGCCGTCGGCTCGCGCAGGCGGAGATCCGCCAGTTCCCGGACCCGGTGCTGCGCAGCAAAGCGCGCACCATTGAGGAGTTCGACGAGGGCCTCGTCGCGCTTGCTGAGCGCATGTACGCCCTCGCGGAGGACGCGGTTGGCGCGGGGCTCGCCGCCCCGCAGATCGGGCTGCTTCGTCGCCTGATCGTGATCAACTTTCGTGACGACGAGCCGTGGATCCCGATGGCTAACCCGGAGGTCCTTCGCTACGGCAAGGAGACCGAGCTCGGCGGCGAGGGGTGCCTGTCGCTCGAGTACCTGCTGCGCGTTGGCCACTCAGTCGAGGTCGAGCGAAGCCTCGAGATTGACGTACGGTGGCAGGACCTGACAGGGGCCGTGGTGGAGCGCACCTTGGTCGAGCTGGACGCAAGGATCTTCCAGCACGAGGTTGATCACCTCAACGGGATCCTCACGTTCGACCGTGCCGAGGCGGAGACCCGCCGCGAGGCCATGCGTCGCCTGCGGGAGCGGATCACCTGAGCCCGCGAGCGCCGTTCGCGGGGACGTCCGCGTTCGGGGCGGAGGTGCTGCGAGGCCTGCTCGACGCGGGCGTCGAGGTGCCGCTCGTCGTCAGCCAGCCCGATCGGCCAGCCGGACGCCGGCGCGCACTGACGCCGCCGCCGGTGGCAGCGCTCGCTCTGGAGCTCGGTCTGCCGCTGCTTCAGCCGGAGCGGGCCGGTGCGGCGGAGGACGCGCTGCGCGCGACCGAGCCCGCAGCCATCATCATCTGCGCCTACGGACAGCTGCTGCCAGCGGCGCTGCTGGCGCTCTGCCCCTGGCTCAACCTGCATCCGTCGCTGCTCCCGCGTTGGCGCGGTGCCGCCCCGATCGAGCGGGCGCTGATGGCGGGCGACGCCGAGACGGGGGTGGCAGTGATGCGCACCGTCGCAGAGCTCGACGCTGGCCCGCTCGTGTTCGAGCAGACGATCCCCCTCGGGGACGAGGCCGACGCTGCCTTCGTGGAGCGCGAGGCCCTGCGGCTTGGCGTGCCGGCGCTCGTGGCGGCGCTCGCCGCAGCGCACGCCCTGCCGGAGCAGCCGCAGGCAGCAGCAGGGGCCACGTACGCGGCCAAGCTGGCACGCGAGGACCGTCTGCTCGATCCCGCCGTCGATACTGTGCGGGTGGCTCTCAACCGGATCCGCGCGCTGCGCCCGCACATCGGCGCCCAGCTTGCCCTCGACGGCGAGACCACGCTCATCTGGCGCGCCACCGCGGCCGCTGAGAGGGTCGTTGCGGGTGCCGTGGCCGTGGTCGACGGCGCGTTGCTCGTGGGTCTCGTTGATGGTGCGATCACGATCGGCGAGCTTCAGTCGGCCGGCCGCAAGGCGCTGCCGGCTGCCGAGTGGCTGCGTGGTCGGCGGACGCTGCCGACCGCGGCGACGCGGCCGGCATGACGAAGCGTCCGGTCAACGCCCGCGGCGTCGCGCTGGAGGTGCTGCTGCGCACCGAGCAGGGTGGCGCCTGGGCCGATCGGGCGCTAACGGCGGAGGCCGCGAAGGCGCAGCTCGACGGTCGTGATCGCGGCTTCGCGGCCCAGCTTGCCGCGGGCACGATCAAAGCGCAGCGGCTGCTCGACGCAATGGTGCATGCGCTTGGCGCTCGCGATCCGGCCGCGCTCGACGCGGAGACGCGCAGCATCGTTCGCTTGGGCGCGTATCAGCTGGTGCTGCTCGATCGGGTGCCGCCGCACGCCGCTGTCTCCACCAGCGTGGACCTAGCGATCGCTCGGCGCGGCAAGGGTGGTGGCGGGCTCGTCAACGCGCTGCTGCGTCGCGTCGCTGAGGGTGGCCGCGCTTGGATTGATGCGCTGCCAGACGCGACGCTCCAGGAGGCGGCGCTGCGTCGCTCCTATCCAGATTGGATCGCCGAGACGTGGGGTGCGGCCTTCGACGGAGAGATCGCCCGTGGCCTGATGGATGCGGGCAACGAGACCCCGGAGGTGGCGTTTCGCATCTCAACGCTGCGGGAGGGGGCCGAGGAGCGGGTGGAGGGCGAGTTCGCACGGCTCGGCGTCGAGCTTGGTCTCGACTCGCTGGCGCCCTCCGCACGCGTCGTGGAGGGCGCGGTCGACCTCGCCGCTACGCATGCGTTTACGGCCGGCGACCTTGTGCCAATGAGCCGCAGCGCGCAGCGGATCGCGCCGCTGCTTGGTCCCGAGCCTGGCATGCGCGTGCTCGACGCCTGTGCGGCACCGGGTGGCAAGTCGGGCCACATCGCGGCGCTGCTCGGCGGCGGTGACGGCCTCGTCTGCGTTGAGCGCGACGAGGCTCGCGCCCGGCAGCTCGTCGACGCGCTGGAGCGGCAGGGCGTTGTCGGCCACCGAGTGCTGCCGATCGACGTGTTTGCGTTGCCGCCGGAGGAGACGGGCTTTGATCGGATCCTGATTGACGCGCCCTGCTCCGGGCTCGGCACCATTGGCTCGCGGCCCGACCTGCGCTGGCGACGTACGCCGGCCGACGTGGAGCGCCTCGCCGCGCTGCAGCGAGGCCTCGTCGACTTTCTCGTGCCTCGGCTCGCGCCTGGCGGCGTGCTGGTGCTCGCCATCTGCGCGGTCGGCACGGCCGAGTCGGCCTCAGCCGCTGCGTACCCCGTCGAGCAGACGCTCGTCCTGCGGCCCGATCTGGGCGAGGGCGAGGGCTTCGTTGCTAGCCGGCTCGCCGCCACGTCGTAGCCGCCGGGCTGCCATGATCCGCGGCATGGCGCGCGACGAGGCATGGGTCACCGAGGTGCAGGTCTGTCCATCGATTCTGGCGGCCGACTTCGGCGCCTTCCGGGCGCAGGTGGGCGAGCTGCTCGACGCGGGTGCGCGCACCTTCCACGTCGACGTGATGGACGGCCACTTCGTGCCTGTCATCACGTTTGGCCACGACGTGGTGGCGGCGATTGCGGATGACGTCCACGAGCGCGGTGGGGCGCTGGCCGTCCACATGATGGTGCAGGAGCCCGAGCGCTTCGCGGCCGACTATGCCAAGGCGGGCACCGACTCGTTCACGATCCACATCGAGTCGACGCAGCACATCCACCGCGCCCTGCAGATCGTTGAGGAGACGGGCATGGTCCCCGGAGTTACGCTCAACCCGGGCACGCCCGTGGCGCTCGTTGCGGAGGCGGCGCGCTACGCCCGTAACCTGCTCTGCATGAGCGTCAATCCGGGCTGGGGCGGACAGGCGTTCATTCCCGCCTCCCTCGAGCGGATCGCGCAGCTGCGCGCGCTGGCGGGACCGGGCGTCGGGGTCGAGATCGACGGTGGCGTCGCCGCTGACACGATCGTTGGCACGTACGAGGCGGGGGCCAATCGACTAACGGCTGGCTCGGCGATCTATCGGCAGCCCGACCCGGGCCAAGCCTATCTCGATCTCGTCGAGCAGGTCCGCTCCGCGGGAGCCACGATCGGCTGATTCCAAGCAGTTAGGCTCGTGTTTAACTTCTTCTCATCGGTCATCCGGATGGTCTTGGGCTACGAAACGACCTCCATGAAAACAACAATTTTGGCGACGTGCGGTCTGGCCCTGCTTGCGGCTGTAACTATTGGTGCCGGACCCGCTGCCGCAGCCACATGTCCGACCACGGTCTTCCCGAACCTCTCCAACAAGCCTGGTGCGGGTGCGGGCTACGTGAAGCCAAGCGTGACTGTCACCTGCAGCACGACGCGACTGAAGGTTTCCTCGAACGGCATGCCGTCGTACACCTTCGTAGCGAAAACTCCGAGCGCGCTGAGGGCTCAGAAGTGGAGTTGGAGCGTCCCGCTCTCTCCCAAGGTTGCAGTCTCGACCACGTCGATTGACGGCCGCTTGGGCACGATTGGCTTCACGACCACCGGTCTGCCCTTCTACGGTCCTGAGGAGGGCGATCAGCCGGCAGACGAGGCGCACGGCGACCCGATCTTCAACGGTCTGCTGGACAGTTGCTACGGCCACAACGGGCCCATGGGTGATTATCACATACACGCGTTGCGTTGGACGATTGGCTGCGGTTTTACGACGCAGAAGATCGTTGCCTACGCAGCCGACGGCTTTCCGGTCTATGCCGGTCAAGCGTGTCTGAATAAGAAATGCACCTCAACGGCGACGCTGCAGAGCGGCTACGTGCGCACCGGTAACCCGAAGAAGAACGCGTGGGACGCATACACCTATCGATCAGGTGGCACGACGACGCTGGATCGGTGCAATGGACGGACCGAGCCGGATGGCTCTTATGGGTACCACATCACCAAGGGTTTCCCGTACATCATCGGCTGCTTTCGCGGAACCCCGGTGACGCAGAGTGGAGCGGCGGCTGCCCGAATGCCGGCAATGAAGGTTGGGGTCTCAGTGCCGCTCGTGCCACGAGCGTTCTGCGACCTGACGAGGCTGTTGCGCTCGCGTACCCTATAGGCGTGATCGACGACGCCGACCGGCTCCTGCTTGCCCGCGCGCTCGAGCTGGCCGCCCGCGGAGCGCGGACGGCAGCACCGAACCCCGTCGTGGGCTGCGTGATTGCGCGCCATGGCACAGTCGTTGCGGAGGGCTGGCACGTGCGTCCGGGCGGTCCCCACGCCGAGGCGATGGCGCTCGCCGTTGCCCAAGAGGGTGCGCGCGACGCGACCGTCTACGTGACGCTTGAGCCGTGCTCGCACCACGGCCGCACGCCGCCGTGCTCGGACGCGCTGATCGCGGCGGGGGTCGGTCGTGTCGTCGTGCTGACGACTGATCCTGCGCCGCACGCGAGTGGTGCAGGGTTCCTGCAGCTGGCTGATGCGGGCATCCCCGTCGACATCATCGACGATGCCGACCCGCTGGCGCTCGCGGCGCGTCGGCAGAACGCTGGCTTCCGCAGCGCGATGACGCTGGGGCGGCCGCACGTCACCTACAAGGCCGCGCAGACGCTCGATGGACGCACCGCCACGCGCACTGGCGACAGCCGCTGGATCTCTGGGCCAGCGGCGCGGGCGCGCGTGCACGAGCTTCGGGCCAGCGTCGATGCGGTGCTCGTCGGCTCGGGCACCGCGCTGGCCGACGACCCCGAGCTGACGGCCCGCGATTGCCTGCCGCCGGCGGAACGGCAGCCCCTGCGCATCGTCTGGGACCGCGCCTGCCGGCTGGAGCCCTCCTCACGGCTCGTAGCGACGGTCGGTCTCGGCCCCGTCCTCGTGCTCTGCGCGGCGGCTGCGCCTGTCAAGCGGCGAGCAGCGCTGGCTGCCACCGGAGTGGAGGTGGCCGAGGTCTCGAGCCTCGCCGACGGCCTTGCCATGCTGCACGGGCGTGGCATCCAGACCGTGCTCTGCGAGGGCGGCGCAGGGCTCGCGGGCGCCCTGCTCGCGGCCGACCTGCTCGACCGTCTGCTGGTGGTCATCGCGCCGCGTCTGCTCGGCGACGCTTCCGCACCAGGGCTGCTTGGCGCCGCGGGCGCCCCGCGCGCCGCGATGGCCGACGCGCTGCGCTTGGCGGCATGGTCGTGCGAGACGATCGGTGACGATCTCTGGATTGACGCGTGGCTGCGAGAGCCGGGCTGAGAAATGACGGGACGCTGAAGGTGTTCACTGGCATCGTGCAGGAGATCGGTGAGATCGAGGAGGTGGCGCCGGTGCCAAACGGCGCCCGGCTGGTCATTCGCATGCCGCGCCTCGCTGCCGAGGTGGGCATGGGCGACTCCGTCAGCATCAACGGCATCTGCCTGACGGCCGTCGAGCTGGGGGCCGAGCGGATCGCCTTTGAGGCGATGGGGGAGACGCTCGCGCGCACGTCGCTCGGAGGCCTCGGCGTCGGCAGCCAGGTCAACCTCGAGCCCGCCCTGCGCGCCAGCGACCGCATGGGAGGGCACGTCGTTCAAGGCCACGTCGATGCCACGGGCGTCGTTGACGGCATTCGCGCAGATGGGATCGCCCGCGTGATTACGATCTCGGCACCGGAGGGCCTGACGCGCTACGTCGTGGAGAAGGGGTCGATCGCCGTCAACGGCGTCTCGCTGACCGTGTCGCAGGTTGTGCCGGGTGGGTTCGAGATCTGGCTGATCCCGCACACGTGCGACGTGACCACGTTTGGGACGCTCGCAGTGGGGGACCTCGTCAATCTTGAAGCAGACGTCCTTGCGAAGTACGTGGAGAAGCTCGTGCGCGGGCCGCTCGACGCGGCGGCTGAATAACCAGCCTTCGCTACGATGACCGAAACCCGTCAGCAGGGAATTTGATGCATACGCCGGAACCCCCGTTCAGCCCAATTGAGGACGCCATTGCGGATATTCGGCGAGGCAAGATGGTCATCATCATCGACGCCCCCGATCGCGAGAACGAGGGCGACCTGTGCATGGCTGCAGAGTTCGTGACTGCTGATGACATCAACTTCATGGCCACCTACGCTCGCGGCCTCGTGTGCCTGACGCTGACGCCAGAGCGCTGCGACGAGCTGGGGCTCCAGCCGATGGTCACGAACAACGTCACGCTCTACGAGACCGCCTTCACGGTCACCATTGAGGCGCGCGAGGGGATCACCACCGGCATCTCCGCGGCCGACCGCGCACACACCTGCCGAGTGGCCGTCGACCCAACCAAGGGCGCGAGCGACATCCAGATGCCCGGCCACATCTTTCCGCTGCGGGCTCGCCCGGGCGGGGTGCTTGAGCGCACCGGGCAGACCGAGGCCTCCGTTGACCTTGCGAAGCTCGCGGGCTGCACGCCTGCCGGCGTCATCTGCGAGGTCATGAACGTTGACGGCACGATGGCTCGCGTTGATGACCTCGCTGCGTTTAGCGCCAAGCATGACATCAAGATCATCACGGTCGCTGACATGATCGAGTATCGCCGCCGCACCGAGCAGCTCATTGAGCGCGTGGCGGAGGTCAATCTGCCAACGCCGTACGGCGACTTTCAGGCCATCGGCTACCGCGAGACGCTGGCAGACAAGCAGCATCTGGCGCTCATCTACGGCGATGTCGCCGGTCACGATGACGTGCTCGTGCGCGTGCACTCCGAGTGCCTAACCGGCGACGTCTTCGGCTCCCTGCGCTGCGATTGCGGCGAGCAGCTGCATCTCGCGTTGCAGCAGGTGGTGCAGGCCGGCAGCGGCGTTGTCCTCTACATGGCGCAGGAGGGTCGCGGCATCGGGCTCCTCAACAAGCTCCGCGCCTACGAGCTGCAGGAGCAGGGTCGCGACACGGTTGAGGCCAATCTCGAGCTCGGCTTCATGGATGATCAGCGCGAGTACGGCATCGGTGCACAGATCCTCAGCGATCTCGGCCTCTCCACGATCAAGATCCTGACCAACAACCCGCGCAAGATCATCGGGCTCGAGGGCTATGGGCTGACGGTCACCGAGCAGGTACCGATCGAGGTTGAGCCGCAGGAGCACAACGCGCTCTACCTCAAGGCGAAGCGCGACAAGATGGGGCACACGCTGCACCACCAGCACATCAAGGCGGCCGACGAGCTCCCGGGCGAGCCTCCCCGCATGAGAGATCCGGCTGCGGGCGAGACGGCCGGCGCCCAGCAGTGACGGCGCCTCGCTCCGCCGGGCGCATCGAAGCACCGGCCGGAGCGGTGCGCCACGAGGTCGCGGCGCTTGACGCTGACACGCGCGTGGCAATCGTTGCGGCGGAGTACCACATCGACATCGTCCAACCGCTCGTCGACGGTGCCGTCGACGAGTGCCTTGAGCGTGGCGTGCAGGCCGGATCGATCGTGATCGTACCTGTGCCGGGAGCGTTCGAGGTGGGTCCTGCTGCGCTGCACTGCGCGGAGGCGGGCTTCGACGCGGTCATCGTGCTCGCGTGCGTGATCCGCGGTGACACGCCGCACTTCGACTACGTCTGCAGCGAAGCGGCGCGCGGCGTCGCTGAGGCCTCGATGGCGACGGGCATCCCGGTCGCCTTCGGCGTGCTCACGGTTGAGACCCATGCCCAGGCGGTCTCGCGCACGGGTGGGCCAGATGGGCACAAGGGTCGCGAGTCTGCAGCAGCGGCGCTCACGATGCTTCAGCTGATCCGCGCCTTCTAGCGCTGCCGCCACGGCGGGGCGGCTCGTGAAGCGTCTTTTGCTCGCCACGTGCGGGCCGGCGCTGATGCGGCTGCGAGCGTAAGGGTGAGAGCCTCCGTGGCGTTGAGCGAAGCGGGCTAACGTCCGCGAAGCGCGCCTGCTGCGTCGCCTCCAAGCCGCTGTGATTGCCCGCAACCGCTGCTGACGTCTCACTGAGCTGGCAGGAGCTGCTGCGCGCCGAGGCGGACGAACGCAATCACCGTACGACCCAAGGGCGGGTGCATGCACGGCGGCGGCGTCAGAATCTCCTCGGCAGGGTCGAGCTGGGCCGCAGGCACATCGCTGTTGGTGGCCAGGCAGCAACCTCCAAGCACTGAATAGCCCCGGGTTTTGTAGGGACTTTTTTGGTTGGGTCCCGGCCGTTTCGGCTGGGATGGTTTGATTGTAGTAGTCGTGTTCGTGCTCGGCGGGTGGTTGCATGCCGATTTCGCCGTGGAGGCGGGTGTGGTTGAACCAGTGGATGTACGTCAGGGTGGCCCATTCGACGTCGTCGGGCCTTTCCATGGGCCGTCGTGGTAGATGAGTTCGGTCTT